>JARLGS010000871.1 GCA_031292695.1 Mycobacterium sp. | reverse complement strand
TCGATGTCCGGCGCAAGGTAACTCAGCACGTTGTGTTCGGAGCCGTGCCGGGAATCGCCGCCCTCGACGAATTCGACTGTGGTACCGGGAAGTTCGTCGGCTATCAGCCGCTCGACCTGGTCGCGTTCGCCGCGCCGGAACACCAGGACAGTGCGGGCGATATCCGGGCATTCGGCCACCGTCGCCACGGACCAGGCCACCATGCTGCGGCCGGCCAGCTGCAGATAAGCCTTGTTGCCGTCGGCACCCACCCGCGATCCGATCCCGGCGGCGAGCACCACGCCGACGGCGATGGGGGTAGCGGACACGGCTCCACGGTAACGGGACGTGGGTTCGGATCTACGGCAGGCTTACCCGTGAAGCGGCCCGGGGTGGGCCGGATCGCTGAAGGGACACTGCATGGATGCGCACGCGCCCGACCCGCACAGTGCGGTGCAGCCGCATCGGCTGACGCCGATGCGCGGACGGGATCCGCACGAGAAGCATCGGGTGTCGACGCCGCTCGAGTTGCTGTTCGACCTGACTTTCACCGTCGCCTTCGGCGTCGGCGCATCGCAATTGGCGCACATGCTGGCGGCCGGGCACGTCGGCGCCGGGATCACCGCATTCGTCTTCGCCACCTTCGCGATCTGCCTGGCATGGATCAACTTCACCTGGTTCGCCTCGGCGTACGACACCGACGACTGGGTGTTCCGCCTCATGACGATGGTTGAGATGGTCGGCGTGCTGGTCTTGGCCTTGGGTCTGCCGGCGTTCTTCGCCTCGGTCGAGGCCGGTCGCCATGTCGACAACGCGGTTCTGGTCGCGGGTTACGTGGTGATGCGAATTGCGTTGGTGGGGCAGTGGTTACGCGCGGCGCGCCAGAATCCGGCTGGTCGATCGGCGGCGCTGACTTATGCCGTGGTCGTGTCGGTGGTGCAGGTCGGATGGATCGGTACGGTGTTTCTGCCGACCCCGGTGCCGGTGACGCTGGGCTGCTGGGTCCTGCTGGCGTTGATCGAACTCGCGGGGCCGATAGTGGCTGAGCGGCGCTGTGGCGGCACGCCATGGCACGCCCACCACATCGCCGAACGGTACGGCCTGCTGGCGATCATCGCGCTGGGCGAAGGCGTGGTCGGCACTGTCGCCACCCTGTCAGCGATGATCGGCGAGACGGGTTGGTCCGCCGATGTGGTGCTCCTCGCGGTAGCGGGGACGGCCCTGACCTTCGGCATGTGGTGGGTGTATTTCATGGTGCCGGCGGCAGATGTGCTGCATGCCCACCGCGAACGGTCGTTCTGGTTCGGTTATCTGCACATGCCGGTGTTCGGGGCGATCGTGGCGACGGGTGCGGGCCTGGATTTCGCCGCTCTCACCATCCAGGGTCACTCGGCACTCGGGCCGGTCGGCACGGTGCTGGCCGTGGTCATCCCGCTGGGCGTCTACATCGCGTTGGTCTATGTGATGTACGTGCTGATGTTGCGAGCGGCAGACGCCCTGCACCTGGTGCTCATCGTGCTGACCGCGGTGGTGCTGGCGGCGTCGGTGGCGCTGGCGGCCGCCGGGGTACCGATGGGCGTCTGCCTGCTGGTGGCCAGCCTGGCGCCGATGGTGAGTGTGGTCGGGTTCGAGATCATCGGGCACCGGCACGCGGCCGCCGCGCTGGCGCGCTCGACGTGAAGTAGTTAGCCGGCGATTTCTGGCCATCGTCTGCACGATCGACGCCGCTATCTGGAGAAATTGTTGCGGCTGTGCCCAGTGGCGCTCATGGGTCCAGAGCGACAGTTGTCATACCCTGAAACCCGTGGCAATTTCCCGCCGTGATGTGCTGAAATACGCCGCTGTCGCGCCCGCTGCGCTCGGTCTGGGCGCCGGGTTGCAATCGGTGCTCGGCACGTCGACCGCTGCGGCGGCCCCGCTGGGCGTGTTGCTGGACTACGCGGCCGGGGTGATCAAGGCAGCCGATATCCGGGCGGCGGGCGCCCTCGGCGCCATTCGGTACGTTTCGGACCGGCGACCTGGCGGCGAATGGATGCTGGGCAAGCCCATCGAGCTGCCCGAGGCCCGCGACCTGTATCAGAGCAGCCTGAAGATCGTGTCCTGCTACCAGTACGGCAAGGCAACCAACGCGGACTGGCTGGGCGGTCAGGCTGCCGGTGTGCAGCACGCTCAGCGTGGATTCCAGCTGCACACCGCGGCGGGTGGTCCGGTGGGGGCGCCGATCTACGCGTCCATTGACGACGACCCCACCCCGGCGCAGTACAAGGCCCAGGTGGCGCCCTATCTGCGGGGCTGGGAATCAGTGCTGGGGCATCAGCGGGTTGGGGTCTATGCCAACTCCAAGACCATCGAGTGGGCCCTGCAGGACGGGCTGGGTTCCTACTTCTGGCAGCACAACTGGGGCTCGCCCGGCGGGACTCCGCACCAGGCGGCGGCGCTGCATCAGGTCGAGATCGACAAACAACATGTCGGCGGCGTCGGCGTCGACATCAACAACCTCCTCAAGCCCCAGTTCGGGCAGTGGGACTGACGGCGGCCTGAACCAGCGCGCCGAAGTTAGCTGGGCCCGAGCTCTGAGAAATCGTGACTTTTGCGCAGCAAACTTCGATGCGAAAACTTACCGGCCGCATAGACATGCGGGCCGCCATTGTCGAGTCAATCTCGAACATTTTCTTACTACTCATTAGTAAGGTTCGGACCCGGCCGGAATCACGGTAACGATTTGATAACAATACCGCCTTGATCAGCGAAGTTGTTGCTACTCGACCGTAACCACCCGCCAACAGGACGTTTGTCCTGTAGCCCATCGGCGGTCCGGTGACGCCGCGTTACCCAGGTGGGTGGTTACCCGGGCGTAGAACTCGCTGGTAACCATTTCTGGCCGGAAAATGGGGTGAATCTTATGACACTCTTAGTGCAGTCGGCCCGGCTTGTCAGGGCGCCCCATACCCGGGCGCGAGGACGTAGCACGGGCCCGACGCGGTTCGACGTCGCACCGCGTTGCCCCAGGGCCGACTCCAGACCTAAGCAGTACGCACCCCACAGGTGCGCGCGGCAGCGAGGAGAGACGACGTGACGATCAACGAACACCGCAATGCGACCAGCGGCCGTAGCACCGAGGCGAATGTCGGCGGGTCGGCGGGTGGCGCAAACGCACTGGTGGACCTGCTCAACGCGGGCGAGCCATACGCCGTGGCGTTCGGTGGTCAGGGCGCGTCCTGGTTGGAGAACCTCGAAGAGCTGGTCAGCTCGGCCGGCATCGAATCCGAACTGAGCGAGATCGTCGGCGAAGCGGCGCTGCTGCTGGAGCCGGTGGCCCGCGAGCTCGTCGTGGTGCGGCCGATCGGTTTCGAGCCCATGCAGTGGGTGCGGTCCCTGGCCGCCGATGAGGCGCTGCCGTCGGCCAAGCAGTTGACCACCGCCGCCATCTCCGGGCCGGGCATCCTGCTGGCCCAGATGGCCGCCATTCGCGCCGTGCAGCGTCAGGGCTTGGACCTGGCCGGTACGCCGCCCGTCGCGGTCGCCGGCCACTCGCAGGGCATCATCGCCGCCGAGGCGCTGAAGGCCAACGGCGCTCGTGATGCCGAACTGCTCGCGCTGCTGCAGCTCATCGGTGCCGCCGGCTCGCTGGTGTCGCGCCGCCGCGGCATGGTCGGCCGCGGCGACAAGTCGCCGATGGTCTCGGTCACCAACGCCGACCCCGAGCGCATCGCCGAACTGCTCGAAGAGTTCTCCCAGGACGTCCGCACCGTGCTGCCGCCGGTGCTGTCGATCCGCAATGGCCGTCGCAGCGTCGTCATCACCGGCACCCCGGAGCAACTGGCGCGCTTCGAGCTGTACTGCAGCAAGATCACCGAGAAGGACGAGGCCGAGCGCAAGAACAAGCTGCGCGGCGGTGCGGTGTTCAGCCCGGTCTTCAACGGCGTCCAGGTCGAGGTCGGCTTCCACACCCCGCGTCTCGCCGACGGCATCGAGGTCGTGGACCGCTGGGCCGCCAAGATCGGCATCGACGCCGACCTGGCCCACCAGATGACCGAGTCGATCTTCGTCAAGCCCATCGACTGGGTCGCCGAGGTCGAGCGCCTGCACAACGCCGGCGCCCGCTGGCTCATCGACCTCGGACCGAGTGACACCGTCACCCGCCTGACCTCGCCGATCATCCGCGGCCTCGGCGTGGGCATCGTGCCCGCCGCCACCCGGGCCGGACAGCGTTCGCTGTTCACCGTCGGTGCGGCGCCGGCCGTGCAGCCCGCCTGGGCCAGCTACGCGCCTTCCGCGGTCAAGCTGCCCGACGGTTCGGTCAAGCTGTCCACCAAGTTCACCCGCCTGACCGGACGCTCGCCGATCCTGCTGGCCGGCATGACCCCGACCACCGTGGACGCCAAGATCGTCGCGGCTGCAGCCAACGCCGGCCACTGGGCCGAGCTGGCCGGTGGCGGTCAGGTCACCGAGGAGATCTTCGACGGCCGCGTCGCTGAGCTGACCGAGCTGCTGGAGCCGGGCCGCGCCATCCAGTTCAACTCACTGTTCCTGGACCCGTACCTGTGGAAGCTGCAGCTGGGCGGCAAGCGCCTGGTGCAGAAGGCCCGGCAGTCCGGAGCCCCGATCGACGGCGTCATCGTCACCGCCGGCATCCCGGAACTCGAAGAGGCCGTCGCGCTGATCGAGGAACTCCACGAGATCGGCATCACCAACGTGGTGTTCAAGCCGGGCACCGTGGACCAGATCAAGTCTGTCATCAAGATCGCCGAAGAGGTCCCGGACCGGGAGCTCATCGTCCACGTCGAAGGCGGCCGGGCCGGTGGCCACCACTCGTGGGAAGACCTCGACGACCTGCTCGTCAGCACCTACTCCGATCTTCGCAAGCAGTCCAACCTGACCATCTGCGTCGGCGGCGGCATCGGCACTCCGGAGCGCGCGGCCGAGTACCTCTCCGGCCGCTGGGCCGAGGTCCACGGCTTCCCGCTGATGCCGGTCGACGGCATCCTGGTCGGCACCGCCGCGATGGCCACCCTGGAGGCCACCACCTCGCCGCAGGTCAAGCAGCTGCTGGCGGACACCACGGGCACCGACAAGTGGGTCGGCGCCGGCAAGGCGCAGGGTGGCATGGCCTCCGGGCGCAGCCAGCTGGGCGCGGACATCCACGAGATCGACAACACCGCGTCGCGCTGTGGCCGGCTGCTCGACGAGGTCGCCGGTGACGCCGACGCCGTCGCGGAGCGCCGCGACGAGATCATCGCCGCGATGGCCAACACCGCCAAGCCGTACTTCGGCGATGTCGCGGACATGACCTACCTGCAGTGGCTGCAGCGGTACGTGGAGCTGGCGATCGGCGCCGGCGACAGCACCGCCGACACCAAGCGCGACCACTCGCCGTGGCTCGACATGACCTGGCGGGACCGCTTCGAGGAGATGCTGCAGCGCGCCGAGGCGCGGCTGAACCCGGCCGACGCCGGCCGCATCGACACCCTGTTCCCGGCCGCCGCCGAGGGTGAAGCCCTGCTGGAGGATCCGCAGCGCGCCATCGCCGAGCTGCTGGCCCGGTACCCCGAAGCCGAGACGCTCCGCCTGCACCCGGCCGACATCCCGTTCTTCGTCACGCTGTGCAAGACGCTCGGCAAGCCGGTCAACTTCGTGCCGGTCGTCGACAAGGACGTGCGCCGCTGGTGGCGCAGCGACTCGCTGTGGCAGGCGCACGACGCCCGCTACGACGCCGACCAGGTCTGCATCATCCCCGGTACCGCTGCCGTCGCCGGCATCACTCGCGTCGACGAGCCCGTCGGTGAGCTGCTGGACCGCTTCGAGCAGGCCGCGGTCGACGAGGTAGTCGCAGCGCTGGCTGCGAAGGGTGAGGCGCCGGCCGCCGTTCACTCCCGCCGTCAGGCCCGTGCCGACGTCACCGGTCCGCTGGCCGTCGTCCTCGATTCGCCCGACGTGCTGTGGGCCGGTCGCACCGCGATCAACCCCGTACACCGGATCGGTGCGCCGTCGGAGTGGCAGGTCAACGAAAACCGTTCGGCCACACACGCTTCCACCGGTTCCCGGTTGGAACTCGACGGTGACGGCGTCGTCCTGAACGTGCCGCTGTCGGACATCTGGATCGCGATCCGCTTCACCCTGCCGGCGACCACCGTCGACGGCGGTATGCCGGTGGTCACCACCGACGACGCCTCGGCCGCGATGCGTGCCGTGTTGGCCATCGCCGCCGGCGCCGACGGCGTGGACGCGCTGCCGACGGTCACCGGCAACGTCGCGACCGTCACCGCCGATTGGGATCCGGAGGAGGTCGCCGACCACACCGGCGTCACCGCCACCTTCGGCGCCCCGCTGGCGCCCGGCCTCACCCTGGTGCCCGACGCCCTGGTCGGCCGCTGCTGGCCCGCGGTGTTCTCGGTCATCGGTGCGGCGGTCACCGCGGACGGCATTCCCGTCGTCGAGGGTCTTCTGAGCCTGGTCCACCTGGACCACGCCGCGCACCTACTGGCCCCGATGCCCGCAGAGCGGGCCGAATTGACCGTCACCGCAACGGCTTCCGCCGCGGTCGACACCGAGGTCGGCCGCGTGGTGCCGGTCGAGGTGAAGATCGCCGACGCAGCCGGCACCGTGCTGGCCGTGTTGCAGGAGCGGTTCGCCATCCGCGGTCGCAGCGGTGCTGCTGAGCTGACCGACCCGGCCCGGGCCGGCGGCGCGATCACCGACAATGCCACCGAGACCCCGCGTCGTCGGCGCCGCGACGTCACCGTCACCGCACCGGTCGACATGAGCGCCTTCGCGGTGGTGTCGGGTGACCACAACCCGATCCACACCGATCGGGCCGCCGCCCTGCTGGCCGGCCTGAAATCGCCCATCGTGCACGGCATGTGGCTGTCCTCCGCCGCGCAGCACGTGGTCACCGCCACCGACGGCCGGGCCACCCCGCCGGCCCGCCTGGTGGGCTGGACCTCGCGCTTCCTGGGCATGGTGCTGCCGGGCGACGAGATCGACTTCCGGGTCGACCGCGTCGGCATCGACCGCGGCGCCGAGATCATCGAGGTCACCGCGAAGGTCGGCGGCGAACTGGTGATGTCCGCTTCCGCCCAATTGGCCGCTCCCAAAACGGTTTACGCTTTCCCCGGTCAGGGCATCCAGCACAAGGGCATGGGCATGGAGGTCCGGGCCCGCTCCAAGGCCGCCCGCAAGATCTGGGACTCCGCGGACAAGTTCACCCGCGACACCCTCGGCTTCTCGGTGCTGCACGTGGTCCGGGACAACCCGACCAGCATCATCGCCAGCGGCGTGCACTACCACCACCCGGACGGCGTGCTCTTCCTGACCCAGTTCACCCAGGTGGCCATGGCCACCGTGGCGGCCGCCCAGGTGGCCGAGATGCGTGAGCAGGGTGCCTTCGTCGAGGGCGCCATCGCCTGCGGCCACTCCGTCGGCGAGTACACCGCGCTGGCCTGCGTGTCCGGCGTGTACGAGCTGGAGGCGCTGCTGGAGGTGGTGTTCCACCGCGGCAGCAAGATGCACGACATCGTCCCGCGCGACGCGAAGGGCCGGTCCGACTACCGGTTGGCCGCGATCCGGCCGTCGCAGATCGACCTCGACGACAACGACGTCACCGACTTCGTCGCGCAGATTGCCGAAGAGACCGGTGAGTTCCTGCAGATCGTGAACTTCAACCTGCGCGGTTCGCAGTACGCGATCGCCGGTACCGTCCGCGGTCTGGAGGCCCTGGAGGCGGAGATCGAGCGCCGACGCGAAATCAGCGGTGGCAAGCGGTCGTTCATCCTGGTGCCCGGCATCGACGTGCCGTTCCACTCCGAGGTGCTGCGGGTCGGTGTCGACGACTTCCGCCGCGCGCTGGACCGCGTCATGCCGCACGGGCAGGATCCGGAGCTGCTGGTCGGCAAGTACATCCCGAACCTGGTGCCGCGGCCGTTCACCCTGGACCGCGACTTCATCCAGGAGATCCGCGACCTGGTGCCGGCCGAGCCGCTCGACGAGATCCTCGCCGACTACGACACCTGGCGTCGCGACAACCCGTCCGAGCTGATGCGCAAGACCGTCATCGAGCTGCTGGCCTGGCAGTTCGCCAGCCCGGTGCGCTGGATCGAGACGCAGGACCTGCTGTTCATCGAGGAAGCCGCCGGCGGCCTCGGTGTCGAGCGGTTCGTCGAGGTCGGCGTCAAGACCGCGCCGACGGTCGCCGGCCTGGCCACCAACACCCTGAAGCTGCCCGAGTACTCGCACAACACCACCGAGGTGCTGAACATCGAGCGGGACGCTGCGGTGCTGTTTGCCACCGACACCGACCCGGAGCCGGAGGACGACGCTCCTGCCGCCCCGGCCGCTTCGGAAGCACCGGCGGAAGCTGCCCAGGCGGCGCCTGTTCCGGCCGCCGCACCCGCGGCTCCGGCTGGTGGACCGCGCCCAGACGACATCGCGTACGACGCCGCCGACGCCACCATGGCGCTGATCGCGCTGTCGGCCAAGATGCGCATCGATCAGATCGAGCCGCTGGACTCCATCGAGTCGATCACCGACGGTGCCTCGTCGCGGCGTAACCAGCTGCTCGTGGACCTGGGTTCGGAGCTGAACCTCGGCGCCATCGACGGTGCCGCGGAAGCCGATCTGTCCGGCCTGAAGGGACAGGTCACCAAGCTGGCCCGGACCTACAAGCCTTTCGGCCCGGTGCTTTCCGACGCGATCAACGACCAGTTGCGCACGGTACTCGGGCCCTCGGGCAAGCGTCCGGCCTACATCACCGAGCGGGTCACAAAGGCCTGGGAGCTGGGTGCCGGCTGGGCCAAGCACGTCATCGCCGAGGTGGCGCTGGGCACCCGTGAGGGCAGCAGCGTGCGCGGCGGCGACATGGGCGGCCTGCACACCGGTGCGCTGGCCGACGCCGCTGCGGTGGACAAGGCGATCGATGCCGCGGTCACCGCAGTGGGTGCGCGCAAGGGCATTGCCGTGGCGCTGCCGTCTGCCGGCGGTGCCGGTGGCGGTGTCGTGGACTCGGCCGCGCTCAACGAGTTCGCCGCGCAGGTCACCGGCCCCAACGGGGTGCTGGCTTCGGCCGCCCGGTTGATCCTGGGCGAGCTGGGCCTGCAGGCCCCCGTGGTGGTCCCCGAGGCCACCGATACCGAGCTGATCGACCTGGTGACCGCCGAATTGGGTTCGGACTGGCCGCGTTTGGTGGCGCCGTCGTTCGACGGCCGCAAGGCTGTGCTGTTCGACGACCGCTGGGCCAGCGCGCGTGAGGACCTCGCGCGCATCTGGCTGCTCGAAGAGGACGACGTCGACCGGGACTGGTCGCGGTTGTCCGAGAGCTTCGAGGGTGCCGGCCATGTCGTGGCCACCCAGGCCAGCTGGTGGCAGGGCAAGGCGCTGGCTGCCGGCCGTACCCTCCACGCGGCGCTGTACGGCCGTGCGGCTGCGGGTGCGGAGAACCCCGAGTCGGGCCGCTACGCCAACGAGGTCGCGGTCGTCACGGGTGCGTCCAAGGGTTCGATCGCGTCGTCGGTGGTGGGCCAGTTGCTCGCCGGTGGCGGCTCGGTCATCGCGACCACGTCCAAGCTGGATGACGACCGGTTGGCGTTCTACCGCACGCTGTACCGGGACAACGCCCGGTTCGGTGCGCAGCTGTGGGTGGTGCCGGCAAACATGGCCTCCTACAACGACATTGACGCACTGGTTGAGTGGGTCGGTACCGAGCAGACCGAAAGCCTCGGGCCGCAATCGATCCACCTCAAGGACGCGCAGACCCCGACGCTGCTGTTCCCGTTCGCCGCGCCGCGCGTGGCCGGTGATCTGTCGGAGGCCGGCGCGCGTGCCGAAATGGAGATGAAGGTGCTGCTGTGGGCCGTGCAGCGGCTCATCGGCGGGCTCTCGCACATCGGTGCCGATCGCGACATCGCGTCGCGCCTGCACGTCGTGCTGCCCGGTTCGCCGAACCGCGGCATGTTCGGTGGTGACGGTGCCTACGGCGAGTCGAAGGCTGCCCTGGATGCCGTGGTGTCCCGGTGGAAGGCCGAAACCTCGTGGTCGCAGCGGGTTTCGCTGGCGCACGCGCTGATCGGCTGGACCAAGGGCACCGGCCTGATGGGGCACAACGATGCGATCGTGGGCGCTGTCGAGGAAGCCGGTGTCACCACGTACAGCACCGACGAGATGGCCGCGATGCTGCTGAACCTGTGCAGCGTCGACGCCAAGGTGTCGGCTGCCCGTGAGCCCATCCAGGTCGACCTGACCGGTGGCCTGGGCGATATCGAGCTCGACATGGCCGAGCTGGCCGCCAAGGCCCGCGAGGAGATGCTCGCCGAGTCGGCCTCGGGCGAGTCAGGCGAGGAGGACCTGGCGGGCACCATCTCGGCGCTGCCGTCGCCGCCGCGTGGCTATCAGTCCGCGCCGGCTCCCGAGTGGTCCGACCTGGACATCGACCCGGCAGACATGGTCGTGCTGGTCTCCGGCGCCGAACTCGGTCCGTACGGCTCGTCGCGTACCCGCTTCGAAATGGAGGTCTCCGGCGAGCTGTCGGCCGCGGGCGTCCTGGAACTGGCGTGGACCACCGGGCTGGTCAAGTGGGAAGACGACCCGAAGCCAGGCTGGTACGACACCAACACCGGTGAGCTGGTCGACGAGTCCGAGCTGGTCGAGCGCTACCACGAGACCGTGCTGGAGCGCGTCGGCATCCGCGAGTGGGTGGACGACGGGGCGATCGACCCCGATCACGCCTCGCCGCTGCTGGTTTCGGTGTTCCTGGACAAGGACTTCTCGTTCGTCGTGTCCGCCGAGGCCGACGCCCGGGCGTTCCACCAGTACGATCCGGAACACACCGTCATCGCGTCGGTGCCGGACAGCAGCGACTGGCAGGTCACCCGCAAGGCCGGCACCGAGATCCGGGTGCCGCGCAAGGTGAAGCTGTCCCGGACCGTCGGCGCCCAGGTGCCGACCGGGTTCGACCCACAGGTGTACGGCGTCTCGCCGGACATGGCCAGCTCGATCGACCGCCTGGCGCTGTGGAACCTGGTCACCACGGTGGACGCGTTCCTGTCGGCCGGCTTCACGCCGGAAGAGCTGATGCGCTGGGTGCACCCGAGCCTGGTGGCCTCCACGCAGGGCACGGGCATGGGCGGCATGACCTCGATGCAGACCATGTACCACGGCAACCTGCTGGGCCGGAACAAGCCGAACGACATCCTGCAGGAAGTCCTGCCGAACGTCTTCGCCGGTCACGTGGTGCAGTCCTACATCGGTAGCTACGGCGCCATGATCCACCCGGTCGGCGCATGCGCCACGGCTGCGGTGTCGGTCGAGGAAGGTGTCGACAAGATCCGTTTGGGCAAGGCCGAATTCGTGGTCGCAGGTGGTTACGACGACCTGACGCTGGAAGCCATCATGGGCTTTGGTGACATGTCGGCCACCGCCGAGACCGCGATGATGCGGGCCCGGGGGATCAGCGACTCGAAGTTCTCGCGGGCCAACGACCGGCGCCGGCTCGGGTTCGTCGAAGGCCAGGGCGGTGGCACCGTGCTGCTGGCGCGCGGCGATCTCGCGGTGAAGATGGGTCTGCCGATCCAGGCCGTCGTGGCCTACGTATCCACCTTCGGCGACGGTGTGCACACCTCGATCCCGGCCCCCGGGCTGGGTGCGCTGGGTGCGGGCCGTGGTGGCCGTAACTCGCAGCTGGTGCGCGCACTGGCCAAGCTGGGCGTCACCCCGGACGACATCGCGGTGATCTCCAAGCACGACACCTCGACGCTGGCCAACGACCCCAACGAGACCGAGCTGCACGAGCGGCTCGCGGCCTCGATGGGCCGGTCGCCGGGCAACCCGCTGTTCATCGTCAGCCAGAAGAGCCTGACCGGGCACAGCAAGGGTGGCGCCGCGGCGTTCCAGATGCTGGGTCTGTGCCAGGTGCTGCGCGACGGCGTCATCCCGCCGAACCGCAGCCTGGACTGCGTCGACGACGAGCTGTCGAACGCCCAGCACTTCGTGTGGGTGCGCGAGACGCTCAAGTTCGGCGACCGGCTGCCGATCAAGGCCGGTCTGGTGACCAGCCTCGGTTTCGGGCACGTGTCGGGCCTGGTCGCCCTGGTACACCCGCAGGCGCTGGTGGCAGCCCTCGATCCGGCTGAGCGCGAGGACTACCTCCGCCGCGCCGGTGAGCGGATTCTGGCCGGCCAGCACCGGTTGGCGTCGGCGATCGCCGGTGGGCGTGCGCTGTACGAGAAGCCCGCGGACCGGCGGTTCAACCACGACTCGCCGGAGAAGCGTCAGGAAGCCGAAATGCTGCTCAACGTGGATGCGCGTCTGGGCGAGGACGGTTGGTACGCCCAGTCGTGAGCCGTTCCGAGGTACTCGGATTCGTTCGGCTAGGTTGTTGCCCATGAGCATCCTGGGTGTGGGCATCGACCTGGTCTCGATTCCGGATTTTGCCGAGCAGGTCGACCAGCCGGGCACCGTCTTTGCGGAGACATTCACCCCGGGTGAACGCCGCGACGCCGCCGACAAGAGTTCGTCGGCGGCGCGGCACCTGGCGGCCCGCTGGGCAGCCAAAGAGGCTGTGATCAAAGCGTGGTCGGGCTCGCGGTTCTCCAAGCGGCCGGTGCTGCCCGAGGGCATCCACCGGGACATCGAGGTGGTGACCGACATGTGGGGCCGGCCCAAGGTGCGGCTGTCCGGCGAGATCGCCGAGCACCTCAAGGGCGTCGCGATCCACGTGTCGCTGACCCACGAAGGGGATACCGCGGCCGCGGTCGCGGTCCTCGAACAGGACTAGATTTTCCCTTCTCCCTTCTCTCTCCGCGAGCGTGCGTGTTTGCTCGTGACACGCCGCTTGAGGCGAGCGATTTGCGCACACTCGCGGGGTGCGAGCGTGCGCGAAATGCACGCTGCGCGTGGCGTGTTGTGCGCAAACACGCACGCTCGCGAGGGATTAGCCTGGGCCGCATGAGTGATCTCGTTGCCCGCGTCCGTGATGTGCTGCCCTCGGTACGTGCCGACCTCGAGGACCTGGTCCGCATCGAATCCGTGTGGGCTGATCCGAACCGGCGCGACGAAGTGCGGCGCAGCGCTGAGCTGACCGCAAAGTTGTTGTCCGAGGCGGGTTTCGGTGACGTGCGGATCGTCAGCGAGGGCGG
>JARLGS010000870.1 GCA_031292695.1 Mycobacterium sp. | reverse complement strand
TCTTGCCGTCGAAGGTGAGGGTGACGGCCGACACCCAGCGCGAGCGGTCACCCCGTTGCGGCTGGACCAGCGTGACGTGGTCGGTGGTGACCGGGTTGGCGAACCGCGCCTGCCACCATTGGCCGGCGGGGTCGGGTACGAAGGTCCCGGTGATCCAGGCCGAGTCGAAGTTGCCGTCGATGGCGCTGTAGGCCTGGTCCTCCGGCGTGTAGGACACGGAGTTGCCGTAGCTGCTGGCGGTGACGTGGACCGCACCCACGTACGACGCGTACGACTTGCTGCTGATGGTGGTGCCCGGGAACAGCTCGACCGGGCTGTCGCTGAGGTCGCTCTTGGCCGGGTTCTCGTCCGGAGTCTCGGTGACGCCCGCGTTCGCCGTCAGCGTGTCCCAGCGGAACGCCTGCTTGCGGTTGGTGTCCGTCAGCACCAGATGCGCACCCTGTGACGAGAGGTCGCGCAGGCGTCGCGGCATGTCGGCCAGGGTGCCGGCGTAGTAGATCGCGCTGTTCGTGTTCAAGAGCCCGAGACCGGCGAGGTTGTCGAGTCCGGTTGCGTCGCCTTCCATGACGACCGCTCCGGTATCGGATTCGCCCCGGAGCATGGGCCGTGGGTTGGCGACCGTGTAGGTGACGATGGGAGACGGCCAGCCGGGGTTGCCCGGCACCGAGAGATCTTGCTCGTTCAGCGTCGAGTTGACGGACGCATTGGCCCTGGGCGCACCGAAGGCGACGGGATCGGTCAGTCCGAGCGGCGCCTGGAGCAGCTGGAGGGCGAGGAGCTGCGGATGGGGGATCCCGTAGCGCTCGTATTGCTGGTCGTACTCGACCATGAGGTCCCCGGCTCCCATCAGCCGGGCCATGGGTGCGAGTGCGTTCAGGTTGGCGATGCCGTCCTGAACCGGCCCGTCCGTCGCATAGAGGGTGTCGGCCGTGGCGATGGATCCCATGATCTGTTGCTCGCGTGTCACGAAGTCGCGTGTGAGCAGTGCAGGCTGGGGCGTGTCGACGGTGTCACCCCAGCGGTAGGCGGCGAAGTTGTTGCCC
>JARLGS010000869.1 GCA_031292695.1 Mycobacterium sp. | reverse complement strand
GCCCGCCCCACGTCCGCCCGACCGCGGCCGCCGCGGGGCTCGAGGAAGCGCCGGTGCTGAGCCTGGCTCTCGCGCCCTCGCTGCCGCCGAGACCGGGACGCAGCACTTCCAAGGCTGCGACAACGGCCACTCGGACCCCATCTGGGAAGGGGTGAAGCCGCCGGCGCACGGGCCGGGCTGAAAAGTTGGCCTGGGTGTCCAATCTTCGCCGCAGGTGGCACCCAAGCCAACGCTCACGAGGCGCCCCGCCGTTACGATCCGACCATGTCGCTGCCCGATGGATCGGTGTTCGCCGGCTTCAGGGTGCTCAAGTCGGTGGGCGCAGGCGGCATGGGCGAGGTCTACCTGGTTCAGCATCCGCGGCTGCCCCGCACTGACGCACTGAAGGTGCTGTCAGCCGCGCTGTCCAAGGATGTCGAGTACCGCCGGCGTTTCGAGCGGGAGGCTGACGCTGCCGCTGCCCTCTGGCATCCGCATATCGTCGGCGTCCACGATCGCGGCGAGTTCGACGGTCGACTGTGGATCTCGATGGACTACGTTGACGGCTCCGACGCCGGCGACGTGGTGCGCACCCAACATCCCGGCGGGATGCCGCGCAGTCGGGTGATCGCGATTGTGGCAGCCATCGCCGACGCGCTCGACTATGCGCACGGCTGCGGCGTACTGCACCGGGACGTCAAACCCGCCAACATCCTGCTGGGCAGTCAGGGCCCGGCACGGGGGCGCGTGCTGCTGGCTGATTTCGGGATCGCGCGACGCCTGGATGACGCCGACGGTCTCACGTCGACCAACATGACCGTGGGCACGCCGAATTACGCCGCGCCAGAGCAATTGCTCGGCGAGGCCCTGGACGGCCGGGCTGACCAATACGCGTTGGCTGCGACCACTTTTCAGCTACTGACGGGCCAGTTGCCGGGTGGTGCCTCGACCCCCATGGCGGTGATCAGCCAGCGTCTGAGCGGTATGGTGCCGCGGCTGGCCGACCTGCGCCCCGACCTGGCCGACCTGGACGCCGTGCTGGCGGTGGCGATGGCCCGCCGGCCCGGTGACCGCTTCCGGTCCTGCGCGGACCTCCCCGCCGCCCTGGCGGGTGGCGGGGCGGCGACGTTGCCGCCTGTCGCGCCTGACCCCGCAGTACCCGGGGCGGTCGAGTCCGCGCACTGAACGTCCTGCTCGGCGCCGCTCTGGCGGCCGGTGAATTCGGGGTTCCGCGTTCCGGTGTTTCTTTGAGCAGGTTCGAGCGAGTCTTGGTTCTGCAGGTACCGACCGATTGCGATCGCGGTGTGTCAATATTGCCGCGTGAAGGGGATCGTCCCAGCGGGTGGAGTGGGGGAGCGGTTCACCCTGACGCCAGTTGAATCTATCTTGGGCAGCACCGACGCAGGTCCAGACGCTGCCGCGGAGAAGATCGCCCGGTGGTTGGTTATTTCAGCGACGACGAACCGTGCACTCGGGGCGGAATCACTGGTGACGTCCGGCTACGGCATGCGTATGCGCGATGCGGTGAGGCTGAGGCGCTGATGGCGCGGCTGCTGGTCACGGGGGGAGCGGGGTTCATCGGTTCCAACTTCGTTCGATACCTCCTCGATCACACCGACCATCACGTGACTGTGTTGGACAAGCTGACCTACGCAGGCAACCGGGAGTCGCTCGCCGGCTTGTCGCAGCAGCGGATGGAATTCGCTGTGGGCGATGTCGCGGACAGCGCACTCGTCGGCGCATTGGTGGCGGCGGCCGACGTGGTGGTGCACTTCGCGGCCGAGTCGCACAACGACAATTCGCTCAACGATCCGCAACCGTTCCTGCAGACGAATGTGATTGGCACCTTCACGCTGCTGGAAGCGGTACGCAAGTACGGCACTCGCCTACACCACATCTCCACGGACGAGGTCTATGGCGACCTGGAACTTGACGACGCCGCAAGGTTCACCGAAGGCACGGCGTACAACCCCTCCTCGCCGTATTCATCAACCAAGGCGGGCAGCGACCTGCTGGTGCGGGCGTGGGTGCGGTCGTTCGGGGTGCGGGCCACCATATCCAACTGCTCTAACAACTACGGGCCGTACCAGCACATCGAAAAGTTCATTCCGCGTCAGATCACCAACGTGCTGTCCGGAATTCGTCCGAAGCTGTACGGCCATGGTCGTAACGTGCGGGATTGGATCCATGTGGACGACCATTCGTCAGCGGTGCTGACCATCGTCGAGCGAGGGCGGATCGGCGAGACGTACCTGATCGGAGCCGACGGCGAGAAGGACAACAAGACCGTCATTGAGATGATCTTGACGCTGATGGGTCAACCGGCCACCGCCTACGACCATGTCACGGACCGAGCCGGCCACGACTTGCGCTACGCGATTGATGCGGCCAAGTTGCGAGATGAACTCGGTTGGCAGCCAACGTATCTGAACTTCGCCGATGGACTGCGTGCAACCATCGACTGGTACCGCGACAACGAGGCGTGGTGGCGTCCCGTCAAGGATGCAACCGAAGCGCGTTACGCCGGCCAGGGGCAGTGAGCGAAGGGGCGCACGACATGACCGAATACGGGAAACCGTTGTCCGCCAACAGCACGTCGATCCCCGGACTGACTGTCTGGGAATTGCCGGTGCACGGCGACAACCGCGGCTGGTTCAAGGAGAACTGGCAGCGCGAGAAGATGGTGGCGCTCGGCCTGCCAGATTTCGGGCCGGTGCAGAACAATGTGTCGTTCAACGACGCGGTCGGAACCACCCGCGGTATTCATGCCGAACCGTGGGACAAATTCGTGTCAGTTGCGACCGGCCGGATTTTCGGTGCCTGGGTCGACCTGCGGGCCGGTCCGTCGTTCGGGGCGGTGTTCACTGCTGAATTGGATCCGTCGCGGGCGGTGTTCGTGCCGCGTGGAGTCGGCAATGCGTTTCAAACGCTGGATCCGAGTACGGCGTACATCTACCTGGTCAACGCCCACTATTGCGTCGACGGCAGGTATGTGTCGGTGAACCTCGCGGATGAGACGCTCGCCATCGACTGGCCGATCCCGCTAGGGCGGGCAGAGCTGTCGGTCAAGGATCGGGCGCATCCCCGGTTGTCAGAAGTTCAACCGATTTCACCCCGAAAAACCTTGGTGCTCGGCGCCAATGGGCAGCTCGGCCGGGCTCTGCGTGCTGAATACGGAGACGATTCGAAGGTCGAGTTCGTCACGCGCGCCGAGGTGGACCTGGTCGGTGAGGACCTGGCGACAGCGGTTCGGTGGCAGGACTACGACACCGTCATCAATGCAGCTGCGTATACCGCGGTGGACAAGGCCGAAACGCCCTCCGGCAGGGCCCAGGCGTGGGCCGTCAATGTCACCGGCGTTGCTGCGCTGGCGCGAATTGCGAGCTTGAGGGGCCTGACGCTGTGTCACATCTCCAGCGACTACGTCTTTGACGGCACGTCGGAGACGCCGTATCGGGAGGACGACCCGATCGCGCCGCTGGGTGTGTACGGACAGACCAAGGCGGCCGGCGACCAGATTGTGGGGACAGTTCCGCGGCACTACATCCTCCGGACGTCTTGGGTGATAGGCGACGGCCACAATTTTGTTCGGACCATGCAGTCGCTGGCTGAGCGCGGCGTGAATCCGTCCGTGGTCGACGACCAGTTCGGACGACTGACATTCGCGACGGAACTGGCCCGGGCGATCCGGCAGCTGATCTCGACGCGCGCCGCGTATGGGACGTACAACGTCACCGGCGGGGGCCCGCTGACGTCATG
>JARLGS010000868.1 GCA_031292695.1 Mycobacterium sp. | reverse complement strand
GATGCCTCTGCCGCATCGGATGTACGGGACCGGCTGATGCGTCCCGGCGTGGAGATCACTCCGCGCAAACAATGGCCGACCGGCCTGGGCTCGCTGGGAATTACGTTGTCCGGCCGGATTTCCGATGGGCCCGGGCCCGGCCGGGTCATCGGGCGCCTGACCGACCTGGGGTGGGGTGCGCGGCTGCGCCAATTGCTGGACGGGCCTGATGGCGAAGCCACCGACGATGTGGTGCAGGCGGCGATCGCCGTGCTGAAAGCCTGGGATTGGCAGCAGCGGCCGGTGTCGGTGCTGGCGCTGGATTCCGCGACCCGACCGCTGTTGATTCGGTCGCTGGCGGCCCGGCTGGCGCAGGTCGGACGGCTGACCGATCTCGGCGTGCTGGAGTACCGCTCGGAGTACCGGCCGGTGACGGCGGCCAACTCCGCCTACCGGGTAGCCGGGCTGCGCGACGCCTGGCTGCCGCCGGTTGATGTCGGGTCCGGTCCGGTGCTGCTGGTCGACGATCTGACCGACACTGGATGGACGCTGACCATGGCGGCGCGCGTGGTGCGCTCCGCTGGGGCCGATGCCGTGCTGCCGTTCGCGCTGGCGGCGGTGCGTTAGTGGCGGCCGAGCCCCAGTCGGTTTCTGGTTTCTTCGACACCTGCCAGCTGGATATCGTTGCGGTGCAACGCTTCCCACTGCCGACGAGTCATGGTGAACTCCAGCATGGTGTCGAAGACCCCGCGGCGCGCTTGTCGTGACGTGCCGGTCTGGACATAGGGCAGGGACCGCGTGACGCCGAGCGATGCCGCGTTGTCATGCCAGGCGGCGGTGCGCGCCAGGTCGGCGTCGAATCCGGCGAAGATCAGCTGCAGGGCGGCGGCGCGCATCTCCCGGCCGGTGCCGCGGCCCTGATATCGGCGGCCCAGCCAGGAGCCTGTGCTCACCGTGCGTCGAGCCGGGAAGCCGTCGGCACTCACGGAGCAGACGCCGATCGCCTCGCCGCCGGCGATGACGGCGAGCGGAACGTCCCAGTGCTGAGTGGATACTTCGGCCCTGGTCTGCCGGAAGTATTCGACGGTGTTGCGTTCCAGTTCGGGCGACGCCGCGTCGGTCCATGGGACCGCGAACGGCATGGTGGCCGGATCGTGAATGCCCTGGGCGGCCAACTGGGCCAGCTCGGCGGCCAGGTCATCGGTCACATGGCACAGGGTCAATACGGGAGTCGCCACGCGCAGCTTCGCCAGCCGCCAGGTTGCCTCCATGTATCTATCGGAACAGATCATGGCGCGGCGGGCGAATTGTTTTCGGCCGGCCGGGGACCGACTGCGCCCAAGCCGCCTGTTCGTGGCACCTGAGGAAGCCGATCCGGGATTGGTCACCCCATCCTGCGACAGCTGATCGATCCGGACCGGTCGGGTGCGACGCCGATACTGCGGCGGCGTCTAGTCGTCAACGGCTGAACGTGAGCGAATGTGCCATTTCTGCAATGGATTTCGCACACCAGCTCACGTTCGACCGGGTTGCGACCCACCCAGCTGGGCGGTCAGGGCGGCGGCGGTGGTCACCAGTCCGCGGGCCCGCTTGCTGATCTCGGTGTCGGTCAGGGCGTGGCCGATCTGCAGCGAAAGCACCATCGCCTGGCGTTGGTGATGGTCGAACACCGGTGCGGCGATGACGCTGATGTCGTGCTTGGACCGCCCACCGGAATCGCTGGGCAGGTACACGCGCTCGCCGATGTCGGAGACGAGTTCGCCCAGCAGAACCCGTAATTCGTCGGGCAAAGTGCTCGACATGCCCGCCATCATGGCGTAGAGGCGCCGGCCGCCGGGCGTCAGCCGCTCGACCAGATAGCCCGATTCGCGGCATTCGGTGATCACCCGCTCGAGCCGCGCGCTGTCGGTGCGTAGCGGAATCGTCGGTTCCTTGGCCAGCCAGTCCCGCACCGCGCGCTCATCCCACAGCACGAACATCAGGCCGACGGGCGGCGCGAACGGGTAGCTCTGCCCGACCTGGACCGGCTCCGGACTGCCGGGCGGGGCGACGAGTTCCAGCAGCGTGATGCGGTCATCCACCACGGCCGACACCGCCGCGGTGGCGTTGAACTGCTCGGACAGCCGGCGCAGTTCGGCGCGTGCGGCCGGGCTGATCAGCATCGATTCCTGTGCGATGTGGCCGAGGGTGATCAGGGCCGGCCCGAGTCGGTAGGTCTTCTCGGTGGCGTTGCGTACCAGATAGCCGGCCTCGGCGAGGGTGGTGACGATGCCGAGGCAGGTGGGCTTGCTCAGCTGGAGTCGGCGCGCCAATTCGGACAGTCCGAACTGGTCATGGGGGTGGCGGGCCAGAAAATTCAGCACCGCAACGACGCGGGCGGTGGGCGGTGAGGCGCGACCGGCGTCAGGCATGACAAGAATGTACGACATCGGTCCATATATGGACCGGCGCCAGCGGGTTCGTCCTGCGGCGATGAGCTGTACGGCATTGACGCCGGACTGCAACGCGTTCTAGTCTTCTTTCGGAATATCTACCGATGCGGTCCAATATTGGAACGCGAAAGGTGTTGATCGAATGTTCTCGCAGCCATTCGTCGACGCGGTCGCCGAGGCCGAGCGCCTCGTCGCGGCGGCGCCGTTCATCGAATCCGAAGCCGACCTGCTCGAAGGACTGCAATACTTGGCCGGCTGTATCGCGTCGTGTACGCACGTGGCGTTCGACTTCGACAAAAACCACCCGTTCCTGCACAGCGGCACCGGGCCGTTCGAGAAGATGGGTCTGGACAACCCGGACACCATGTACTTCGGCACCCGGGTGACGCCGGGCCATGAATACGTGGTTACCGGCCGGCGTGGGACCACCACCGATGTCAGCTTCCAGCTGCTCGGCGGCGACTACACCGACGCCAACGTGCCGGACAGTGAGACGGCGTTCGACGACCGCAAGCTCGACATCGCCGCCGACGGCACCTTCGAGTGGCGGTTCACCCCGGCCACCCCGTCGCAGTTGGTGATCCGGGAGGTCTACAACGACTGGTCGGCGCAGCGCGGCACTTTCGCGATTGCCCGGACCGACACCGCGGGCACCGCCCCGGATCCGTTGACCCGCGAGTTGATCGAAAAGCGTTATGCGGTCGCGGGTAAGCAGCTGGTGCAGCGGGTCAAGACCTGGCTGCAGTTCCCGAAGTGGTTCTACGACAACCTGCCGGTCAATACGCTGACCGCGCCGCGGTTGACCCCCGGCGGGCTGGCCACTCAGTATTCGGCCGTCGGGCACTACGATATGACGCCCGATCAGGCCATGATCATCACCTTGCCCGTGTCGGACGCGCCATACCTGGGCTTCCAGCTGGGCAGCCTCTGGTACATCTCGCTGGACTACATCAACCACCAGACCTCGCTGAACGGGACTCAGGCACAGGCGGATCCGGACGGCAAGATCCGGATCGTGGTGTCCGAGCACAGCCCCGGCGTGACCAACTGGTGCGAGGCGTTGGGGCATGCGAAGGGCTACCTGCAGTTCCGCTGGCAGCGAGTGTCCCGCGAGATGACCGCGGAGGACGGCCCGACGTGCGAGGTCGTCGACCTTGCCGAGGTGGCCGCCAAGCTGCCCTATTACGACAGCAACAAGATTTCCGACGACGACTGGCGGGCGCGGATTGCGCTGCGTCAAAAGCTTATTGGCGAGAGGATGGTGGGCTGACCATGGGTGGACTGCTCGACGGCAAAGTGGTCGTGATCAGTGGTGTCGGGCCGGGCCTCGGCACGACGCTGGCCCGGCGCTGTGCGCAGAACGGCGCAGACCTGGTGCTGGCTGCCCGCACGGTGGAGCGGCTCGACGTCGTCGCGAAGGAAGTGACGGAGCTGGGCCGCCGCGCGCTGTCGGTGGGAACCGACATCACCGACGATGATCAGGTGGCGAACCTGGTGTCGCGCTCGATGGCGGAGTTCGGCAAGGTTGATGTGTTGATCAACAACGCCTTCCGGGTGCCGTCCATGAAGCCGTTCGCCGACACCACGTTCGACCATATGCGGGATGCGATCGAGCTGACCGTGTTCGGTGCGCTGCGGATGACCCAGGGCTTCACTGCGGCGCTCGAGGTCGCCAAAGGCTCCGTGGTGAACGTGAATTCGATGGTGCTGCGGCATTCGCAGGCCAAGTACGGTGCTTACAAGATGGCAAAGTCGGCGCTGCTGGCCATGTCGCAGACCCTGGCCACCGAGCTGGGCGAGAAGGGCATTCGGGTGAATTCGATTCTGCCCGGGTACATCTGGGGCGACACCCTGCAGGGCTACTTCGAGCACCAGGCCGGAAAGTACGGCACCACCGTCGAGCAGATCTACAACGCGGCTGCCGCCGGCTCGGATCTCAAGCGGTTGCCGACCGAGGACGAGGTGGCTTCTGCCATCCTGTTCATGGCCAGTGACCTGTCGAGCGGCATCACCGGCCAGACCCTCGATGTGAACTGCGGAGAGTACAAGGCATGAGCAGCGCACCGCGTACGAATGTCGGCACCGTCGAAGACCTGCACGCCTCGGCGGTCAAAGCCTGTGGCCTGGAGGACTTCGGCGGAGACGATGACAACTACATCGAAGCCCTTGGCGTGCTGCTGGATTCGTACCAGCGGGAAGCCGATCTGACCGAGCTCGGCAGCAAGATGCAGCGCTTCTTCACGCGGAACGCGCTGGTGGCCCGGCTGGTGTCCAACGCCGCGTTCAAGCAGCACCCTCAGCACGCCGATGTGCCGATCGAGCGGCCGATCTTCGTCACGGGTCTGCCGCGCACCGGGACCACGGTGATCCACCGGCTACTGACTGCGGACCCGGCACACCAGGGCCTGGAGATGTGGCTGGCGGAGTTCCCGCAGCCGCGTCCGCCCCGCGAAACCTGGCCGGACAACCCGGTTTTCAGTGCGCTCGATGCTCGGTTCAAGCAGGCGCACGAGGAGAATCCGGATTACACCGGTCTGCACTTCATGACGGCCGACGAGGTCGAGGAATGCTGGCAGCTACTGCGGCAGTCGCTGCACTCGGTGTCCTACGAGACGCTGGCACATGTGCCGACTTACGCCCAGTGGCTCGCCAGCCAGGACTGGACCAAGTCATATCAGCGGCACCGCAAGAACCTGCAGCTGATCGGCTTGAACGAGCCCGAAAAGCGTTGGGTGCTGAAAAATCCCAGCCATCTGTTCGCGTTGGAAGCGCTGTTGAAGGTGTACCCGGATGCGCTGGT
The DNA here is from genome assembly GCA_031292695.1 of Mycobacterium sp. GTDB lineage: Bacteria > Actinomycetota > Actinomycetes > Mycobacteriales > Mycobacteriaceae > Mycobacterium. The sequence goes on along the minus strand of JARLGS010000868.1, from coordinate 14,114 downwards.
GGTGCAGTGCCACCGCCCGGCCGAGACCATCATGGCGTCGATGTGTTCGCTGGCGCAGCACACCACGGCCGGCTGGTCGAACACATTCACCGGCAAGGTCATCGGCGACGACTCGATGGAAACCTGGTCGCGCGGGCTGGAGTTGTTCAACGCCGAACGGGCCAAGCATGACCCGAAGCAGTTCTGCGACGTCGACTACTTCGAGTTCATCAAGGACCCGGTCGGTGCCGTCGAGGGCGTCTACCGCACGTTCGGACTGGACTTCACCGGCGCCGCGCGTCAGGCCATGATCGATAGTCACACTCAGAGCCAGCAGGGGCCGCGGGCGCCGAAGCACACCTACTCGCTGTCCGATTACGGGCTGACCGAGGACCAGGTCAAGGAGCGCTTCGCCGACCTGTAGCCGCCGAGCAGCGCGGGAAGAACTCAGCCGTCGCCGGGGGAGGGGGCGCTGGAGAACTCCTCCAGGCAACCTTCGGCGACCGCATGTTTGATGCTGTCCGACATTTTCGGGCAGGACCGGCTGCGGCTGGGGTCGCCGCCTGCGGCCCGGATTTCGCTGAAATACGCGCAGCGCTCCGTGGCCGCCGAATTCCATTGCACTGCAGTGTGTTCCGGGCCCAGCTTCTTGACCGTCACTGTCGAGTGGCAGAACCGGCAGTCCACCGGCATCAGGCCCGAGGTCAGATACCGCTGACGATCGGCCGCGGTGGCCTCCCGGACCGCGGCGAGACGCACCGGATCGCCGGCGAAATCCGGTGCCTTCGACCAGGATCCGTTCGGAGGTGCGTCAGAAGCCGGGTGCGCGTGGTCATCGTCGTCACCATGACCCATCAACTGCAGCATCGAGCGGGCCAGGCGCTCGGCATCGGGCGCCTGGGTCCGCTCGTCGTGCGCGGTCATCAGCTGGACTGCGCCGTTTCTTTTTCAGCCGACTTCTGTTCGGCCTGCTGGCGCAGGTTCTCGGCGACCTCGCCCTGCCACTTCTCGTTGGCGACCGTGGTGTCGATCTCGAGCTCGAAGCGATCGGTCATGTCCGGCGTGATGTCGGCGACGTCGACGTAGAACTGCTGGTACCAGCGGCGCATCTGGTAGACGGCGCCGTCCTCTTCGACCAGCAACGGGTTGTCGATGCGGGTCTTGTGCTTCCAGATCTCGACGTCCTGCATGAAGCCCTTGCTGACCCCGTCGGTCATCGCGTCGGCCAGCTTCTTGGTGGTCTTCTCGTCCATGCCTTTGGGCTTTTCGACGATGACGCCCCACTGGAGCACGAACGCGTCCTGGCTGACCGGGTAGTGGCAGTTGATCAGGATCGACTCGGCCTTGTAACCGCTGTAGTTGTTGTGCAGCCAGTTGATCATGAACGACGGCCCGAAGTAGGACGCCTCCGAATCCAGGTGCGCCTCGCCGTACTGGGTGCCCATGCCACCGATGTCCGGCCGACCCACGTTATGCAGGTACTGGCTGGCGATGTGGCCCTCGAAGACATTCTTGAAGTACGTCGGCAGGCCGTAATGGATGTAGAAGAAGTGCGCCATGTCAGTGACGTTGTCGATGATCTCGCGGCAGTTGCTGCCCTCGATCAGCAGCGAATTCCACTGCCAGTCGGTCCAGTTGTCACTGTGGGACTCGGGGATCTCCGGGATCCGAACTTCCTCCTGCGGCGGGTTGCCCTCGTGGTCGTGCCAGACGAACAGCAGGCCGCCGCGGACATCGGTGTGCCAGGCCCGGGTGCGGGCCAGGCGCGGGGTGCGCTTGGCGTAGGGCACCAGTTGGCACTTGCCGTCGCCACCCCAGCGCCAGTCGTGGAACGGGCAGGCGACAGCGTCGCCCTTGATGGTGCCCTGCGACAGGTCGCCACCCATATGCCGGCAGTAGCCGTCCAGGATCTTCAGTTCGCCCTTCGAGTCCGCGAATACCACCAGCTTGGTGCCGAACGCCTCGAATGAATGCGGCTTGCCGTCCAGGAAGTTCTTTACGGGTCCCACGCAGTGCCAGCCACGGGCATAGCGGTCCGGCAGTGCGCCGGTATCGATCTCGCGAACCCCCGCGGTTTCGGTGCTCACCTTGGCCTCCCAATCTGTGCCTAGTAACTAGAACACGTTACAGTTTTTCCCCGTGGGAGCGCAATGCAAACCTTCCGACCTGCGGTATATCTAGATGATGCCGCTTTACTCCTTCGAAGGACGTAGCCCGGTCGTCGACCCCACGGCCTTTATCGCGCCCACCGCCACGCTGATCGGTGACGTTCGCGTCGAGGCCGGGGCCTCTGTGTGGTTCAACGCGGTCTTACGTGCTGACTATGCACCGATCGTCATCCGCAATGGGGCAAACGTCCAGGACGGCTCGGTGCTGCATGCGCCGCCGGGCATCCCGGTCGACATCGGACCGGGTGCGACCGTCGCCCACATGTGCGTGGTGCATGGCGTGCATGTCGGTGCCGAGGCGCTGATCGCCAACCACAGCACGGTGCTCGACGGTGCGGTGATCGGCCGGCGCAGCCTGATCGCCGCACATTCGCTGGTGGTCGCCGGCACCAAGATCCCCGATGAGGTGTTGGTGGTCGGGTCGCCGGCCAAGATTCGCGGTCCGATCGCCGGGACCGGAGCCGAGATGTGGGTGAACACCAACCCGCAGGCGTACCGGGACCTGGCCGAGCGGTATCTGTCCGGGTTGAAAGAGCTGTAGCTCGCCGACAGTTCGCTTAGGTGCGAATTTTCGCGGAAACCTGGCACACCAATCCACGTTCGGCCAAGACTGGGCCGATGAAGCTTCAGCTCTTCGTGCTGGCCGGTGCCTTAGCCGTGCTCAGCGCTCCGGCCGCGCAGGCCGGACCCCCTCCGCCGCCGAACTTCCCCGACTTCGACGGCTTCACCGTCGAGACCGATGCGCATCTGGTGCCATATCAGCGCACCGCGCAGGAGGTGGTGAAGTTCTCGACACCCGACGGCCTGTCCTGCGGGATCGACGCGCTCGGCGGGGTGGCACCGGCAGTGCGCTGTTACGGTCCGGTGCCCGGAATGACGGGTCTGCCCGTGGTCGCTGATGCCACGTCAACGTCGTCTTGTGATTTCGGCGTGGCGCAGCTGCATTCGGCCAACCCCGGCGTGATCAACAGTCACCGCGGCGTCTGCCCGACCGATTTGGCCGGTGCCGCGCTGCTCGCCCCGGGGCAGAAGGTGTCAATGGGGCCGGTCACGTGTGGTGTCGCCGCGGGTGGCATCACGGCGTGCCTGGACAACACCGATGGTGGCCACGGATTCGTCCTGCAACCGTCGGGGTCCTGGACGTTCTGAGCGCTACAGCTTCTTGGCGCTGGCGGCCGACCGCTCGACCTCCCAGTAGGCGCGCAAGGCCACCAGCTGCCCGGCTGCGTTCGCCCGGTAGGTGAACACACCCTCAGTGGTGATCTGGTGCCCGCCCATGGTGGTGACGATGTTGCCGATGTTGGCTTCCTCGTCACCGCACTGGTAGGTGTCGGCGAAGTTGAACTCCAGCTTGTCGGTCGGCGCGATGGCCTTGTCCCAGAACGTCGAGATGGCTTCTTTGCCGCGGTGGCCGGTGCCCTCCGGATCGAAGAACGACGGCCCGATCGGGTCCTGCACGACGGCGTCATCGGCGAAATTCGCCAGCCAGGCTTCCTTGTCGCGGGCGGCCACCGCATCGCGGGAGCGCTTGCCGGCCAGGTGTGCTGGATGGTTCGGGTCGGTAACGGTCATGTCAGTCCTGCCAGCCGGAGTGGATATGGATGTCGGCGTACCGCTTCAGCGAATCTTTCTTCTTTTCGACCGGTGCGTCAAAGGCCAGGCCGTCGAAGATCCAGGGGATGACGATGTTGTCGGTGACGCCCGCCGCGGCCAGTTCCCGATGGCCGTCGACCCCGAACTTGTCGATGCAGACCGCCTGGATCTCGAACGGCACATCCGCCCGGCCGACGTCGGCCCGCAGCTTGTTCAGCTGGGTCACCGTGTCGGCGAGCTGAGCGCAGGTCATCATGGCGCTGGTCCAGCCGTCGCCGATCTTGGCGGCCCGCTTCAGGGCGACCTCGGTGTGTCCACCGACGTAGAACGGCACCGGCTGCGACGGTGCCGGGCTCATCTGCAGGCGGTCGAAATCGTAGAACCTGCCGTGGAATTCGACCATGCCGCCGGCCAGAACCAGCTTGATCACATCGATCATCTCGTCGACCCGGGCGCCGCGCTTGGCGTACGGCTGACCGCACCACTCGAATTCTTCCGGAGCCCAACCGATGCCGACTCCGAAACCGAACCGGTTGCCGGTCAGGTTGGCCACCGAACCAACCTGCCGGGCCAGCAGCAGGGGATTGCGCGACCCCAGCTTCATGACGTTGGTGTAGAAGCGGATCTTCGAGGTCGCCACACCTATTGCGGTGGCAGCGATCAGCGGATCGACCCACGGGGTCTCGGCGTTCCACATCCGCGAGCCATCCGGTGTATACGGATAGTCCGCGGCCTGCTTCTCCATGTAGAACAGGGAGTCCGGCAGCGCGATCGCGTCGAAGCCGACCTCTTCGGCCGTCTTCGCGATCTCGACGATGTGCTCGATAGGACCCATCGCCACGCTGACGGTGTACTTCATGCGGGTCACTTGGCGGGCTTGTCGCTGCTGACCACCCACATCGAATAGTACTGTGCGCCACCGCCATACGCGTGACCCAGGGCCTTCCGGGCGCCCTCGACCTGGTGGTCACCGGCCTTGCCCATCACCTGGAGCGCCGACTCGGCGAACCGGATCATGCCGGAGGCGCCGATCGGGTTGGAGCTCAGCACGCCGCCGGAGGCGTTGAACGGGATCTTGCCGCCGATCGCGGTCTCGCCGGCTTCGGTCAGCTTCCAGCCTTCGCCTTCGGCGGCAAAACCCAAGTTCTCCAACCACATCGGCTCGAACCAGGAGAACGGCACGTAAACCTCGGCGCAGTCGATCTCATCGATGGGGCTGGTGATGCCGGCGTCGCGCCACAGTGCGGCGGCGGCGTCCCGGCCGGCCTGCGGGTTCACCTGGTCGCGACCGGAGTAGGCCAGCGGCTCGGTGCGCAGCGCGGTGGCGTGGATCCAGGCCACCGGATGGCCTTCGGCAACGCGGGCATCGGCGACCTCCTCGTTGCCGATCACCATGGCTGCCGCGCCGTCGGACGACGGGCAGGTCTCATCGAAACGGATTGGGTCCCAAAGCATCTGGGACGCCATCACCTTCTCCAGGGTGATGTCCGGCTGGTGCAGGTGGGCCAGCGGGTTCTTGGCGCCGTTGAGCCGGTCCTTGACCGCCACCATCGCGCCGATGTGGCTCGGTGCGCCGGAGCGACGGATGTAGGCGCGCACGTGCGGGGCGAAATACCCGCCCGCGCCGGCGCCGACCGGCTTGGTGAACGGCACCGGAATGGAGAGCGCCCACATGGCATTTGACTCGGACTGCTTCTCCCATGCCATGGTCAGCACCCGGCGGTACTTGCCGGACTTGACCAGGCTGGCGGCGACGATCGCGGTCGAACCGCCCACCGAACCAGCGGTGTGCACGCGGATCAGCGGCTTGTTGGTGGCGCCGGTGGCGTCGGCCATGAACAACTCGGGCATCATCACGCCCTCGAAGAAGTCCGGGGCCTTGCCGACCACGACGGCGTCGATATCGGCCATGGTGCAGCCGGAATCGGCGAGCGCCCGATCGATGGCCTCACGCACCAGGCCGTTCATCGACACATCGGTGCGCTTGGCGACGTACTTGGTCTGCCCGGTACCGAGCACCGCAGCGAGATTCTTGGCCATTAGCAAGCTCCTTTGTTCTTCGCGCAAGCGCTCATCACGAGCCCGCCAGGACGCATATCAGGTTCTGTTGCAGCGCAGGACCACTCGTGGCGTGGGCCAGCACGCGGTTCGCGGTTCCGTTGAAAATGTGTTGTGCGGCAAAGCCGATGCGCTCCAGGCCGGCCGAGAACATCGGGTTGGCGGCCAGCGCACCGCCCGATGGGTTGATCTTCGTCGACGGGCCCAGGCCGATCGCCTCGGTGAGGATCAACTGCTGGTGGGTGAACGGCGCATGCAATTCGGCGACGTCGAACGCGGTGTCTCCGGCCGTGGCCGCCTTCGCGGACACCGCCGTCGACGGCGACGTGGTCAGATCGCGCGCGCCCAGGATCGGGGTCTCGATTCGGTGCTCGAAACCGGTGATCCACGCAGGATTTTCCCGCAATTCACGGGCCTTGGCGGCCGACGCCAGCACGATCGCGGAGGCGCCGTCGGTGATCGGGGCGATGTCGTGACGACGCAGCGGATCGGCGAAGAACGGCCGGTCCAGCAGTTCAGCGGTCCTCGCGGCGGACTGGACCGAGTCGACGCGTTCGGCGGCGGCGAACGAATCCAACGCCACCTGCGCCATCTGCTCAGCGGTCCACTTACCGGAGTCCAGGCCGAAACGGGCCTGCAGCCCGGCCATCGAGACCGCGTCCGGCCACAGCGGCGCAACCGAATACGGGTCGGTCTGCAGGGCCAGCACCCGGCGCAGTACGCCGGCGCTGCCCTTGCCGAAGCCGTACACCAGGGCGGTGTCGACCTCGCCGGTCAGGATCTTGATATAGGCCTCGTACAACGCCCACGCCGCGTCCATCTCCACATGCGACTCATTGATCGGCGGAATCGCGCCGATCGAGTCGATCGCCGAGATGAACGAAAATGCCCGGCCGGCAAGGTAATCCGAGGATCCGGAGCACCAGAAACCGATGTCGGTCTGCTGCAGGCCCAGCTCGGCGTACAGCTTTTCGAAACATGGCATCAGCATTTCGACGCCGTTGGTCGTGCCGTCGGTACGGCGCACATGCGGGGCGTGCGCGAACCCGACGACCGCTACGTCACTGGAAGTCATTTGTCTATCTCCTCTTCGCGCAAGCGCTCATCGGTGTCGGCCACCATCACAAGTGGTGCTTGTACGAGTCGTAGTCGGCGTCCGGTTCGCCGGAAGGTTTGAAGTGCGAGATGTTGTCGATGCCCATGCCCCACTCCTCGCGGGGCTTCCACACCCCCTGCACCCGCATACCCATCCGCACGTCGGCCGCGTCGATTTCGGTGACCAGGTGCAGGAACGGAATGTCGGCGCCGTCGAGCAGCACGTAGGCCGCAACGTACGGCGGCTTGATGCGCTGCCCGGCGAACGGGATGTTGATGATCGCGAACGTGGTCACCGTGCCGCTGTCGGGCAGTTCGACGAACTCGTCGAGCACCATGCCGGTGGCGGGGTCGGCCTCCTTGGGCGGGAAATACACCGGGCCGGGCTTGCCGTCGCGGCCATTCTTCGTGCGGGCGCCGAGCAGCTTGCCTTCTTGCAGGCCCCGCAGGAACACCGTCTCCGGGTGCGATGCGGTGTGCTGTATCTCGATGGCGGTGGGGACCACCAGCATGGTCACGGGGTCCCGGTCGTCGACCGGCAGCGGCTCAGTTGCATCCTCACCGGGCACGAAGTAGGCGATGTCTGTGATGGCGCCGACGGGCTCGTCGACCCAGTGCGCGCGCACCCGGTCGCCGGACTTCAGCGAACCCTCCGGCGTATCGACGGCGTGCAGCAGCGGGGTGTCGGCGCCGTCGAGCTTGATCAGCGCCCAGGCAAACGGACGCTGCAGGGGCTGCCCCTCCAGCGGCTCGGGCTGCCAGGTCCACGACACCACGGTGCCGACGCTTGCGACCGGAACGACCTCGGTCAGGGCGTCGTAGGTGACGGGGTCATACTCGGCGGGAGGTACGTGTACCCGGCCGTCTGAACCGCGGGTGCCGACGACGCGTCGGGCACGCAGCGCGGTGAAGAACTGGCTGAGGACCGGACCCACTGAACGGGTGTAGTCGAATGACAGTTTCAGCGGAGCTGAAAGGGGCGGCTCATGTGCTTCCAACTGGGCCGGGCTGCTTTGGCTAGCGCTCACGGCATCGAGTAGAACAGGTTCTAACAATCGTGGCAAGGTCCGACCCGGACTCACGAGAAAGGCAGTCGCCAATGAAGCTCGGTCTGCAGCTCGGTTACTGGGGCGCCAAGCCGCCAACCGATCACGCGGTACTCGTCGCCGCCGCGGAGGAGGCCGGTTTCGACACCGTCTTCACCGCCGAGGCATGGGGGTCGGACGCTTACACTCCTCTGGCCTGGTGGGGCCGGGAAACCACGCGCATGCGGCTGGGCACTTCGGTGATCCAGATGTCGGCCCGTACGCCTACCGCCTGCGCGATGGCGGCGCTGACGCTCGATCACCTCTCCGGTGGTCGGCACATCCTGGGCCTCGGCGTCTCGGGTCCGCAGGTCGTCGAAGGCTGGTACGGGCAGAAGTTCCCCAAGCCGCTGGCCCGCACCCGTGAATACATCGATATCCTGCGCCAGGTCTGGGCCCGCGAGGCCCCGGTGACCAGCGCCGGTCCGCACTACCCGCTACCCCTGTCGGGTGACGGGACCACCGGTCTGGGCAAGCCGCTCAAGCCGATCACCCACCCGCTGCGGGCCGATATCCCGGTGATGCTCGGCGCCGAAGGGCCTAAGAACGTCGCGTTGGCCGCCGAGATCGCCGACGGCTGGCTGCCGATCTTCTACTCGCCGCGGATCTCCGGCATGTACAACGAATGGCTCGACGAGGGCTTCGCCCGGGCCGGCGCGCGTCGTACCCGGGAGACGTTCGAAATCTGCGCCACCGCACAGATTGTGGTGACCGACGACCGGCCGATGGTGATGGAGTTGATGAAGCCGCACCTGGCGCTCTACATGGGTGGCATGGGTTCGGAGGACACCAACTTCCACGCCGAGGTGTACCGGCGGATGGGGTATGCCGAGGTGGTCGACGACGTCACCAAGCTGTTCCGCAGCGACCGAAAGGACGAGGCGGCCAAGGTCATTCCGGACGAATTGGTCGACGACTCGGCGATCGTCGGGAACCTCGACTACGTCGAGGAGCAGATCAAGGCCTGGGAAGCCTCCGGCGTCACCATGATGGTGGTCGGGGCCAAGTCGGTCGAGCAGATCAATCAGCTGGCCACGCTGGTCCAGTAGGAACTGAACCCGGAACGACTAGACACTTCCTTGCGGAGTGTCTAGCCGAGCATCTAGATTGGCCTAGTGACCCGGACCACACGCTCAGCCGATCGGGTGAGCGTCGCCGAACGTCATCTCCAGGTGGCCGACGCTGCCCGAAACCATGGCGCGCTTCGGCAGTCCCAATGCCGCCAATTCTCGGGCGTACGGGTGATCGCCGAGTCGCAGCGTGGCGCCGCCGGGACGGAATCGGACCTGCGAGTTGCGCATCTCCCACGGCACCTCGCGGGTGGTGCCCTCGGCGTAGGTGTAGGTCGTGAGCACCTGGGACTTGGACGTCAGCCTGGACGGAATCGGCAGGCCGGGTGCGAAGTCGATGCGCACGATGCCGCTGCCCTCGACTGCGACGTCGAAACCGAAGTTGGTGCCCTCGCGAACGGTGAAGTCCGCCATGATCTTTGGGAATCCCCAGATCTTGCGGCCGGCTTCGAGAGTGAATTCCTGATCAACCGGCAGGTGGTGGATGAAGGCCGCGGCATCACCCAGCGCTTTGAGGCCCCTGGCGTTCGATCCCGGCGGATTGACCATGACGCACGTGCCGAACTCGTGGTAGGCACCGAGGTCTCCGTCGAGGTAGCGCGCCAGCATCAGGTTCACCACGGCCTTGCCCGGCCGGTGCTGGCACACCTGCAGGCCGCTGTAGTCGATCATCCGCTGCGCCGCCGCGGCGTCGACCGAGAACATCGCGGTGTGTACATCGGCATTACGAATCTGCACCGGCATGGTGAGCACCGTGCCGGCGATGGTGTGCTGGGAAATAGGCATGCGGGTCACTGTAAACCCGCGAAAGGTGAAGGGAAATAAGTAAATGACTTCGACGGTGGTTGCGGGTGTGCGGCCCGACGTGGACCTGACCGACGGCCGGTTCTACTCCGACGGCAGGTCCGCGCGCGAGGCGTACCGCTGGATGCGGGCCAACGAACCGGTGTTCCGGGATCGCAACGGGCAGGCGGCCGTGGTCACCTATCCGGCGGTGCTCGACGCCGAGCGCAATGCCGAGTTGTTCTCCAACGCCGGCGGCATCCGTCCGGATCAGCCGGGCATGCCGTACATGATCGACATGGACGATCCGGCCCACCTGGTGCGGCGCAAGCTGGTCAACGCGGGTTTCACCCGCAAGCGGGTCATGGACAAGGTGCCGTCCATCGAGCGGCTGTGCGACGCTTTGATCGACAACGTCTGTGAGAAGGGGGAGGCCGACTTCGTCCGCGAGCTGGCCGCCCCCCTGCCCATGGCCGTGATCGGCGACATGCTCGGTGTGGTTCCCGAAGAGCGCGAGATGCTGCTCAACTGGTCCGACGAGCTCGTCTGCGGGCTGTCCTCGCACCTGGATGAGTCGTCGATCCAGAAGCTGATGGAAACCTTTGCGGCATATACCGCTTTCACCATGGATGTCATCGCCGATCGGCGGGCCAACCCTCGTGATGACCTGTTCTCGGTGCTGATCAACTCCGAGGTCGACGGGCAGCGGATGGATGACAACGAGATCGTCATGGAGACCCTGCTGATCCTGATCGGTGGTGACGAAACCACCCGTCATACGTTGTCCGGGGGCATCGAGCAGCTGCTGCGCCAGCGTGCTACCTGGGACCGGCTGGTGGCCGACCCCGAGCTGTTGCCCGGTGCAATCGAGGAGATGCTGCGCTGGACTTCCCCGGTGAAGAACATGTGCCGCACGTTGACGGCCGACACCGTCTTCTATGGCACTGAGCTGAAAAAAGACGAGAAGGTCATGCTGATGTTCGAGTCGGCCAACTTCGACGAAGCGCAGTTCGAGAACCCGGATGAGTTCAATATCGACCGAAACCCGAACAGCCACTTGGCATTCGGCTTCGGCACCCACTTCTGCCTGGGTAACCAGTTGGCCCGCCTGGAACTGCGGTTGATGACCCAGCGGTTGCTGCAGCGCCTGCCCGACCTGCGGCTGGCCGACGGAGCGACGGTGCCGCTGCGTCCGGCCAACTTCGTCAGCGGCCCCGAGTCCATGCCGGTGGTGTTCACCCCGACGGCCCGGATGCTCTGAGGCCGGCGGCCGGGATTCGGCCCTAGACCTCGCCGAGGCTGATCGCCAGCACATCGAGGGCGGCATCGATATGCGGGCAGATGGCGGCCCCGTAGCGGCCGACCAACTGCGACAGGGCGCGCGCGAGGTGCGGGCCCACGGCGTTTGCATCGAGCGTCTCTTCGGCGATGACGACGTCGTTGACGATGTGGGCCGCACCCAGACGCCCGTCTGGCGCAATCGCGTAGCGCCAGTCACCGATCTGGACCCGCTCCGGTGCGGAACGGAACAACCCGCGGCGGGCCGGCGTGTGCACCACGCCGGGCACCGCACGGAACACGTTGACCACGGACGCGACTCCTGCCGGCCCGGCCAGTGCCGCGGCCACGGTGTCGCTCACCCGAGTGGTATCGAAGCCCGGCATTACCCGCTCATCGGCAGGACAAACGTCGGCGCAATGGTTTCGCCTTCGCTGGTGCGCCGGACCGCGGTGCCCGCGGCATAAAACTCCACCGTGTGATGGCCCCACGCGTAATTGGAGATCGAGAACTCCACGCCGACAACACCGTTGGCACTGTCGCGTTCGGCCTCCGCTTGCATGCGCGACATCGCCAATTCGCGAGCCTCGTAGTTGCCTTGGGTCCACTGCGGCATCTCGGCGTTGCGACCCATCTGCTTCATGTTCTGCATGAACCCCTGTACGGCGACGTGATAGACGCAGTTGCCCATGACGAATGCCACGGGCATGAACCCCGATCGCAACAACGTCGTCATGTCCTGGCCGGACAGGTGGCTGGTGAAGGCCTGCCCGTTGGGTCGGCGATAGGAGCCGGGCTTGGCGGTGTAGCGCACCGCCGTGCCCACGGCGATGAACTCAAGGTGCTCGCCTTCGCCGACGTGCCGCCAGTCGAGTCGGACCCCGACCACGCCGTCGGCGCCCAGCGCGTCGGCCTCAGCCTGCATGCGTGCCATGGCATTCCACCGTGCACGGTAGGTGGCCTCGGTCAGCACCGGCAGTTCCGACTGCTGTTTGAGGCCGGTGAACTGATAACCGACGTGGTACACCGACGCGCCCATCACCAGTTCCACCGGCGTGAATCCCGCTCCGTGCAGCAGCGCGAATTCGTTGATCGACAGGTCGGAGGTAAACATTTTGTCGGCGTGGGAGAGTCGCTCGCTGGCGACCGGATCGAGTGGATTGGGCTGCATCTGCGGGTCCTCCCGTGGGTTGCGTACAGCGTACGAGCCCTTGGGCGTCAGGCGGTGTCACACGCACAAATCACTGGTGCGACGACGCGTGCCCGTCGTAGATGCTCATCGTGGGCACCGAAATCGATACGACGGTTCCGGGTGAACCGCTCACCGTGAATTCGCCGCCGGTGGCAAGCACCTTGGTGCAGATCGAGGCAAAGCCGATGTGGCCGTCCTCGACGCTTTGCGCCAGCCGGTCCGGGGGGATGCCGACGCCGTCGTCGGCGATGCGCAGTTCGGCCCGACCACCGTGGTGCGCGAGCGTGAATCGCAGGTTGTCGGCGTGCGCGTGTTTGATCGCGTTCGTCGAAAACTCGCGAGCTGCGCTGTAGAGCAGATGATCGGCACCGGTGCGCAGGCCGTCGGGCCAGTCGTCAGCGTTCAGGTGGACTGCGATGTTGGTACGGGCGGCAATGCCGTCGGCCAGCGCGGCGATCGCGGCCTTGAGGCCGGAGCGCGCCAACACTTCGGGATGCAATTCACGCACCACGTCGCGCAGCAGCCGGGAGGACTCCGCCAACGCGAAGTCGACGCGGTCCATCCCCTCGACCGATCCGACGCGGACGTCCTCCATGTCGTGCCGGGCGACCAGGACGTACTGCAGCGCGCCATCGTGCAGGCGTTCCGAGAGCGATTGGCGTTCGCGCTTCTCCAGACTGATCACCTCTTCGAGCAGGCGGGTTCGTTCCTGGGCCAAGCCGGAGATGGTCCTGGTCTTGGATTGCTGAATCCAAGACAGCGCGACCGACCCGGCGGCCAGCCCGAACACCACTGCGGTCCGCAACAGGATCGAGCCCCAGGGTTCGTGACCGTTGGCTTCCCGGTCCACCCAATTGACGACGAAGAACGTGAGGATCGTGGGGATCGCGATCGCGGCGCTGACGGCAGGATCGAGCTGGGCTGCCGCGATCAACGGGATCAGGAACAGTCCGTGCTGCAATACGTCGGAAGTCCATGTCTCCGGCGAACTGAACCCGGTGTCCACTGAAATAACCGCTACCACAGTCAGATCCGCGCACAGCATGAGTAGCGCCACCGAACGCTGCGTTCGCCGGTCGGAGTGATCGGCCGAGCGCTGCGCCCACAACCCCCAGATCGCGACCATCGCGACGTAGCCGGCGAAGACGCCCCAGTGCAACTGTAAGTTGGCGTTCGGGGGCTGCAGCAGCAGGCCGGACGCGATGAATACCGCCAACAGCGCCCGCAGCGCGAACTGCAGCAGCAGGCCCCGCAACAGCGAGACGTCGACGGCGGGCGCGGCTGCCGTCGGCCTACTGCGTTCAGACATGCCCGACTCCCGTCCCGGCAAAAGTTGGCAAGAGTATAGGACTGAGCGGCGCGGCGCCGGGGAGACTTGACCGCGAAATCGTGGGACTACACGAACGATTCGACGATCGATTCGCGGGGGTCGCGCCAGGACAGGCCGAGGTCTGACAGGGTCAACGTGTCATCGGTCGGCACGGCGGCGGTGAGCAGCATCGCGGCTTCGTAGCTCAGTCCGTCGGCCAACGGCAGCCAGCGACCGGCGATGTCCGCCAACCGGCCCACACCGCGAAACAGGCCGGGCGACATCGGAATTCGCCGGATCGGCTGGCCCAGAGCGGTTTCCAACGCGTCGATCATCTGATCGAAGGTCAGCATCAAGCCACCGCACACGTACCGCTTGGGGCCGCGGCCCGGTCGCATCAGGGCGCTATGGACACGCGCCACGTCACCGACGTCGATCATCTGCATGCCACCGCGCAGGCGTGGCGCAACGCGGTACCGCACGATCGGGTCCCAACCACGTTGT
>JARLGS010000867.1 GCA_031292695.1 Mycobacterium sp. | reverse complement strand
TCCGCAAACGACGCCGTCACGGTCGCGCCCGGGTCCAGCTGCACATCGTCCGTCCCCACCACCCCCGTCAGGGCCGCCGTACCGGTCAAGGTCGCCGTGGCCGTCTGGTCATACGTCTTGTCGCTGGCCGTCACCCCGCTGATCGTCAGACCATACGGCGTGATGTTCGCACTCAAGACCGGCTGCGCCAGGCTGTAGTTGCCAGCCGCACTCCCCGTCAGCGTCAGCCCGCTGACACTCACCGTTATGTTGTTGGCAGCGTTGGTCTGCGCAAACGTCGCCGCATACCCGTTGGTGTTCAACACCACGTTGGCCGCATCCGCATCCAGGACGCCGCCCAACACCACGCTGTTCGAACTGATCGTCGCCACATCCGTGCTGTCATACGCCTTGTTGTCCCCCGTCAAACCCGACACCACGGTCACCGGCGCCGCGGCAATCGTCGCATTGGCAACCGCCGGCTGCCCCGTCAACACATAGTTGCCCACCGCCGGGCCGGTCAGACTGTAGCCGCTGGCCGTCACCGCCTGCGAACCAACACTGGCACTGGCAAACACGCCGCTGCCGGCCACAATCGTCACATTGCCCGCGTCCGCATCCAGCACCCCCGTCGGCGAACCGCCGCTCAGGACCACCGTGGTGCCGCCATCATACGTCTTGTCCGCCGCCGTCACCCCGGTGATCGTCACCGGCGCCGGCGTGATCACAAAGTTGTCCCCGTTAAACGTGATCTGGTAGTTGCCCCCGGCGCTCACGCTGCCCTGCAAAATCGCATACGAACCAACCGTCTCGCCCGCCACCCGGGTCAACGCGCCGCTGTAGCTGTCGCTGCCCACCAGCGGATCTGCCGTGTACGCAAACACCGGGTCGCTCACCCCGTAAACCTTCGTCTGCCCGCTGGTGACCGTCACCGTCACGCCACGAACCGTGATGTCGCCCGCCAGGGTTGGCTGGGTCAGCGTGTAATCGATCGCATCGGTGCCCGAAATCGTCATCGCCGTGCTCACGGCAATGCCCGTGTTCGCATTCGGGTCGGCAAACGTGCCGCTGCCGGCGTTGGCCAACTCCACATCGTCGCCGGAAATCACTCCCGCCAGGCTGGCCCCCGTGATGGCGGCATCCGTCGTCCCGTCGTAAACCTTGGGTGTCACCGCCGCGCCCGCCACCGTCAGTCCGATGGCGTCAATCTCGCCCGTCAGCGCCGGCTGCGTCAGCAGGTAGTTCCCCGCGTCCGCGCCCGAAAGCGTCATCGCCGTGGTCACGGTTTTGCCCGTGCCCACATCCTTGGTGTCAAACGTGCCGCTGTCGGCATTGGCCAACGAGACATCGTCCCCTTCGAGCACGCCGCTCAACGCCGCGCCAGCAATCGCTGCCGCCGTCGTCTGGTCATAGGGCTTGGTCGCCACCGCCGCCCCCACCACCGTCAGGCCGGCCGGGTTGATCGTCGCCAGCAGCGTCGGCTGCGTCAGCGTGTAGTTCCCCGCGTCCGCGCCAATCAACGCATACCCGCTCACCGTCACCGTCCGGTCGATCCCCACGGTCTTGTCCGCAAACGACGCCGTCACGGTCGCGCCCGGGTCCAGCTGCACATCGTCCGTCCCCACCACCCCCGTCAGGGCCGCCGTACCGGTCAAGGTCGCCGTGGCCGTCTGGTCATACGTCTTGTCGCTGGCCGTCACCCCGCTG
>JARLGS010000866.1 GCA_031292695.1 Mycobacterium sp. | reverse complement strand
GCTGGTCGCGGCGATCAACGCCGCGCTGGACATCGACCAGCCGGTCCGCGTGGTGTTCGAGGCGCCGACCGTGGCCCAGCTGGCACCGCGCATCGGCGTGGGCGAGCGCGGCCTGCAGCCCCTGACGGTGGCCGAGCGCCCGCCGGTGGTGCCATTGTCGTTCGCGCAGAACCGATTGTGGATCGTCGACCAGGTGCAAGGGCCTTCGCCGGTCTACAACATGGCGACCGCCTTGCGCCTCAGCGGCAACCTGGACGTCGACGCGCTGGGCGCCGCACTGGCCGACGTGGTCGGCCGGCACGAAACCCTGCGCACCTTGTTCACTGCGCCGCAGGGCACCCCGCAGCAAGTGGTGATCCCCGCTGCGCGAGCCGATTTCGGCTGGGACATCGTGGATGCGAGCGAATGGTCGGCGAGCCGACTGCACGACGCCCTCGAACTCGCGGCGCGCGGCACGTTCGATCTGGCCGCCGATATCCCGTTGCGGGCGCACCTGTTCCGCGTTGCTGACGACGAGCACGTGCTGGTCGCCGTGGTACATCACATCGCTGCTGATGGCTGGTCGCTGCGGCCGCTGGTCGCCGATCTGGGTGTGGCCTACGCCAGCCGCTGCGCGGGCCAGGCGCCGGACTGGACGCCGCTGCCGGTGCAGTACATCGACTACACGCTCTGGCAGCGTGCACAATTCGGGCATCTAGACGACGTCAACAGCCGAGTGGCCGCACAGCTGGCCTACTGGGAACAGGCACTGGCCGGCCTGCCGGAGCAGGTGCAGCTGCCCACCGACCGCCCCTACCCGGTGATCGCCGATATGGCCGGCGCCACGGTGGCGGTCCAGTGGCCGGCCGAGTTGCAGCAGCAGGTCGCCCGGGTGGCCCGCGAACACAACGCGACCAGCTTCATGGTCGTGCAAGCCGCGCTGCTCGCCCTGCTGTCCAAGGTCAGCTCGAATTCCGATGTGGCCGTTGGCTTCCCGATTGCCGGCCGGCGCGATCCCGCGCTCGACGACCTGGTCGGCTTCTTCGTGAACACCCTGGTGCTGCGCGCCGATCTGGCCGACGATCCGAGCTTCACCGAGTTGCTGACCCAGGTCCGGTCCCGCAGCCTGGAGGCCTTCGAGCACCAGGATGTGCCATTCGAGGTGCTGGTGGAGCGGCTCAACCCGACCCGCAGCCTGACCCATCACCCGCTGGTGCAGGTCATGCTCTCCTGGCAGAACTTCACCGGGCTGACCGATCCGGCTGCCGGGTCCGGGCTGAAAGGCGTTGACGTCACGTCCGTCCCGTTGGGCACCCAGTCGGCCCGCATGGACCTGACCTTCTCGCTGTCCGAACGCTGGACCCAGTCCGGCGCCCCCGCCGGAATCGGCGGTGAGGTCGAATTCCGTACCGACGTGTTCGATGCCGCGACCATCGAGACCTTGGTCAAGCGGCTGGAGCGGCTGCTGGTGGCGATGACGGCCGATCCGCAGCGGTCGGTGTCGTCGGTCAGTCTGCTCGACGACGCCGAGCAGACCCGCCTCGATGCGCTCGGTCACCGGGCGGTGCTCATGGCGCCGGCAGAAGTCTCGGCGGCCATTCCGGAATTGTTTGCCACCCAGGTGGCCCGCACCCCCGAGGCTGCGGCGATCACCTGGCAGCGCCGGTCCTTGACCTACGCGGAACTGGATGCGGAATCAAATCGGTTGGCCCACCGGCTGATCAGCCACGGAGCCGGACCGGGACAGACGGTGGCGTTGCTGTTCCACCGGTCGGCCGAGGCCATCGTGTCGATCCTGGCGGTGCTCAAGACCGGGGCGGCGTACCTGCCGATCGACCCGGCACTGCCGTCGGCGCGGATCGAGTTCATGCTCGGCGACGCCCTACCGGTCGTCGCGGTCACCACCAGTGATCTGACCGAGCGGCTCGACGGCTTCGGGGTGCCGGTGCTCGACGTGGCAGCCATCGAAAACCAGCCCACGACAAAGGTTGCGGTACCCACCGCGGGCGACATCGCCTACCTGATCTACACCTCCGGCACCACGGGTGTGCCGAAAGGCGTTGCTATCACCCATCGCAACGTGATCGGGCTGCTGGGCACGCTGGGTGACCGACTGCCGTCGGCGCGAGTCTGGAGCCAGTGGCATTCGCTGGCATTCGACGTGTCGGTGTGGGAGATCTTCGGCGCGTTGCTGCACGGCGGCCGTTTGGTCGTGGTGTCCGAGTCTGTGGCTCGCGCGCCGGAGGACCTGCACGCGCTCCTGGTCGCTGAGGGCGTCGACGTCCTGACCCAGACTCCCTCTGCCGCAATGATGTTGTCCCCGCAGGGCCTGGACTCGACGAGCCTCGTGGTGGCCGGTGAGGCCTGCCCGGCCGAGCTGGTCGACCGCTGGGCTTTCGGCGGACGCGAGGAGCAGGGTCAGCCTCGCCGCGTCATGCTCAACGCCTACGGCCCCACCGAGGCCACCATCTACGCGGCGGTTAGCGCGCCGCTCATATCGGGCGCGAGCGCCGTGCCCATCGGTACGCCGGTGCCGGGCGCGGCGTCGTTCGTGCTGGACAGTTCGTTGCGGCCGGTGCCGATCGGGGTGGTGGGTGAGCTCTATGTGGCCGGTTCCGGTGTGGCAGCCGGATACGTGCGTCGCGGCGGGCTGACCGCGTCACGGTTCGTGGCGTGCCCGTTCGGCGCGCCGGGGCAGCGCATGTACCGCACGGGTGATCTGGTGCGGTGGGGTGCCGACGGGCAACTGCAGTACCTCGGCCGCGCCGACGAGCAGGTCAAGATCCGCGGTTACCGGATCGAATTAGGCGATGTGCAAACGGCTTTGGCCGGGCTGGACGGAGTGCAGCAGGCCGCGGTGATCGCCCGCGAAGACCGCCCCGGCGACAAGCGCCTGGTCGGCTACATCACCGGCACCGCCGACCCCACCGAGGCCCGGGCCGCGGTGGCCAAGTACTTGCCGCCGTACATGGTGCCGGCGGCGGTGGTCGCGATGGCGACGCTGCCGTTGACGCCCAACGGCAAGCTGGACAAGCGGGCGCTGCCCGCCCCGAGCTACGGCAACGTCGACCAGTACCGCGCGCCGGGCAGTCCGGTGGAGGAGACGCTGGCCGGCATCTACGCCGAGGTGCTCGGTGTCGAGCGGGTCGGTGTGGATGACTCGTTCTTCGAGTTGGGCGGCGACAGCATCATGTCGATGCAGGTGGTGGCCCGGGCCCGGGCGGCCGGGCTGAGTTGCCGGCCGCGCGACGTGTTCGTCGAGCAGACCGTGGCCCGGCTGGCCCTGGTGGTCAGCGTCATCGAAGCCGGCGCAGCCGACGAGATCGACGCGGGCGTCGGGCCGCTGGACGCGACCCCGATCATCCGGTGGCTGGCTGAAGTGGACGGCCCGACAGACCAGTTCAACCAGACGATGGTGATCCAGGCTCCGGCGGGCGCCACCGAAGCCGATGTGGCAATCGTCCTGCAGGCCTTGCTGGATCGGCATGCCATGCTCCGGCTGCAGGTCGGTGCAGGCTGGACGCTGCAGGTGCCCGAGGCGGGTGCGATGGATGCCCGCGACTGCCTGCACATCGTCGATGAGCTGTCCGAAGCCGCGGTGCTCGCGGCCCGGTCCCGGTTGAACCCGGCGGCCGGTGTCATGCTCAGCGCGCTGTGGGTGGCCCCGGTGCGCCAGCTGGTGCTGATCGTGCACCACCTGGCCATCGACGGGGTGTCGTGGCGAATTCTCCTGGAGGACTTGAATATCGCCTGGGCGCAGGCCCGCGCCGGGCAGCTGGTCGCG
>JARLGS010000103.1 GCA_031292695.1 Mycobacterium sp. | reverse complement strand
TGGTCAACAACGCTGGGATCTTGCGCGACCGCACGCTGGTCAACATGACCGAAGACGAATGGGATGCCGTCATCAACGTCCATCTCAAAGGGCACTTCTGCCCGACGCGGCACGCTGCCCAGTACTGGCGAGAGCAGTCCAAAGCCGGAAAGACAGTCGACCGTACGGTAATCAACACGTCCTCGACGTCAGGGTTGTTCGGTCAGCCCGGCCAAACGAATTACGGTGCCGCAAAATCCGGAATCGCGATGATGACGATGATCACGTCGGGTGAACTGTCCCGTTACGGGGTCCGGGTCAACGCGATCGCTCCAGCAGCGCTCACGCGGCTGACGGCCGGGCTGGCCGGCGTACCTGCTCCGGACACAGGCGATGAGATCGGGGATATGGACCCGGCCAACGTCTCACCGTTTGTGGCCTACCTGGCAACACCAGATTGCCCGATCACCGGCCGGGTCTTCTTCGTAATGGGCGGCACCGTCCAGCTGTTTCAGCCGTGGTCGATCATCGATCGGATTGATCAACCGTCCGGACGGTGGACCGTGGCCGAATTGCAATACAAGGCGGCGCATTTCGCCGAGGTGCCCTTCACGCTCAATCATCCGATGGGTCACTGAGATGACCGTGCCGCGTTTCCCAATCGGAGCAACCCAGTTGAAGTTCGCCGGTTCCCGACGACGGCTCGAAGGGAGTGGATGGGCATGACCGACACAGTGGATTCGGCCAAGGAGTTCGACTACCCCATCAAAGACGAGGATGTTGAACGGGCCCGGCTGCTGCTGGGTGTCGATTCGCCCAACAGCAGCGACGAATTCCACCGGACCGCGACGGCGGACGGGATCCGCAACTTCGCGCGCGCCTACGGAGATGACAATCCACTGTTCGCCGATCCCCGCCACGGTGCCCGCACACGCTGGGCCAGCCAGATCGCGCCGCCCATGTTCCTGGCCGCGGCATCGCGAAAGATGTTGGGCGACCCGATTCCCGCGGAAATCAAGGCCAAGACAAGGGGATTGTTCTCCGGGGTTCATCTGTTCGTGTCGGGTCAGGACACCGAATGGTTCCGGCCCGTATATCCCGGTGATGAGCTCTACGGTTTCGGTGGTCTGGAGTCGATCGACGAAAAGATGAGCGAGTTCGCCGGTCGTTCGATCATCCGGGTGTTGCGTTCCGTGCGGGTTAATCAGCACGCCGAGGTTGTCGCGATCCAAAGGACCATTTTGATCGCGACCGAGCGCAAGCAATCCCGCGAACGCGGTAAGTACATGCGCATCGAACCGGCGACCTACACCGCAGAGCAGATCGCCGAAATCGACGCGATCTACGCCGCGGAGGGACCCCGCGGGGCGACGCCTCGCTATTGGGAGGACGTGCAGGTTGGTGATGAACTTCCGAAGATGGCCAAGGGGCCATTGACCCTGACCGACATCATCTCCTTTCACGCCGGCGGCTACGGTTTCGCGCCGTACGGCATCGGCCCGGCGCGGGTTGGCTACAAAAACCGACAGCGGGTGCCCAAGTTCTACATCAATAACGCCGCGGGTATACCGGACGTCGCCCAACGGCTGCACTGGGAGAACGAGTGGTCGCAGTCGATCGGAAACCCGATGGCCTACGACTACGGGGTCACCCGGGAATGCTGGCTGACGCACTACCTCACCGACTGGATGGGTGATGACGGCTGGCTTGTGCGACAACACGATGAGATGCGCAAATTCAACTACATCGGAGACACCCACATCATCTCTGGTGAAGTCGTCGGTAAGCGGACCGATGATCGGAATTGTTTGGTCGACATCGAATTCCGCGCTACCAACCAGCGGGGCGAAGCTACCGCCCCGGCGACAGCCAGTGTGGCGTTACCCAGCCGCGAGCGCGGTCCGGTGCTGCTACCCGCGCCAGCGGATGATGTAGCGCGCAAAGCGGTTTCGATGATGCAGCGCCACCACGATCTCACCCAGGAGTTGCATTAATGGCTCGGCGGACATGCCGAAATCGGTTGACTTAGGAGGTCTGCATGGGGATCGCCGTCACCGAAGAGCATCGAGAGCTCGAGAAGATCGCCCGATCGTTTCTGGGCGCGCAAAAAGCCCGCCTGCTGTCCCGCGAGCTGTTGGACGCACCCTCTGAAAGCCTGCCGACATTCTGGTCGGAGCTTGCGGAACTCGGGTGGCTGGGGATGCACATCCCTGAGCAGTACGGCGGGTCCGGCTTCGGATTACCCGAATTGGTCGTTGTCACTGAAGAACTCGGCCGTGCCGTTGCCCCAGGCCCATTTTTGCCCACCGTCATCACGTCCACGGTAATCGCTACCCTGGGAAGTGCCGAACAGCGCGCCCGACTACTGCCGGGACTAGCCGGCGGAACCGCAGTGGCGGCAGTGGCGTTCTCGTCAGAAATCACGCTGCGCAAGGGCGTGGCCCACGGTGACGCCGGTGTCGCGCTCGGCGCCGGGGTGGCCGACCTCTTACTGATTGCAGCCGGTTGCGACGTCCTCGTGGTGGAGGCGACCCGACCGGGAGTCGTCATCGACGTACCGACCAATCTGGACCCGACCCGCCGATCGGGCCACGTCACTTTCAACAATGTGTCCATTTCATCGGAGCATGTCATTTCGGGGGCCGCATCCCGTGCGCTGGCCATAGGGCGGCTGCTGGCGGCGGCTGAGGCAGTCGGCGGCGCCCAGGACTGTCTGGATGCAGCCGTGGGCTACGCGAAAGTCCGCGAGCAGTTCGGCCGCACCATCGGCACGTTCCAGGCCGTCAAACACCACGCCGCCAACATGCTGGTGCACGCTGAGCTCGCCACTGCCGCAGCCTGGGACGCGGCGCGCGCGGACACCCTCGACGACGCCCGGTTCGGTGCCGCCGTGGCGGCCGCACATGCGATCCACGGTCAGATCTTCAACGCCGAGAACAACATTCAGTTGCATGGCGGCATCGGCTTCACCTGGGAACACGACGCACACCTGTATCTGCGCCGGGCTCGCACGCTGGCCGCACTGACCGCAGCCGGCGCCGACCCGCTGGCCGACGTGGTGGACGCCCAGCGCGCCGGCTGGGCGCACGGCGCGTCGTTCGCCCTACCCGCCGAAGCCGCGGAGCACCGGACCGCGGCCCGTGCGGCCGTCGCCACCCTGAGTGCACTGCCCGCCGACAAGCAACGGGACTTCCTGGTCGATTCCGGCTATCTGGTGCCGCACTGGCCCAAACCCTGGGGCCGGGACGCGGGGGTGCTGGAGCAGCTGGCGATCGAGGAGGAGTTCCGCGATGTGGAGCGTCCCGATCTGGGCATCACCGGCTGGGTGACCCTGACCATCGCCCAGGCGGGCACCGACGACCAGCGCGAACGTTGGGTGGAACCGGTGCTGCGCGGCGAAATCATGTGGTGCCAGCTGTTCTCCGAACCGGACGCCGGGTCGGACGCCGCGGCGGTGCGGACCAGCGCCAAGAAGGTCGATGGCGGCTGGTTGGTGACCGGACAGAAAGTGTGGACCAGCCTGGCGCAGTACTGCCAGTGGGGTCTGGCCACCGTGCGCACCGACGCCGACGCCCCCAAGCACGCCGGCGTCACGATGATGGCCATCGACATGAAGTCCTCCGGGGTGACGGTGAATCCGCTCCGTGGCCTGACCGGCACCGCGCACTTCAACGAGGTGTTCTTCGACGAGGTGTTCGTGCCGGACGCCGACGTGGTGGGTGACGTCAACAAGGGCTGGCTGGTGGCCCGAGCGACGCTGGGCAACGAACGGCTGTCCATCGGCGGAGGTTCGGGCGCACAGACCGGTTTCACTGCCGATGACCTGATCTCCTTGCTCGACGCCGCCCCGCCGCACCAAGCCGCGGGTTTGCTCGGGCGGGCCGGCTCGGTGCTCGCCGAGGGCCATACGCTGCGACTGCTGAACCTGCGCCGGATCAGCCGGGCCATCGCGGGTACCGGGCCCGGCCCAGAGGGCAACGTCACCAAGCTGGTGGTCGCCGAACAGGGCCAGCGCCTCACCGAGCTGGCCATGGAACTGGCGGGCCCGGCGGCCGTGACGGGGCAGGCGCCGGCGCTGACCCAGTCCTACCTGGGCTATCGGGCGATGACCATCGCCGGCGGCACCTCGGAAATCACCCGCAACACCATCGCCGAGCGCATCCTCGGACTACCCCGGGATCCGTTGCTCAAGTAATCCGTCGTCGCATCACGAGTCGGTGGAGACTCGGTGGAGATCGGCCTGCTGTGCTGCGCCGCTCGGGCCGGATATGTCACGCTCTAGACCGATGATGAGCAAACGCCGCACCGTAGCGGCTGCAGGCTGCCCGACGCCCCAGGTGGTGTCGTGCCCCGGGCCGCCCGGACCGCTGCACGGACGAGACCGGTGATATCCCCACCGGTCGTCCCCGACCATCAGGCCGACGATGTCGATACCGCGCTCGTAGACCTGCTACCGGCGGATCAGCCGGCGATCGGTCGCTCCCGCGGATCCCGCCGCATTCTGCTCGCGATGCTGCTGTGTGCCGTACTGGTCGGCGGAGTGGTCGCCGTCGCCAACGGCAGTTCGACAAGTGGTCCAGTGGCCGACACCGACCACGTGGACAGCGTCTTCCATAGCGCACACAGCGGCAGTTGTCTGGCCTGGCAACCTGACACGTCGCCGCGACCCTCGTTCGTGCAGTGCAGCAAGCCGCACCTGTTCGAGGTGGTCAATGTCGTCGACGGGGACGGCGATCAGGAGGCCTGCGCGGTGTCGGTACGCCGCTACCTCGGGCCGCGCTACGACCCCAACAGCCGGTTCACCGCCAGCCTGTTGAAGCAGACGGGTCCCGAGAATTCCGGGGCTTCGAGTCGAAAGTCGCTGTGCGGGTTGCAGTTAGCAGGCCTGCACAACCAGCCGCTGCCGTTCCGCGGGCTGGTCGCCGAGCAGGACCAGTCACGGGTGTGGCCTCCGGGTACCTGCCTGCCCGACCCGGCCGGCGCCATTCCGATCGAGTGCGCCGAGCCACACGCGGTCGAGGTCGTCGGCCCGGTCGACCTGAGCGAACACTTCCACGAAGGTCCACCGTCGGACGCCGAGCAGGAGCCGGTCCTGCTCGCGGCCTGCACCACGATGGCCGCCGCGTATCTGGCGCCAAAGACGTTGAGGACCACTGACTTGACCCTGCACTACCGGCCGATCAGCGGGGTCAGCTGGTCGGCCGGCAGCCGCCAGACACTGTGCGCGTTGGCCGCGCGCAGCCCCGGCCAGCTGACCGGTAGCGCGAAGTCGTACCAGGGCGCGCCTGCGCCCGCGGCGCCGGTGTCGGAGCCGCCGCATCCGTGGGTACCGTCGCCGACGATGACGACCACCTCCGAGGCCACCACTGCCCCGAGCGTGGCGCCGAGCACCGCGGCGTCCACCGCAGCACCGGAACCCCAGACCTCGTCGTCGGCGCAGTCGTCGTCGGTTCAGTCGTCGGCATCCCAAACAGCCGGGGCGCCAAGCACTTCCGCGACGGAGACCAACACTCCGCCGCAGAACCCGCCGGCGCCACCCGCCGATCCGGCGAGCCCCGCAGACGCCCAGCCGTCAAACGTGGTTCAGGTCCCGGGCCTGCCGGACGTCACCCTGCCGTTCCTCCCGCCACCCGCCTGAGCCCCTGTTCTCTTCTGAGCCCCTGTTCTCTTCCGCCCAAACGGACGAACGGGCCAGTTTGTGCGAGTAGAAGCGGCCAATTTGTCGATCTCGGCGGGATGTCGGACCAGTCGGTCACCATGTCCAGCATGGGGGAGATATTTCTTGGTCAAGAAGCGCTAGGCGCCGGAATGCCACGGCGCCAGTTACGACGTTGGTACCGCCCGCTGTTCCGCGGCGTGTACATCCCGAAAAACACGATTCCGACGCTGGCAGATCGGACCACGGGGGCCTGGCTGACGTCGGGCCGCTCGGGCGTGATCACGGGGGTGGCGGCCTCGGCGCTGCATGGTGCCGATTGGGTCGACGCCGCCGAACCGATCGAGATCTTGGTCGCGGACCGGCGCCGCCAACCGGGGCTTCTGGTCAGGACGGACCGCATCAGCGGCGAGGAGATCGTCACCATCGACGAACTGCCGACGGCGACCGCCGCCCGCACCGCCTTCGACCTCGGGCGTTATCAGAAGCGGGTCACGGCCCTTGCCCGATTGGACGCACTTATGGGGGCCGCACCATT
Source organism: Mycobacterium sp. (assembly GCA_031292695.1). GTDB lineage: Bacteria > Actinomycetota > Actinomycetes > Mycobacteriales > Mycobacteriaceae > Mycobacterium. The sequence continues at coordinate 3,591 of JARLGS010000103.1, read as the reverse complement.
CACCCGCAGCGATGTCGACATCCTGATACAGCGATACGGACCGGTACGGGGTGTGCGCCAACTGCGCGAACTGCTTCCGCTGATCGACGGCGGTGCGGCGTCGCCGCAGGAAAGCCGGTTACGTCTGTTGCTGTACGACAACGGCTTTCCTATGCCGGCCACCCAAGTTCCGGTGTACGACGGCGGTACTCAGCCGTTCGCGTACTTGGACATGGGATGGCAGAACATCCAGCTCGCGGTCGAATACGACGGAGATCAGCACCGCAGCGACCGGACGCAGTACGTGAAGGACATGCGCCGTCTCCCGCGCATCGCGGAGGCGGGCTGGGAGGTGATCCGGGTGATCACCGAGGACGCGCCGGCGCAGATCCTTACCCGCGTGTACCAGGCGTGGCTTCGCCGTGGCGGTGCCGAGATCGACGCAATGGCCGCTTTTTCTCGCACAAATTGGCCCATTCGTCCGTTTGGGCGAAATGTGGCCTAGTCAGAGGACCGCGCGCTCCAGATCCGCCAGCGAGTCCTCCAGGTGGCCTAGCAGCCGCTGCAGGTGCGGCACGCTGTGCCGACAGCCCACCAGCCCGAAATCCAGGTTGCCGGCATTGTTCACCAGCGTGATGTTCAGCGCCTGCCCGTCCAGTGCGATGGACAGCGGGTAGTTGCCGTCGAGGCGCGCACCCTTCCAGTACATCGGCACCCGGGGGCCCGGCACGTTCGAGATGACGATGTTGAACGGCGGCGGCGTGGCCGCGATGAAACCGGGCACGGTGGACAACGCGATCGGCGACAGCAGCAGCGCTGACAGCGCCATGGATTCCGTTTTCGACAGCCCGGCGAACACCTGCTTGTTGCCCCGCATCGAATCGGAGATGACCTGCAGGCGCTGCGCCGGATCTTTGACGTCGGTCGCCAGGTTGCACAGGATCGCGCCGACCTGGTTGCCGCCGGCATCCGCGTCGGCGTCTGCGCGCAGGCTCACCGGAACCATCGCCACCAGCGGCGCGTCGGGCAATGCGTCGTGCTCCAACAAATAGGCCCGCAGCGCCCCGGCACACATGGCGAGCACCACGTCATTCACGGTCACCGAACCGGCCGCCTGCTTGACCGCCTTGATCCGGTCCAGCGACCAGGATTGCGCCGCCACGCGTCTGGCTCCGCCGATCTTGACGTTGAACATGGTCTTGGGCGCGCTGAAGGTCCTGGTCAAGTCCTGTTCCAACAGGGCCGCGCGGGCCACGCGCAGGGTCGATGGCGCAAGTCCCAGAGCCGCGCCGACGGTGTCCCGGGCCGCCCCCAGCAGCGACGGGCTCTGCGAGGTGCGCTTGCGGGACGGTAGGTCCCACGGCACCCGCATATCCAGCTCGGTTGGGTCTTCGGACAGTGTGCGCATGGTCATCCGCAGTGCCGACACCCCGTCGATCAGCGCGTGATGGAACTTCGAGTACACCGCGAAGCGGCCGTCCTCCAAGCCCTCGACGAGGTAGGTCTCCCACAGCGGCCGGTGCCGGTCCAGCAGGCTGGTGTGCAGCCGGGAGGTCAGCTCCAGCAGTTCCCGCACGCGGCCCGGAGCGGGTAGCGCGGAACGCCGGAGGTGGTAGTCGATGTCGACCTCGTCGTCGTAGGACCAGCCGAAGTTGGCGATGCCGCCCAGCACGCGCATCGGGCGTTTGCGGAAGGTCGGGTTGAAATGCTTGTGGGACAACATGTCCTGATACATCTCGTAGACGAAGTCCGGGCTGGCCCCGTCGGGCGGCGTGAACAGCTGCAGACCGCCGACGTGCATCGGGTGTTCGCGCGATTCGCCGAGCAGGAACAGCGCGTCGGTTGGCGACATGATCTCCACCTGCCAAGTAAACGCGAGTCAGCGCACCTTCACCGCACTTTGCCGCGAACGCCACACCCGCGCTCGGTCAGGGCTGCCGCTCGCCCGGCGGGGGCGGGTTGGCGATCACCGGGAACTGACCGGTGAACCCCTGCCGCTGCCGAGCGATCTCCAGCACCCGGCCGCGCGCCGCGTACCAGCCGGCGATCAGCGCCGGGACGATGATCACCAGCGTCGCCACCGTCCAGGTGCCGACTGGCTTGTCGAACGCCATCAGCACGAGCACCCCGGCCAGGAAGGCCAGCGTCGCGTATCCGGTGTACGGCGCGCCCCACATCCGGAACGCCGGCCTGACCAGCTCGCCCCGCTGAGACCAGCGGAACAGCTGCAGCTGGCAGATCACGATGGTGGCCCACGACGCGATGATGCCCAGTGCCGCCATGTTCAGCACGATCTCGAACGCCTGGGCCGGCACCACGCCGTTGAGTACCACGCCGAACAGTCCGATGCTTGCGGTCAGACAGATACCGCCATACGGCACACCACGTTTGGACATGACGCCGGTGAACTTCGGCGCGCTGCCGTTCATCGCCATGGAACGCAGGATGCGGCCGGTGGAGTACAGGCCCGCGTTCAGGCTGGAGAACGCGGCGGTGAGCACGACGACGTTCATGACCGTGCCGGCGCCCTGGAATCCGATCTTGGAGAAGAAGGTGACGAAGGGGCTCTCGCCGACCTTGTAGGCGGTATACGGCAGTAGCAGTCCGAGCAGCACCAGGGACCCGACGTAGAACAGCGCGATCCGGAAGATCACCGAATTGATGGCGCGCGGCATGATCTTGTGCGGTTCGGCCGTCTCGCCCGCCGCCGTGCCGACCAATTCGACTGCAGCATAGGCGAAGACGACGCCCGAGGTCACGACAACCAGGGGCAGCAGCCCGGCCGGGAACGTGCCTCCGCTGTGGACAACGACGCCGAGACCGGTGGTCTGTCCCTCGATCTTGAAGCGGCCCACCAGAAATACCGAGCCGACCACCAGGAACGTCACCAGCGCAATCACTTTGATCAAGGCAGCCCAGAATTCGAGCTCACCGAACAGGGTCACCGAGATCAGGTTCATGCTCAGCACGATGCCCAGTGCGATGAGCGCGATCAGCCACTGCGGGATGGGACCGAACACCGACCAGTAGTGGAAGTAGGTGGCGATGGCGGTCGAATCGACGATCGAGGTCATGGCCCAGTTCAGGAAGTACATCCAGCCGGCCACGTATGCGGCCTTCTCGCCGAGGAATTCGCGCGCGTAGGACACGAAGGAACCCGACGACGGACGGTGCAGCACCAGTTCGCCGAGGGCCCGCAGGATGAGGAAGACGAACCCACCACAGATCAGGTACACCAGGAACAGACCCGGACCGGCATTGTGCAGCCGCCCGCCCGCGCCCAGGAAGAGCCCGGTACCGATGGCACCGCCGATCGCGATCATCTGCAGCTGACGGGGCTTGAGAGTGTGGTGATAGCCCTGGTCTTCTGCAGTCAGTCCAGGTGGCTCAATGTGCGTCGGCTGGGTCTCAGTCACAACGCCCCAGTGAACACCGATATGCGGACTCGTGCACAAGTTACGGTTACCTGTGAGGCCCGGAACGGACCCTTGCAGGATCGTCGCGGGTCAGTATTGTCGGTCGGGTGTCCGGCCATGCACACGCCCCCGCCTTCCATCCCGAGCTCGAAAAGGCTGCGCGGTTCGCACCACGGCTGCCGATCAATTCGACGAG
>JARLGS010000865.1 GCA_031292695.1 Mycobacterium sp. | reverse complement strand
GCGGCCAGATCTGCGGCGTACGTTGGAGCCCATGACGGACTCCACCAACGAAGTGATGGACTGGGACAGCGCATACCGGGAAGAAGGCGGATTCGACGGGCCGCCCCCGTGGAACATCGGAGAACCGCAGCCCGAGCTGGCCGCGCTGATCGCGGCCGGACAGGTCACCGGCGAGGTGCTCGATGCGGGCAGTGGATACGCCGAGCTGTCACTCGCGCTGGCTGCGGCGGGCTACACCGTGGTCGGCATCGAGCTCACGCCCACCGCGGTCGCCGCCGCCAAAAAGGCTGCAGCCGAACGCAATCTGACCAACGCCACGTTCGTCCAGGACGACATCACCACCTTCACCGGGTTCGACGGCAAGTTCGACACCATCATGGATTCGACGCTGTTCCACTCGCTTCCCGTGGAGGGCCGGGACGGTTACCAACAGGCCGTGTTCCGGGCCGCCGCACCAGGCGCCCGTTACTACATCCTGGTGTTCGCCAAGGGCGCGTTCCCCGCCGAGGCCGAGCAGAAGCCCAACGAGGTCGACGAGGCAGAGCTACGTGAGGCGGTCGGCAAGTACTGGACGATCGATGAAATCCGCCCGGCCTTCATCCACGCGAGCATGCCCGGCCGAGCGCCCACCGGCCCAGGACAGCCGACGTTCGAAATGCCGCCGCACCCCCGCGACGAGAAGGGCCGCATGAAGATGCCGGCGTTCCTGCTCACCGCGCACAAGCCCTGACGGTCAGCCCGACGCAGCAGTCAGCGCACCGGCGAAGGTCTCCAGTTCTTCGCCGGTGACGTCGATGTGCGGCGATAGCCGCAGCACCGGAGTCGTCAGTTCAAGCGGTGCTCGATCGATACCGGCCGCGGTGGTGACAATGCTGCGCTCGGCAATCAGCTTGGCGCGCACGGTAATCGGATCAGCACCCCGGGTCGGCTCCAGAGTCGTGATCGCCGTGGGCTCGCCGTCGGCCTCGACAACGCGCCAGCCCGGCACCGTCGCCAGCGCAGTCCGGGTCAGTCGGCCGACTTCGGCCAACCGGTGCCGCACCGACTCCGGACCGGCGACCAGATGCTCCTGGAGCGCCACCGAAAATGCCACGCGCGCAGCGATATTGGCTTCGCCAAGGTCGAGTCGCCGGAGCACCGGCAGCGGCGGCCCCCACTCCGGTAGTGGGATGCGCGGGCGGATCCGGCGCGCCACAGACGGACTGATCACCAGCACCCCCACCCCGCGCGGCCCGGCCAGCCACTTGCGCGACGACGCGTAGATGACGTCGGGTGCTACCGCGCAGTCCAGATGGCCCAGTGCCTGCGCGGCGTCCACCGCCACCGGCACGCCGATGGCCCGGCAGGCCGCGACGAATTCAGCCAACGGCTGCGCCACACCACGATGGCTGCCGAGTGGGGTCAGGTGGGCCAGCGCCGGCGGATCGGTCTGCATGACTGCGGCCGCCGCTGCGACATCGAGTCGCCCGTGATCGTCAACCGGGAGCTGCCGCACCGTAAAACCGTTGGCCTGCATGACAACCAGGTTCGGACCGTACTCGCCGGGCAGGCAGGCAATGGTCTTCTCACCGTCCCAGCTACTGAGCAGCAAGTTCAATGCGTTAGCCGAACCCGTGGTGAACACGACGTCGTCGGCGGCCATCCCGGTGAGTGCGGCGACAGTGGCGCGCGCCCCCGCCAGTAGCGGTTCGGCCGCCTCCGCTGCGACGTACCCCCCGACCTGCGCCTCCAGGTGCGCGTGCTGGGCCGCGGCGTCGATGACTGCGAAGCTCTGTCGCGAGCAGGCCGCGTTGTCGAAGTGCAGGCCCACCGGCGTGGGCCGGGCCGCCTGCCACAGGTGCGCGACGGTTAGGGCGGGATCGGCGCCGGTCACCTCCGGTCGTCCGGCTTGACCGCCAGCGACAACCCGAAATCACCGGCGGGGTCGGTCCACCAGCCGGTGCGGCGCAGCCCGGCGGCAGCCAGCTCGGCCGCCACTCCGTCCGGACGGAACTTGCACGACACCTCGGTCAACATCTCCTCCCCTGCCTCGAACTCCACCGTGAGATCCAATTCACCGATCTGAACCTGTTGTGCCACAACAGACCTCAGCAACATCTCCATACGCTCGTGATCGGGGTTCCATCGTGCCACATGTTCGAAGCGGTCGAGATCGAAATCGGCGTCGAGCTCGCGGTTCACCACCGCCAGTACGTTTCGGTTGAACTGCGCGGTGACCCCGGCACTGTCGTCGTAGGCCGCCACCAGCCGCGCGGTGTCCTTCACCAGATCAGTGCCCAGCAGCAGGGTGTCTCCCGGCCGCATGGCACCGGACAAGGAGGCGAGGAAATCCGCCCGCGGCCCAGCGGTCAGATTCCCGATCGTCGAGCCCAGGAACACGATCAGCCGCCGGCCGACGACCGGCAACTCGCCCAGGTGTTGTTCGAAATCGCCCCGCACTGCGCTGATCTCGACGCCGGCGTACTCGTCTGACAGTTGGGTGAGCGCCGCGGTGAGCACGCTCTCGTCGACGTCGAATGCCACGAACCGGCTCAGCGAGTCGGCCTCCAGAAATGCGTCGAGCAGTATCCGGGTCTTCTCCGAGGTCCCGCTGCCCAGCTCGACAAGCGTGTCGGCGCCGGAGGCCGCCGTGATCGCGCCGGCCGTCTCATGCAGGATGCGCGCCTCGGTGCGGGTCGGGTAGTACTCGGGCAGCCGCGTGATCTGGTCGAACAGATCGCTGCCCACCGCATCGTAGAACCACTTGGGCGGCAATGACTTCGGCGACTGTGACAAGCCGGCCCGCACGTCGTGCCGCAATGTGCGGGGCGCCCAGTCGGCGGCAAGATGGTTGGTCAGCAGCGGTGCCGTCTTGCTCGGGGTCATGCCAGTCCTCTCGTCCAGTTCATGCGGGCGCCGTCATGAAAGCGCCGTTACGTCAATGCCGGCGGCCGTCACCTCGACGAGGCTCCGGTCACCGATGTCCTGCCACTGCGGGTCATCGTCGTAGGGCTCGCTGGCCAGCACTACCCCGTCCGCGCGGCGCAATACCGAAAGCGTTTCGCCCCACACGGTGGCGAGTAGCCGAGAACCGTTGGCTGCCAAGATATTCAAGCGAGCTCCAGGGTCGGCGGCGCCGACCCTGGACACGGTTTTGGCCAGGTTGTCCAGGCCCTCGGCGAAAATGTGCGCCGCCAGAATCGCGCTGTCCACAGTGGACTCGGCATCCCTGGTAGCCGGTAGTACCGCACGGTCGACCACGCCGTTGTGCGACAACAGCCATTCACCGTCGGTGAACGGAGCGGACGCCGACGGCTCGATCGGCATGCCGACGGTGGCCGACCGGACCGCTGCCACCACGCACCCGCTGCGCAGCACCGGCGCCACCGAAGCAAGTGACGCGTCGCCCCACAGCGGCGTGGCGCTGCGCCAGCGCCGCGGCGTACTCGAGTCCTGATCGAAGAAGCCGACACCCCAGCCGTCGGCGTTGACCAGCCCGTACTTTTGCCGGCGCGGAGAATACGACTGCACCAGAAGCCCGTTCGCGGGCTCAAGAATCAGCGCCGACACGCTGACAGGACGCCCCAGCCAGCCCAGATGCCGGCACATCAGGCGAGCTCGCTGTCCACCGGCCAGGCCAACCGGAGGCCGGAGAAGATCTGCCGCCGGATCGGGTGGTCCCAGTTGCGGAAGCTCGGCCGCAGGATGTCGCCGGCCACCGCCCAGGACCCGCCGCGCAGCACCCGGTAGTCGCCACTGCCGGCGCCCTCGAAGAATGGCAGCGAGTAGCGCTCGTAGATCATCGGCGTGAAACCCGGCCACGGTCGCAGCGACGAGGTGGTCCACTCCCACACTTCGCCCAGCAGTTGTTCGACGCCGTAGGCCGACGCCCCGGCTGGATACGCCCCGACCGGGGCCGGCCGCCGCGCGTCCCCGCCCAAGTTCGCTGTCCGCTCATCGGGTTCAGTTGTGCCCCAGGGGTACCGACGACGCGAGCCGGTTGCCGGGTCCCACGCGCAGGCCTTCTCCCACTCGACCTCGGTGGGCAGTCGTGCGCCGGCCCAGGCGGCATACGCCTCGGCTTCGTAGAAGCTGACGTGCTGGACAGGCTCATCGAGAGGCAGGTCCTCGATGTGCCCGAACCGCACCCGACCGGTCCCGTCTGCGGTCCAGAACCGCGGCGCCACCAGTCCGGCCCGCTGCCGATGTTCCCATCCAGCCGCGGACCACCATCGTGGCTGCCCGTAGCCGCCGTCGGCCATGAACTCGCGCCATTCGGCGTTGGTCACCGGGACCCGGCCGATCCGGAACGACGGCACGTCCACAATGTGCGCCGGTCCTTCGTTGTCCAGCGCGAACGGTTCATCGGATGGGTCGACGCCGACCACGAACGGCCCACCGGGCACCAGCACCGAGGTGCCCGCCACGCCGGCGCGACCCGGCGGCAGCGCCGCGCCGGGCGCCAACAGTGGCGGACCGCTGCGCAGGTTCAGCGCTTGCAGCATGGTCTCGTCGTGCTGGTTCTCGTGGCTGATCACCAGCGCGAACGGAAAGTCAGCGCCATCCTCATCGGGCAGTTTGTCCAGCGCGTCAAAGGCTTTGGCCCGGACGGTGCGGCAGAACGAGTGCGCCTCGGCAGGCGGCAACAGCGGCAGGTTCACCCGGCTGGCGCGGGAATGCACGAACGCGTCGTACAGGCCGTCCACCTCGGGGCTCAGCAGCCCCGGACGATTCAGGTCACCACCGCGCAGCAGCCACAATTCCTCCTGCTGGCCGATGTGCGCCAGATCCCACACCAGCGGGCTCATCAGCGGGTCGTACTGGCGCAGCAGTTCCGCGTCATCGAACTCCACCAGCGCCAGGGTGCGATCCCGGGCTCTGGACAACCCGCGGGCCAACAGTTCGCGCGTGCTCACGCCCCACCTTTCACCCGGTCACCATTGCCAACCCGGTGACTGCCGATTCGATTCCATGCTCGACGACCTGATCGGCGAAATCGTCGGCCGCGCTGCGGCCGCGGTGCACCTGCCGTAGCAGTCGGTCCACCGGACCGGCCAACGTATCGGGCACCATGGCGGCCACCGCCTCCACGCAGCGGACGGCCGCGGCCTGCAACCGCGGATCGGTCAACCCCACCCGGGCCGCCTGATCCCACGCAGTGGCCACTGATTCGGTTGCCTCCCAAGCAATTTGCGACAGCCGGACGTCGTCCAACAAGGACACCAACGTGAACGCCACAGCCGGCCACAGGTCGTCGGGCACGGCGTCGAGGTAGCGGATCTCCAGCCAGCCGCGGGGCCGCACCGGCGGGAACAGCGTGGTCAGGTGGTAGTCGAGGTCCGCCTCGGTCGGCCGGCGACCACCGAGCAGCGTGAGCCCGTCGGCCCAGTCGGCGAAGGGCACCCATTCGGTGACCGGTTCGGCTTCGGGCGTGTGCACCAGCATCACCGGTGCCTTGAGGGCGTAGCGCGCCCAGTCGCTGGCCGGATCGTCACCGCTGGCGCCGAGGACCGGTCCGCAGCGGGCGGTGTCCAGCTGCCCCCAGATCTGCTGCCGAGAACTGCGCCAGCCGGTGAACGCGCTGTCTCGCATCGGCGAGTTCGCCGCGATCGCGATCATGGTCGGGCCCAGGGCATGGGCCAGCCGCACCCGGTCGGCCCAGCCGTCGCGAGGGCCGGCATCGACGTTTACCTGCAGCGATGCGGTCGATGTCATCATGGCCGCGCCGGCAGCACCCGTGCCACCGGCCGCGAAGAACGCCTCCATCGCCCGGTACCGGCCGCCCGGGTTGACCCGCGCCTGCGGACGAAGCGGGTCGACACCCAGCTGGACCAGGCCCAATCCGCAACGCCGCAACGCCGACCGCAGCACGGCCTGGTCGGATTGCAGCGCAGCGATGGCGGCGCCCGCGCCGTCCAACGGCGGGCCGGACAATTCGATGGCGCCGCCGGGTTCCATGGTGATCGCGCTGCCACCGGGCAACTCCGGTACCGATTCGACGGCCGCGGTCAGCTCGTCCCAGCTGGGCCGGCGCGTCAGGTCGGCGAGGTCGAAGCAATGCGCCTCGAGTTCCAGGCCGACGCGCCCCACGGCGCCGTCCCGCAGGCACCCGCCGCCGGCCAGCAGGGCCGCACCGTAGGCACTCGACAATTCGGGGTAGTCGGCATGCGGGCGACGTATGGCGGTAACGGTGCCCATCTGAACAATCCCCTCCCGAGATTCGGGGCTACCCCCAAACCCGTTGGTTGGCGTTCCCGGACCAGGCCTGGCTCAGACCCGACCCGAGCATTCATGTTCGTCCGACGATGCCACGAGGCACCGACAAATTCTGCGCAATATTTCCCCGTACCCCGCGCCAGGCTTCGCCACGCTCATTGCCCCAAGGTGTTCTGCATTGCCCCGGCCAGTACGTTCACTGCCAGGCTCCCATTGCCAGATTGGCACACTTTCGCCTGCAGCAGAACATTCTCGCGCAGTCGGGTCTGCGTGAAACAGCGTCGATCGGTGCCCGCCTCCTGCTTGACCCACACCGCGTCGGTGGGGTCGGCCTGCACGCCGGTGAAGCTCCACACCTGGGTCCGGCCGTCGTCCAGATGCATCGCGGTGGTCTGCCCCGAGCAACCGCCGGTGCGGTCGAGGATGCGGTGGAAGGCCCGCGACGCGGCGTCCGCGTTGGCGAACACACCCACCGCCTGCTTGACCAGGTGACTGTCGTCGGTGGCCGACGTCTGCGCCACCGCACCGTTGAACGACGCCAGGTCCGGGTCGTCGTACACCTCGGCCAGCCCGACGTCGCCCCAGTTGTTGCACACCGGCAGGTCCACGAAATAGCCCTGGTACGGCGTGGTGAAAGTGGACTCCCAGCCCATCGGCGCGCCAACCACGTTGCCGACCGAACCCTTGCCCAGCACGGCATACGACACCACGCCCGGGTCGGACGGTTTGGCCGCCGCGGCCGGTGCGACCGCCAGTGCCAGCGCAGCGGTGACGCAGGCGGTGAACCGGATCGAGTGCGCAGTCATGGCTTCGATGATGCCAGCCACCAGGTGCGCAATCGCTCAGTAGATCGTGCGGGTGCAGTAGGTCCGCGCCGGCGATGGATACGGCCAGGCGAAGGCGCCGACGGCGGTCGGACACGCCCGGTCGTCGCGGACCTCGAACCGCTGCGTCACCTGCACCAGCAGCCCGGGACGGTGGCGGTCGGCGCAGTCGGCCAACTGCACTACCCCGACGGGCACCTCCAGCGTGTAGCAATGATCAGCGACCAGGTTCGGCACCAGGCACAGGCGTGCGGTCGACGGCTCCGCGAGCGTGCTGGGCAGATGCTGATATTCGCGGCTGGGGCAGGCACCGGCGGAGTTCGCCAGGGCGCCGATGGTGTAACTCGGGTCGGCGGCGCACGAGGCCCGGACGGCCTCGACCAGCTCAGGTGCGTTCGCGGGCGCGGCCGGTGGCACAGCGACGCAGTCCCCGACCGCGAAGCTCAGCGGCGCGGGCCGGGTGGCTTGGACCGCCGGGCTCGGCGCAGCTACTGGATTGGCCGTCCGGAGCGTCACCGAACATCCGGTGGTCCCGAGGACGGCCAGGACCGTCATCGCGGCGGCCGGCCCGGCTCTGCCTGTCATGACCGGCGACGCTGCCACGAATAGGACAGTCGCGCCGCCGCTTGGCCGAAGTTGCCAGTCATTCCTCAGAACAGGCGACAGGCCGCACCCGTTTCGGGTACGGCCTGTCGTTGGTGCCGGACTGTTGGTTGGTCAGCGACCGGGTTGAGCCGGGCCACCGGGCTGACCGGGCGCCTGTCCGCCCTGTCCTCCCGGACCCTGGAAGCCGGGGCCACCGGGCCCCTGGAATCCCGGTCCGCCCGGGCCCTGGAAGCCGGGGCCGCCGGGGAACATCGGGTGCCACATGTGGGGGCCGCCGTGGCCCTCACGGTATTCCGACATGCCCTGGCCGTGGTGGTGCTTGTGCCAGCCGTGGTGGCCACCACCGCAGTGCGCGCCGAGGATGAAGCCGGAGAAGAAGATCGTCGCGACGATGAACACGATGCCGGCAACGATGCCGACCCAGGCCAACACTTTGTTGAGCTTGCTGGATTTGTGCTCAGTCGCAGTCGGTGCCGCCGCGGTTGTCGCCGCGACCGGTGGGAAGGAGTCCGTCGGGGTGTCCGGCGTCTCGGGTTGCTGGGGCGCTTGTGCGGTTTCGTCACTCATGTCATCGATGATCCATCCGCCAACCACAGCGGTGGCTTGGTTCCGGGTAAGAATCAGCTATGAGCCCGACGGCCCGGCGCGGTAGCGTTGCCGTCTGGAGCCGGAGGGGTCGGCCGGGCAATTCGGGGGCCGGCCGACACTCCGGCATCAGCAGACATCCGGGGGAAAGGCGCAATGTCCAGAACGACCGTGCGAGCCGCGGCATTGACTGCGGGCACCGCATTGCTCCTGGCCTTGGCCCCGGCCTGTGCCAAACCGGCGCCGACGCACCTCACCGGGCCCGCTGCGTCGTCGGCGCAGTCGGCAGGCCCGAACCGGTCGGGCCTGAATAGCTGCCAACTGGCATCGCTGCCTACCGAAGCCGCCACCACCGTCAACCTGATCCACCGCGGCGGCCCATTCCCCTACCCACGGGACGGCATCGTGTTCGGCAACTTCGAACACCGGCTGCCGAACCAGCAGCGCGGCTACTACCACGAATACACAGTGACCACTCCGGGCGCGAAAACCCGTGGTACCCGGCGGCTTATCACCGGCGGCGCACCACTGACCAGTCCGCCGGAGTTCTACTACACCGGCGACCACTACGAGACGTTCTGCCAGATCGGAGGAGCGTGAAGACCTTCACCGTGCGCGGTGCCCGAATCCATTCCCGTGCCGACCTGTTCACCGAGCTGGGCCACGCGGTCAACGGCACCGGCGGCTACTTCGGCAGCAATCTCGATGCGCTCGCCGACTGTCTGGGCGGCAGCTACGGCACCCCGGACGACGAGCCGTTCCGATTCGTGCTCACCGACAGCGCAAAAGCCAAGGCGGCGTTGGATTCTCGCACTTGGAATGGGTTACTCGAAGTATTCACGACGGCCGACATCGAATTGGTCCTGCGCGACTGATGCCGCCCGGGCAGCGGGGCACCTGTGACTTGCGGCCCGCCGCGGCCCAACACGACCCACCTACGGCTTCACCGGATTCACTGCGAATTGAATGACGCGATACGGCGCGGTGTCCCGTGGCGTGGTGTTCCACTGGCTGACCAGGACCCGTAGTTCGTCGAGCGTCGAACCCGGTGAGATGTAGCCGCCGTACGGCTGAGCCAGCCGATTGTCTTGTGCCGCAGGCAGTTCGTCGGCCGCGTTCGGCCAGTCCCCGGCGACGACCACGGTGGTGACGGGAGCGCCGCCGAGTCCGGTCGGCGCGTCGGCGACCCGAACCTCCATGTTTCCGGTACTGCCGTTGAAGTACGACAGCACCGCCTTGCCGTCGACCTGCTTCATGCTCATCTCACCGATCCGGTCGCCCCACAACGGCGTTGGCGGCTTACCCCAGCCTGCCGCGGCGGACCAGCCCTGCCAACTGGACCGGTCGGTGAACGACTGCGGCGTGGCGCGGTACAGGAACGCGGGGCTGCTGCGGTCGAAGTTGTTGGTAACGAGGTACACCCAGCCCCGTGGCGAATCGGCGGTGGGCACCGGGTCGTAGTAGCCGGTGATCTGGCTCTGCGCTCCCCCGGCATAGCCGGCCGGCCGCAATGACCCCACAACGGTCTGCCAACCCCCGTGCGCGGGGTCGGCTTTGACCAGCCTCGAATTGGCCGGCACCAGGTTGCGGGTGGTCGAGATCATCAGGTAGTTGTCCCGGTTGATGTTCACCACACCGGCCGGAAGTTGAGAGGTGCCAGGAACTTTGGGGTCGGCCAGCAGTGGCTTGTCGACGCCCATGACGCCGCGGTAGCGAAGCCCGTCGGGGGCATCGACGGAGTCGGTCTCGACGTGCAGCGCGACCGGTGCGTACCATCCACCGAACCCGACACCCTGGCCGGCGAAACTGTCGCCGCACACTTGCAGAACGCCACTCGGAAACTCCATGAACTCACAGAGATCAGTGGCGCCGATACCGTAATCGGCTGTCGGCGTACCGGTTCCGGCCACCGGGCCGATTCGCATCACCTCGCCCGGAGCCAACGGCCCGAGCACTGGCTTCGGAACCGGCGCGGGTGGATCGGCCTGTGCCGCGGGCAGAACCAGCCCCGATACCAGCACCGAGATCGACAAAATGGCCACTCGCACTCGCACTTTGCGGCCCATACGTCCGGTTGGGCGCAAGGTCAGCGGACGGCGAGCAGTTCGGCGATCTGAACGGTGTTGAGCGCTGCGCCCTTTCGCAGGTTGTCGCCCGAGACGAACAGGGCCAGCCCACGACCGTCGGGCACGCCCGGGTCCTGGCGAATCCGGCCCACCAGCGAGTCGTCGGCACCGGCGGCCGCCAGCGGCGTCGGCACGTCGACCAGCTTCACACCCGCTGCACCGGCCAGTAGCTCCCGCGCCCGCTCAACCGAAAGCGGCCGCGCGAACTCGGCATTGATCGACAGCGAGTGCCCGGTGAACACCGGCACCCGCACGCAGGTGCCGCTGACCGCCAGCTCCGGGATACCCAGGATCTTGCGGCTCTCGTTGCGCAGCTTCTGGTCCTCGTCGGTTTCGCCGGAGCCGTCGTCGACGAGCGAGCCGGCCAGCGGGATGACGTTGAAGGCAATGGGCGCAACGTATTTCACGGGCGCCGGATAGGTCAGCGCAGATCCGTCGTGCACCAGCTGCTCGGCGCCGTCGATCACCGCGCGGGCCTGTCCGGCCAGTTCCTCAACCCCGGCCAGGCCACTACCCGACACCGCCTGGTAGCTCGACACGATCAGCCGCGTCAGGCCGGCCTCGTCG
>JARLGS010000864.1 GCA_031292695.1 Mycobacterium sp. | reverse complement strand
TCCCACTCCCATTGCCCGCCGGCATGGATGTAGGCATCGGCGTCGCCGCGCACCACCGACATCGCCTTGGCTCCGGCCGAACCGATCCGCACGAATTCCACGTCCAGCTGTCGGGCCAGGTAATACAGCACGGCGGGCGGACGGTTGGTGCTGGCGGTGATCCGGATAGGCCCGGAATGCGTTGCCGTAGGGGCGCTGACGGTGTCGCTGCGCGGGCTGGTCGACTGCGTGCTCGAGGTCGCCACGCTGGACCACGGGCTGCACTCTGGGCTGTGGGGCGGCGTGGTTCCCGACGCGCTGAGCGTGCTGGTGCGGCTGCTCGCCGGCCTGCACGACGACGACGGCAACGTGGCGGTGGCCGGCCTGCACGAACCCGACGTTCGGTCGCTGAACTACCCCGAGTTCCCGCCCGAGCGGGTCCGCGCCGACTCCGGTCTGCTCGACGGTGTGTCCGAGATCGGCTCGGGTTCGGTGCCACAGCGGCTGTGGGCCAAGCCGGCCATCACGGTGATCGGCATCGACACCACGCCGGTCGCTGCCGCATCGAACACGCTGATTCCGCGGGCCCGGGCCAAGATCAGCATGCGCGTCGCACCGGGCGGCGACGCCGCGGCGCACCTGGACGCACTCACCGCGCACCTGCAGCGCGACGTCCCGTGGGGTGCCCACGTCAGCGTCACGCCCGGCGAGACCGGCGAACCCTACGCCATAGACGCACGCGGCGGCGTCTACGACGCCGCTCGGTCGGCGTTCCGGCAGGCGTGGGGGGTCGAGCCGATCGACATGGGCATGGGCGGCTCCATCCCGTTCATCGCCGAGTTCGCCGCCGCCTTCCCGCAGGCGAACGTCCTCGTCACCGGCGTCGAAGACCCCGGCACCCAGGCGCACAGCATCAACGAGAGCCTGCACCTGGGCGTGCTCGAGCGCGCGGCGACCGCCGAGGCGCTGCTGCTGGCCAACCTGGCCTGATCAGGGCTTGAACCCCCTCAGACCGATGGTGGCGACCCGCTTCGCCCGGCTTCGCCGCGCTCGCGATCGCCTCAGACCGACAGGTCGCGGCGCAGCTTGGCGACGTGACCGGTGGCCTTGATGTTGTACTGGGCGACGGCGCGGAGCAGCATCCGCGCCTATGAGGCGCACAGTAGTAGCCAGCCCGTGGGACAATTTCCGCCATGCGGAACCGGCAGTCGTGCTGGCCAGCTGCGATCGCGCTGACCGCAATTCTTGTTGCCTGCTCGTTTAGCAGGACGCCGTCGCAACCCCTGAGAATGTCTCAGCCCGCGACGATTTCCTCAACTGGCCCGCCGCCGCTGACGACCGCCATAGCTCTGCCGTTTGAACCGATGGATCTGACGTTTAGTGCCTCGGCCAACAAGTTGTATGCAAGTGGCATGGAGGAGGTGTCGGGGGGACCGCCACAATGGAGGGAGTATGTCGTCTCGCTGTCCGCACCGTCAGGGCCAATTGAGCGGTTCGACACGTCGATCAAGGGCTTGCAGCAACACCTCGTAGTCAATGACAAGCTGAGGCGTGGGTACGCGCTCATGATGTCGGGGGATATCAAGGTGTTCAGTACGGACTCGGATACGCTCGTTTCGACCGCCCAGAAGCCGTCCTGCTCCTTAGAGGTGCTTGCGATCAACCAGGCGACCGACGTGGTGTATGGCGGTGGAGCCGCCGACGAGGGCGCGTGCCTCGTCCAGTTCGATGCCGACGGCCACATCGTCCGCGAGAATGTCGTCGGGCCAAACGTGAAGGGCAAGAGCCCAATGGTTGGATCGATCGCGGTGGACTCGGCGAGTGGTGACGTTCTGTACTTGAATGCGTTCGGTGTCGCGCGTGCGGACAAGATGTTGAAGGAGAAATGGCGCACGCCAGTCGAGGGCCGAGGCGAACCAATGGCCATGGGCTTCGAGCCGAAGACGAACACTGCCTACGTCGTAGTCGGGGCTGACCCGGTCATCTCGCCCACGAGGATTTCCGTCGTAGACGCTGGCACCGGCATGCCAAAAGGGGAATTCAGCGGGCCGGGACATTGTCAGGGGTTTGCGGCCACCGGTGATGGGCGATTGTTTGTCATATTTTTCAACTCGAATGATCTGTATGTGCTCTCCGACGGAGCGAGCACCCTGACGAAATTCGTGTCACTCAGCGATATTCCCGGGTGGGCGCCCAGCGACACCAGGTGGCTGGAGGTCGACGCTGCGGGACGCCGGCTGTTCGTTTCACCCGGCGGTGATCGGCAGAAAATCGCCATCTACCAGTACTGACTCGCGCTCGTCAATCTGTGCTCCCACGCAGGGCGGTGCTTTCTGGCCGGTGCGGCCGTGTGTCGTATCGACGTTCGGGTACCGCCAGGGGATGCACACGAAGGGGCATCACAAAGGATGTAAAAGTCGACAGTGAGTACTCGACCGTCGACATGCCGGACTCGTCGCCGCCAGCACAACCATGCGGGCGACGAACGCCCGAAACATGTTGATTCCGTCCGACCTAGCTCACCCAAATTGGGCTAAGATCTGCTTGATCTTTGTTGTCGTATGTGCCGCCTTCACGTTGTACTGGGTCATTGCATCATCGGCGACGTTGGCATCGGCCCTATTCGGGTGTTGTGGATGCCGCCGCCATCGGTGGTTCTGTGGGCACGCCGTATCGCATTGTCCAAATGGGCACCTGGCCGGGCGTGTACTCATTTCCTGCCCAGGGCGTACCGCAGATATGCAGATATGCGTAGGGCGTCCCATCGAACATCACCCATGCGCCGGCATCTCGTACGGTGTTCGGGAGGCCGTCACGGGCCGCATCGTATGGCCAGATGATCATCCAATGCGGACCGATGGGGATGGCAGGACTTGATCTGTCGAACGGATCGGTGTTGCTGTGTTGCGTTGCACCGCAAAGCATGTAGATGATCCCGGGGGCTGTATTCGTCGGAGCCGGCTTGCCGGCCATGATATCTCTCATCCACTGCAGCCCCATGGGATCGGCGCACATGGGCACGTTGCCGATTTCGTTCTCATCGCCGGGGAAACACACCCACTGGTTGGTTCCCTGACGAAGCACTACGACATTGCCTTGTGCATCCATGTCCGCAACCGTGGCGTCCCGGGTGATGTGCAAAGGTCCCGACAACATTGCGCGCGATATTTTGGCGGCCAGTATCTGTTCGTCCCTCGAGGTGGGAAGGGGTTCTCCGGCGCGCAACGCCGTAATCGCGCTGTTGCTGTAGCTGCCCGACGCGCCAACCGTGTCGGCCACGGCACCTACGGACTGCTCCTGCTGGCTGGGTTCACCATCGGCCATGGTGTGCTCCTCTCAAAGCTAAATTGTGGCCGCGCCAACTAGCGATCACCCACTTGCTCGCGACAACCGGAGTGGGTTTCCGAGGATCAGTGGGGTAGATGGTCACTCGCCTCGACGTCGGCGGAGTCCGATGAGCCGGGGGATCGCTCATGGACATGGGCGCTGGGCGTGCGATCGATGAGAAGGCTGAGCAATTCGGGTCGACTGTAGTGCCCGCTGGAGTCCATGAAAGCCTTGCGTTTGTCGATCAGCGCGAAGTCCAGATCCGCGATCACCTGACCTTCACCGGAGCGCACGGGCTCACCGAGTAGTTCGCCCTGCGGCGTGACGATCGCGGTGAAGCAGCCACCCGAGAGAGGTCCCAGGGGCGAGCCGGTGTCGGCCATGATCCGCGCTTGTTGATCAGGATCCAGCCATGCGGTCGCGGTAACCACGAAGACACCCGACTCGAGCGCGTGATTGCGCGCCTGGATCTCGGTTTGCTGCGAGAACAGCTCGCCGAAAATAGATCCGGGGAACATCGCCGAATGGATTTGTTCGCCATCGGCGATCAGTGCGTATCGGGCGAGCGGGTTGTAGTGCTCCCAGCAGGCCAACTGACCGATCCGACCCACCGCGCTGTCGACGGCTCGCAGTCCGCTGCCGTCGCCCTGGCCCCAAATCATGCGTTCGTGATAAGTGGGGGTGATCTTGCGACGACGCTGGATCAATTCGCCGTCGGCATCGAAAAGCAGTTGAGTGTTGAACAGCGAGCCGCCGTCACGTTCGTTCACGCCGATGGAGACCACCATTCCGGCGCGTCGCGCGGCTTCCCCGAGGGCCTGGGTCGTCGGCGATGGCACGGTGACCCCCTGCTCCAGCAATCGAAGTTGTTCGGCGGTCATCTCATAGGGTCGTTGCACAAACGAAAAGTACGGATAGTACGGAACAACAGTTTCCGGAAAAGTCGCGAACTGGACTCCCAGCGCAGCCAGTTCGTCGATCTTCGCGACGACCCGCGCGACGGTACCTTCACGGCTGTATAACACGGGGCTCAGTTGAACCGCCGCAGCCCGGATACTGGTCACAGACGCATCCTTTCGTCGCGTGTCGTGCGATGAGAACAGTGTGTGCCTCGAACCGGCCGTTCGGGTCAATTGTGCGGCAATCCTTCTCCCCGGATTTCCCGATCACTCCGACGACAAGACAGCCACACGCGCTGCTGGGGTCGGGCCGATCACCACCGCTTGACCAACGACAACCGCAACACATCCTTAGCAGGAGGACTGTTTAGCTGTCGGGTAGCTTTGACTCGCCTGGCGGCCGCCGGCAGCTGGCGTTATCACCGGCACCTAGGAGCGGGAATGAGCGATCTACTCGCGGTCGCAGTCGCGGCGCACGGCGGCCTGGACCGGTGGAACAGCGTCACATCGATCGATGTCGCCGCGTCGATCACGGGGGCGATCTGGTACGTCAAAGGCAAGGGTGATGCTCTCAAGAACGTCCGCTTCGAGGTTGACACCACACGGGAGCTGCTGACGATGGACTTCGTCGGCCAAGACAAGCGTTCGATCTTCGAGCCCTTCCGCGTCGTGATGCAGCGTGGTGACGGCGCGCTCATCGACTCGCGCGATGACCCGGAGAGGTCGTTTGACGGTCATGTGTTCGACACCCCGTGGGACGACATTCATGTCGCCTATTTCAGCGGGGAGGCGCTGTGGGCGTATCTGAATACACCATTCCTCTACACCTGGCCCGGATTCGTCACCGAAGAGATCAACCCGATCCAGGTCGGCGGTGAAACGTGGCGGCGGCTGAAGGTGACTTTTCCCGATCACATCAAAAGCCATACCCGCGAGCAGATCTCGTGCTTTGGTCCGGACGGGCTGCTGCGCCGCCAGGACTACATCGTCGATATCCTGGGCGGCGCACCCGGGTTGAACTATGCCACCGACTATCGCGAGGTAGACGGGATCATCATCCCCACCACGCGGCGGATCTACGGCTGGGAGGGTGAGTACCAGCTCGTCCCGGAGCCGCTCCTGGTCGCCATCGACATGGGTGAGATCACCATCCGTTGACCATCAGGTACCAGGGCGCACTCACCTTCGTTTCTTATGGTGTGCCTTCCCAGTGCTTGGCAAGGGGCGTGCCGGCGAACCTCTCGAGCATCGCGCGGGACAGCACCAGCACAGAGCTGCGCGGCCGGTGGTTCACCACAACGCGCTGGGCCTTCCCGACGGCATTGAAGACGACCAGGACGATGACGTAAAGGGGCACACCGCGGACCGATGAGGTGTAGTCCTCGAGGAAACTGCTTTCCCCGCAGGGGCCGGCGTAGTGGAACTCTTGAAACTCGTATATCTCTTTTGCGGCGACCACGACTTCATGGACGGCCGCCGCGCCTTGGATGGCGCCGTCCCACGCCGGCCCCTCTCCGGTTACGTCGTCGGCAAGGTTGTCCAGCCACGCCGGGTAGTAGGGCTTTCCCATGTATGTCGATGCCATGTCGCGCCTCCCGTGGCCCCCCTTTACGGGGTGCCTTCCCAGTGCTTCGCATACGGAGTCCCGGAGAATGTCTCTTGCATCAAGCGGGAAAACTGCAGCATCGCGCTGCGTGGCCGGTGATTCACCACGACGTGCTGGGTCTGCCCGTCGGCGTTGAAGGTGACCAGCACGACAACGTGGGTAGGCACGCCGCGCACTGAGCTGGAATAGTCCTCGAGGAAACCGTTCTCGCCGCAGGGGCCGGCGTAGGTGAACTCCTGGTGCTCATACTGTTCGCGTGCGGTGACCAAGATGGAACGGACATCCTCGGCGCCGTGCGCGGTGCCGTCCATCGCAGCGGCCTCCAAGGTGACGTCGTCGGCCAGCTTGTCCAACCACAGCGGGTAGTACGGCTTTCCCATGTACGTCATACGGCGCCTCCCGTGGAATCCATCGGCGAGCTTGCTCGCCGGCGCATGCCCGTGATTCGTGATTTGAGACGGTGCAATTATCCACGCCCGCTGGTTGGGTTGGGAGGTATCCACGGATATCTGCGTCAACACATACGCCTTTTTGCCGGCAAAGAAAGTGCTAACAGGTGGTAACAATGACCCCGCTGACCGCCGGGCGGTTGGCGGATGCCTCACGCGCCAAAGACTTCGGTGATTTCCGGCTCGCTCCCGACGCACCGAAGACCCGAAACAAGATGCGACAGATGCTCAGCGCGGGCCGGTGGGCTGGCTGCGATAATGGCCCGTGCTGGCCTAAGACGCGAACTGGGCGATGATCTTCTGTATTTTTGTTGTCGTATGTGCAGCCTTGACGTTGTACTGGGCGGCTGAAAGCCGTTTATGAAACGGGTTGGGATAGTACCGCGACCACTTCCTGCAATGGGTCCGAGCTTGTTGATACCGCGCCGACATAGGGGTGTGACAGTTCAACGACGAGGAAGAGGTTGGTGGCGACGATGACGGCGACGATGGCCACCATCGGATAGTGCAGGACGGGTTTTTCGACCCCGTAGATGATCACGGTGCCGACGACCATAATGCTCGTCAGGAAGATAACCGCCCAGAACGGCCAGGGGAGTCCGGCGTCTTCGCGGGCAGTGAGTAGTCGCACGGTGCGTGCCTGGCTGATCTTGTCGAGGTTGGAAAAGGACGTGGCGAGCAGAGTCTTTTGGGTGTCCGTCTTTGCGGCCACGCCGTCGTAGGCCTGATATACGCGGGTCAGGGCGGTGTCGGCATCTGGTGATCGACTATGCCCGGCGTAGGACCATTCAGCGATGGCGGCATGTTCATAGGTCAGCAGACTCTGCCGGATGCGGTTCTTATCTGCCGTATCGAAAACGACTGCATCTCTGGCCATCTGCGCCGCTGCTGCACCCTCGGCGCGTGCGTTACCGTCTGCGGCGTTGTTCTGACCCCACATGGAAGAGACGACGAATCCGATGAAGAAGGCATAGACGAACCCGATGAAGCCGTAGGTAAACTTGGTGACGTCGTTGTGCGCGTCACCTTTAAGGACTGGGAACCGCCGACGCACGTACCTCTGAAGCAGCGCCGCTCCGCCCGCAATCAGCATGATCAGGCCGGTGAGTAGCAGCCACGACGGGATGTAATTCACAATCCACCAACTCATCAGCGGCGCTCCCAAACGGTTCGACGGCAAAGCGGATGCGCCGTTCGACTGTAGTGTCGGCTGTCCTCCATTGAAGCGCGAAGCGACGAAGTCCGGCGGTGGGGACGTCGAGCCTCTCGGGCCTGACCCATGAGACGAGTGACGGCTTCACTCAGTGGTTGCCACCTGGTCGAGAATCTGCTTGATCTTTATTGTCGTATGCGCGGCCTTGACGTTGTATTGCGCGACGGCGATCTTGCCTTTTTCGTCGACCACGAAGGTGGAACGAATGACCCCCTGGACCGCCTTGCCGTACATCTGCTTCTCGCCGTAGGCGCCCCAGGCCGTCAGAACCTTGCGGTCGGGATCGGACAGCAGCGGGAACGTCAGCTTTTCGGCGTCGCGGAACTTGGCGAGCCTGGCGGGCGGGTCGGGGGAGATGCCGACGACGTCGATGCCGGCGTCGCTGAGGTCCCGCAGGTTGTCGCGGAAGTCGCACGCCTCTTTCGTGCAGCCCGGTGTCGATGCGGCCGGGTAGAAGTACACGATGACGCGGCGGCCGCGGTAGTCGGCCAGCGATACCTTCTTGCCGTCGGCGTCGGGCAGGCTGAAGGCGGGCGCTTTGTCGCCCGGCGCCAGCCGCGTGGTTTCGGTCAACGTTCCTTCCTTTCACCGGAGCGCGGGGTGCAGCGCTAGCTGATCTAGGGTAGTGCGGGCAGGTGCATCAGGTGGAGCTGGAGGACAGAAACGTGGCGGATCGGGATCCCGAGACCATCAAGCAGGACATCGACCAGGCCCGCGACCAGCTGGCAGCCACGGTTGATTCGCTTGCTGAGCGGGCGAACCCCCGCCGCCTCGCCGACGACCTGAAGGCCCGCGCGGTCGAGTTCGTGAAGAAGCCGGTGGTGATCGCCTCGCTGGTGGGGATCTCCTCGATCGTGGTGATCGTGGTGGTGCGCAGGGTCAGGGACCGCTGACGGCGCAGGCCGTGCTGTTTGGCCGATTGGTCAGCCGGCTTGGGCCGCGGTCGCCCAGGCCAATGGGTTGAGTTCGCGGAAGGGATCTGCTGCGCGAACGGAAATTAGGTTGGCCAGTATCGTTTCCAGGGACCGCTTGGTGTTCTCTCGGACCGACGCCACCCAGCTGTCCTGCGACACGTCGCCGGGTTTTGCGGTGTCGATCGGATCACCGAAGCGCAGATACATCCGCTGGGGACGGGGAATGAGGGTGGGCCCGACGCCGCGCATCAACGGCATCGCCATATCAGGATCGCCGGTCATCCTGGTGCTGATGGTCTGGCTGAGTCGGCCCAGCATGCCCTGCCGGGTGACGAGGCTCTTGTAGACGTCGTCACCACCGACCAGCCCGACCGGAACGATCGGATAGTTGTTTTCCATGGCGATTCGGGCGAATCCGGACCGGCCACGCCAGTTCAGGTGGTATTCCTCGCCCTTGAATTTCGCTATCTCGCGGCCGCCGCCGGGGAACACGAGAATGGTCTCGTTGTGCCGCATCAGCTCTCGCGCCGTCTCCGGGTCGCCGACGACGCCGCCGTAGGCCGTCATCAGGTCGTGGCCGAGCCCCGAGTTCTGGCCGAATCGGCGGTCCGCCAGCGGCCGGACCCGGGTGCCGAGCGCACGGCGCACGAGGTGCGGAATCAGCAACACCTCCCCGCCTATGAACTGAGTGTGGTTGCCCACCAATAAGAACCGGCCGTGGGCAGGCAGCTGCTCAAGGCCGAGGACGTAGGGGCGCCAGACGTTGATGAGGGGCGCAATGCCGTCGTGAACCTTCTCCAGTGCGCCGCGCAGGATCTGCACACGGCGCGGATGGTTCATCACCGCGTCGATATCGATGTCGACCTTGATCGGCTCTTTCACGGCGTCCTCAGCTTCGGTTGGGCGAGTCTCCCACCACCATACCAAACGAACCAGTTCGTATGGGTTATGATCTTGTCGTGCGAACGACGAGCGAACTTCGAGGCACGATCCTGAGCGCCGCGCGGTCCGAGTTTGCCCGGTACGGCTTGGCCGGCGCCCGGATCGACCGCATCGCCAAGGTCGCCGACGCCAGTAAGGAGCGGCTTTACGCCCATTTCGGCGACAAAGAAGCCCTGTTCCGCAGTGTTGTTGCCGCGGACGCCGCGGAGTTCTTCGCCGCGGTCACGTTGCGTCCGGACGCTGTGCCGGAGTTTGTCGGGGAGATCTACGACCTGTCGTGCCGGCGACCCGAGCACCTGCGCATGATCACCTGGGCCAACCTCGAGGGTGTGACACTCGACCCGCCACCCATCGAGGATCGGGAATCGGTTGCCGCCCGTGACATGTGCACGATCGAGGCCGCCCAGGCCGCTGGTTACGTCGACCCGGCCTGGCTACCCATGGACTTGCTGGTGCTGTTATTCGGCATCGCTCTGGCGTGGGCGCAGTCGCCGCATCCCGACGCCGTGACGACCGACGCCGGGATCGTCGCCGAGCGGCGCGCCGCCGCCGTGGAGGCCGCACGTCGCGTCGTGACTCCCCCGCACTGAACGGTGAATGCTTGGCCGAACGCTCGACGGCCAGTGCTATTAAACCTGAAAATGGTGCGCCGTCAGGGTTTCGAACCCCGGACCCGCTGATTAAGAGTCAGCTGCTCTACCAACTGAGCTAACGGCGCCTCGTACGGCCGAGACCGCGTACGCGACAATAACAGGCGTCCTGCCGCGGAGCGAAATCCCGGATCCCCTCCAGGATAGCCGGGGGGCGCGGGCGATCCTCGATACCTCCGGACCGGAGTCAACCGGCTTAGTTTCGGGCGGATGGCCCCGTTGAACAGACTTGAGCAGGTAGTCGCCGCGATCGCGACACCAAACCGCCGACCCGCCCATATCGGCGGGGGGGCGGCCGGAAACCCATTACAATTGCCACTATCCCGGGTCAGCGGTGATTCGAAGTAAGCCGAATACACGAAAGGTCGGTGGATGACGCCTTGGCGCAGACGTCGATCGTGGCTGGCTGTGGCGCTGGCCACGGTTGCTGTGTTCGGCGTTGGCTGCGGCGGCAGCCACAGCGCCGCACCGGCGAAGGTGATCTTTGACAAGGGCACGCCGTTCGCCGACCTGCTGGTTCCCAAGCTCACGGCGTCGGTGAGTGACGGAGCCGTCGGTGTCACCGTGGATTCGCCGGTGACGGTGAGCGTTGCCGACGGTGTCCTCGCCTCGGTCACCATCGTCAACGAAAACGGCAAGTCCATCGGGGGGCAACTCAGCCCCGACGGGCTGCGGTGGTCGACCACCGAACAGCTCGGCTACAACCGGCGCTACACGCTGAACGCGAAGGCGCTGGGCCTCGGTGGCGCGGCGAGCCGGCAGATGACCTTCAAGACCAGCTCTCCCGCCCACCTGACCATGCCCTACGTCAGTCCGGGCGAGGGCGAGGCCGTGGGCATCGGTGAACCGGTGGCGATCCGCTTCGACGAGAACATCGCGAACCGCGCCGCCGCCCAGAAGGCCATCTTCATCACCACCAACCCACCCGTCGAGGGTGCGTTCTACTGGCTGAACAACCGCGAAGTCCGTTGGCGCCCTGAGCATTACTGGAAGCCTGGAACAACCATCGATGTGGCGGTAAACACCTACGGCGTCGACCTGGGCAACGGGATGTTCGGCGAGGACAACGTCAAGACGCACTTCACTATCGGCGACGAGGTCGTTTCCACGGCTGACGACACCATCAAGATGGTGACCGTGCGGGTCAACGGGGAAGTCGTCAAGACGATGCCGACGTCGATGGGCAAAGACAGCACCCCGACGGCCAACGGCGTCTACGTCGTCGGTGGACGGTACAAGCACATCATCATGGACTCCTCGACCTATGGGGTGCCCGTGAATTCGCCCAACGGGTATCGCACGGACGTCGAGTGGGCTACGCAGATCTCCTACAGCGGCGTTTTCGTTCACTCCGCGCCGTGGTCGGTCGGTGCCCAGGGCCACACCAACACCAGCCACGGATGCCTGAACGTGAGCCCGAGTAACGCCCAGTGGTTCTACGACCACAGCAAGAGCGGTGACATCGTCGAGGTCGTCCACACCGTGGGGGCGACGCTGCCGGGCACCGAGGGGCTGGGCGACTGGAACGTCCCGTGGCCGGTGTGGAAGGCCGGCAACGCCGACACTTGACAGGCTCGCAAAGTGACTGACCGACGACGCTGCGCCGACTAGTGTCCGGGCAAGCAAAGCCCGGCAATGTAGGTGCGCCGCCAGATCGTTGCCAAGGACGGAGACTGGCATCGCCGAAAGCTCTCGGAATAGGCCGGTTTCGCCCGAACTGACCGGATGGCCACTAGAGCGTCCACGTACCGCAGTCTGGGATGTGATTTGCTATTTGCGAGGTGCATCGACGACCTGAAATCGATGAAATCATGTTTGCGAAATTCGGCTCGCAACCCCTATCGGACGCGCGTAACATAGCCGACTGTCCTGAAGATTTCCCCC
>JARLGS010000863.1 GCA_031292695.1 Mycobacterium sp. | reverse complement strand
TGCGCGCCGCCGAACTGGGCATCAGCGATCAGGTACTGGAGGCGTTCCGCGGCCAGGTGCACGCCATGTGCGTCGGACCGGTGACCGCCCGCCCACTGGCCCGCCTCGGAATTCCGACGTCGGCGCCCGAGCGGATGCGCCTGGGGGCGCTGGCGCGGCACATCGCCGACGAGCTGCCCGTGCTGCAGGCCCGCAAGCTCCGCGCCGCGGGGCACCACCTGGAAATCCGCGGCACCTGCGTGGTTGTCGACGACGTGGTCCGCGACCTGTCGCCGGCCGGCATGGCCACCATCCGGGCTCTGGCGCTGCGGCCCGGCGCCGTGGTGTCGCGCCACGAATTGCTCGCCGCCCTGCCCGGCAGCGGCTCGGACACCCATGCCGTCGAGACGGCGGTGTTGCGGCTGCGAACGGCCCTGGGGGACAAGGAGATCGTGGCGACTGTGGTGAAACGCGGCTACCGGTTGGCGGTCGACGACTACCAGGCAGGTGTGTCATGAGCCTGGTTCTGGTGGCGCACGGCACCCGCAAGGCCGAGGGTGTCGCGGTGATCGGCGATCTGGCCGCACATGTCGGCGAGTTGCTGGGGCACCAGGTGCATACCGCGTTCGTCGACGTCCTGGGGCCCAGCCCCGCCGAGGTGCTGTCCGCGCTGCCGTACGGCCCGGTAGTCGTGGTGCCCGCGTTCCTGTCGTCCGGCTACCACGTCCACGTCGACATTCCGGCCGGGGTCGCGGCCAGCGGTCATCCGGACGTGACGGTGACCCAGGCCCTGGGCCCGTCGACCGCCATGGTTCGGGTGTTGGCCGACCGGTTGATCGAATCAGGCTGGCACCCATCCGATTCAGTGGTATTGGCTGCGGCCGGGACGTCCGATCCGCGCGCTGCCAGTGACCTGCGTCGGACTTGTGCCATGCTGTCGGCGACACTGGGCAGCCGGGTTGAACTCGCGTTCGCGATCGACGGGACGCACTGGGTCGGTGATGCGGTGGCGCGAGCGCGCCGACGCGGTGCCGACCGGGTGGCCGTGGCGTCATACCTGTTGGCCGACGGGCTGTTCCAGGATCGGCTGCGATCGGTGGGCGCCGATCTGGTGACCGATCCACTGGGTCGGCATCAGGGCGTCGCAAAACTGATCGCCCACCGGTTCAGGTCCGCCCGGCTGCCGCTGGCTGCCTGACATACTGGAGTCATGGCCGAACGGTCGGCTGATGACGTGGCGTTGGACACCTACCGGTTCCTTCGTGGCGGCATGGTGGTCATGGCGGTACTGCTGGGTGCAGCGCTGGTCGTCGAACGCGCCTACGCCACCTGCTGGCAGACATCGATCAGTGCGTACTACTTCACCACGGCACACGCGATCTTCATCGGCGCCCTGTTCTCGATCGGCGCCATGCTCATCGTGTACCAGGGGATGAGCGACACCGAGAACACATTGCTGAATCTCGCCGGCGTGCTGAGCTTCGTGATCGCCACGGTACCCACCACCGGTCCGGTATTGGACTGCGGCACAGGCGATCCCGTGACCGGCACGTCGGGGGTGCTGTTCAACGTGTGGACGGTGACTGCCGTGCTCGCCGCCTCCCGCGTCGCATCATGGTTGTTGTTCCGCCGTGCCGGCCGGACCCGCACCACGCTTGGCACCGCCGCGTCATGGGCGCAGCGCGCGGTGTTCGCGGCCGGCGTGGTGGTGTTGGTCGTCGCACCCGGCTGGTTCGTGGCCAACGCCCACGGCATCGCCGCGGCAACGATGTTCGCCGCGATCGTCCTGACGGTGTTCAACACGGCCTTCGGCACGACACCGCCGTGCGGGGATCGCCACCGCGTTGTGTACCAGACGATCTCATGGCTGATGGCGGCGACCTTACTGATCACGGTGGTGCTGCACCAGACATTGGACGGTTTCAACCATGCGGTGCTGGTCGTGGAGGTCGCGCTGATCGCCGAGTTCACGGCGTACTGGGTGGTGCAGACCATCGAGGACAACAGGTGTCAGCGGTGACGGCCTCGCGACCACCAGCCAACGGTTGAAGTCAGCGCTCAGGCCGCCACCTCGCCGAGGCCCAGCGGCCCGATCTCGACCAGCCCGGCCCAGACCCGAATCGGGTAGACGGGCAGCCGCACTGACGGATCATCAAGGCAGACACCATCGTCCAGCGCGAAGGCCTGCTTCTTGATCGGGCTCTGGACGCAGGCGCGGCCGGCCCGATCGCCGACGAGGCCCCGCGACATCACGGCCGCACCGGAGAACGGGTCGACGTTGCCGACTGCATACAGAGATCCGTCGTGCAGGCGGAACAGCGCCGCCTGGCTGCCGTCGGGCAGCAACACCCCGGCACCACGGCCCGGCACCAGGCGGTGGTACGAGCAGACCGCGGTCCACTCCGAACGATCTTGGTACTGAACGGCTTCGGAAAGGTCGTCGAGGGTCATCTTGGCCTCCTGATCAGCTCTGGCGGGGCGGGACGGTGGGCATGCCGATCGGCACCTTGCGGCCGTTGCGTTCGGTGAATTCGATGGTCGGGTCGGCGACGTCGGGCGCATTGACGAACGAGACGAACTGGGACAGCTTCGCGCGGTCCTCCAGCACGCCCTTCCACTCACACGAGTAGCCGTCGACGTGCCGCTCCATGGCCGCTTCGAATTCGCTTGCCAGACCGAGGGAGTCGTTGCACACGACGTCACGGACGTGGTCCAGGCCCATGGCGTCCACCCACGGCGCGGTGCGCTGCAACCGGTCTGCCGTGCGGATGTAGAACATCAGGAACCGGTCGATGTACCGGACCAGCGTCTCGTCGTCGAGATCGCCCGCGAGCAGCTGCGCGTGCGCGGGCGTCATACCGCCGTTGCCGCCGACGTACAGGTTCCAGCCGGTCTCGGTCGCGATGACGCCGACGTCCTTGCCGCGCGCCTCAGCACATTCCCGGGCACAGCCGGAAACACCCATCTTGATCTTGTGCGGCGAGCGCAGCCCGCGGTAGCGCAGCTCCAGGTCGATGGCCATCTGCACCGAATCCTGTTGTCCGTAGCGGCACCAGTCACTGCCCACACAGCTCTTCACGGTCCGCAGCGACTTGCCGTAGGCCTGCCCGGACTCCATGCCACCATCGACCAGCCGCCGCCAGATCTCCGGGAGCTGGTCCACCCGGGCACCGAACATGTCGATCCGCTGGCCACCGGTGATCTTGGTGTAAAGCCCGAAGTCCCGGGCGATCTCACCGATCAGGATCAGCTGTTCCGGGGTGATGTCACCGCCCGGCACCCGCGGCACCACCGAGTAGCTGCCGTTCTTCTGGATGTTGGCCAGGAAGTGGTCATTGGAGTCCTGCAGGGCGGCCTGTTCGCCGTCGAGGATGTGTCCGCTGCTGGTGGAGGCCAGGATCGAGGCGATCGCCGGCTTGCAGATGTCACAACCCTTTCCGGTGCCGAACTTCTCGATCAGCCCGGAGAACTTCCGGATCTCGGTGGCCGAGATAATCTCGAAGAGCTCGGCCCGCGACTGCGGGAAGTGCTCGCACAGCGCCTTGGACTGTTCGACGCCCTGGGCTTCCAGCAGTTGCTTGAGCAGCGGTACGCAGGAGCCACAGGAGGTGCCGGCCTTGGTGCAGCTCTTGAGGCCCGCCACGTCGGAGCAACCACCCTCGATCGCACCGCACAGGTCACCCTTGGTGACGTTGTTGCAGGAACAGATCTGCGCGGCATCCGGCAGGGCGCCGACACCGAGTGCGCTTGCGCCGTCGGAAGATCCGGCCGGTGCGATCAGGGCCAGCGGGTCGCCCGGCAGTGTCTCGCCGACCATCGGCCGCAGCACGCCGTAGGCGGAGGCATCGCCGACCAGGATGCCGCCCAACAGGGTCTGGGCATCGTCGGAGAGCACCAGCTTGGCGTAGGTCTGCTTCACCGGGTCATTGACCACGACCTGCAGACAGTCGGGCGTAACACCTTGGGCGTCACCGAAACTCGCGACGTCGACGCCCAGCAGCTTGAGCTTGGTCGACATGTCGGCCTCGGGGAACTCGGCGGCACCGCCGAGCAGCCGGTCGGCGACCACCTCGGCGGTGGTGTAACCGGGACCGACCAGGCCGTAGCACCGGCCCTCGACCGCGGCGACCTCGCCGATCGCGTAGATGTCGGGATCGCTTGTCACGCAGGACAGATCAGTCAGGACGCCGCCACGTTCGGCGAGCTCCAATCCGGCGTCGCGAGCGACTTCGTCACGGGGGCGGACGCCGGCGGCGAAGATCACCAGGCCGGCATCGATCATGGTGCCGTCGCTGAGCCGCACCCGCACACCGTCGTCCGTCGGCTCGATGGCGTCGGTACCGATGTCCAGATGCATTGAGATGCCCAGCTTGCCGATCATGCGGGCCAACAGCGCACCGCCGGCGTCGTCGAGCTGCTGGTTCATCGGACGGGGTGCCCGCTCGACGATGTGCGCCCGCATCCCGAACTGGCGCAACGCATTCGCCGCTTCCAGGCCGAGGAGGCCACCGCCGATCACCACACCGGTGTTGTTGCCGTGTTCCGCGGACCGAGCCATGTCGGCGCGAATCGCGTCGAGGTCGTCCAGGGTGCGGTAGACGTGGCAGCCCGCAATGTCGTGACCGGGCACCGGCGGCACGAATGCGTATGAGCCAGTGGCCAGTACGAGTTTGTCGTAGGCGATGCCGCGGCCCGACTCGGTCACCAGCGTCTTGGTGGCGCGGTCGATACCACCGACCTTGTCGCCGAGCACCAGGTCAACGAGCCCGTCGCCGTCATAGTCGTTGCCCGGCAACGCCAGCCGGGAACGGTCCCAGTGCTCGGTGTAGCCGGTGAGCCCCACCCGGTCGTAAGCGGCGTCGGCTTCTTCTGACAGCACTGTGATCCGCCACTGCCCCGCGGTGTCCCGCGAACGCAGCGCCTCGACCAGGCGGTGCCCGACCATTCCGTGGCCCACAACGACAAGGTTCTTCGCGTCCATGAACCAAAAGGTAGGTAGCCGATATTGCGGATTGTGTTGCCGCGTGTGAATCGATCGTCACGCTCTTCTCACACCCGCCGACACCCGCCCGTGAAGCAAGTGGCCCAGGTCACTGGCTTGTGGTGGGGCGAGCGCCGTCTCGCCGGCAACGGGAATCAGACCATCAGACCACCGAGATCGACATTTTGGCCGATTCTTCTCGCACTTTGTGGCCCGTTTGTCCGATTGGGCGGTGGGGAGCGGAACCTAGCCGACGCCGGCCGGCGGGGCGGTCGTCGCCGGTGCGTACGGGTTGTAGATCGTCGTCGAGGTGGCCGGCAACGTCCCGTAACCGGAGGTACTCGACGGCGTGTAGGAGCTCGTGTCGGTCGTCGTGGTCGTCGTTTCCGACGTGCTGATGTCCGACGTGTCCGTCGACGGTGAGGTGGTCGGGGTCGTCGTGGTGGTGGTCGTCGTCCGCGACGTCGTGGTTCGCGTGGTGGTCGTGGTCGGATGCGTCACCATCGTCGAGTCGCCCACCGGACCCGCCGGCTGTTCGGACTCGCCAGAAGTCTCGATGACCTGGTAGATGAGGATGATCAGGAGCACCGCAGCGGCAACGCCGCCGACCCACCACAACGTGTAGTTTTCCTCGCCGTCCTCGGTGCTCACCGTCTGGATGGTACCCAGCGCCGCCCGCGGTACCGGGACCTACCAGGCCACGGCGGCGTCGGACTTACTGCCATCGCGCCAGAATCTGCTCGGCCCGCACCGACAGGGCCCGCTGCAGGAACGGCCCGAAACTGATCCGGCCGACGCCCAAGGGGCCGAACGCCGCCGGATCGTCCTCATCGGGGACGGCAATGGCATTGATGGGCAACGGGAGTGCGGCAGCCAACCGGCGCAGGGTGCCGGCATCGTGGCGCCCCACCGGGTACAGGCAGTCCGCGCCGGCCTGCGCACACAGACTGAGCCGCTGCACGGCACGGTCGAAGCGGTCGGCCGCGTCGCCGATCTGACGCAGGAACAGGTCCGTGCGCGCATTGATCACCACGTGCACACCGGAACCATCGGCTGCTCTTCGCAATTCACCGACCAAGTCCGCGTGCTCCTGCGGATCACGCAGCCGCCCGCCCTCCTTGTGCACGGTGTCCTCGATATTCAGTCCGACTGCTCCGGCGGCCAGCAGACCGTCGATCAGGCGGTCCGGCTCGGCGCCGTAACCGGATTCGATGTCAACCGACACCGGCACCTGTGCCGCCGCGGTGATCTGCGCGACCCGGGTCGTCAGGTCCTCGAACGACATGCCCTCACCGTCTGACTTGCCCACAGAATCGGCCACCGGGTGACTGCCGACAGTCAGCGCTGCGAAGCCGGCGGACACCGCCAACGTCGCCGACCAGGCATCCCAAACGGTCGGCAGCACGACGGGATTTCCCGGCTGGTGCAGCGCCAACAGTGTTTCGGCGCGTTGGGCCGCTACCGCATCAGACATGCCGCCACGGTACCGACAAACGCGCCGCCACCGTGCCGACAAACGTGACCTGTCTCACTTTCATCTCCAGATCTGACTACCATCCGGTGTCGTACTGTGATCCATGACACCCTTATCAGCCCAAGGAGGTCGCCCGATGTCCACCACCACCGAACTCAGCGAACTGCACGAATTGATCGGCAGTCTGCGTCGCTGCGTCGCCTCGCTGGCCGCCAAGTACGGGGACTCCCCCGCCACGCGGCGCATCGCGAATGACGCCGAACGCATGCTCAACGACGTCGAGCGGCTCGATATCGATACCGAAGAGCTGGAATTCAGCCGCGGCATCAAGCACCAGCACACCAGCGAGAAGATCGCGATCCCCGATCACGACTACTCCAGCGACTTCTGGCGCGACGTCCCCGACGGCGGCGTCGGAGGCTGATCGTCAAGGTGGGCACGGCCGCCCGTCGTGCCCACTGCAACACCCCACCCACCCGCTCGGACTCCTAACTACACAGGCCAGCCCGACCGCAACCGGAATCGAGGCATTCTTCGTGAGCGCACCCGCCGCAAACCGTCCCGGGACCGGCGTCTTCTCCCCCACGCGTGCGCAGATTCCGCAGCGCACGCTGCGGACCGACAACTGGCTCAAATCCCCGATTCTCATCGATCTCGGGTTCCTGGCGTTCATCGTCTATGCGACGGCCCGTGCCTTCCAGCGGGACTTCTTCTACGTTCCCGCCTACCACTACCTGACGCCGTTCTACTCACCGTGTCTGAGCGTCAACTGCGGTGCGGCCAGCGACTTCTGGCCGCAGATCCTGCCCGCCGACGGGCCACTGTCCTTGATTCCCTACGCGGCCCTATCGCTGCCGTTCCTGTTGCTGTTCCGGCTGACCTGCTACTACTACCGCGGCGCCTACTACCGCACCGTGTGGCAGTCCCCCACCGCCTGCGCCGTCGCCGAACCGCACGCCAAATACACCGGCGAGACCCGGCTCCCGCTGATCATCCAGAACTCCCACCGGTACTTCTTCTACATCGCCGGCATCATCTCGGTGATCAACACGTACGACGCGATCGTGGCGTTCCAGTCCGACAAGACCGCCAGCGGTTTCGGTTTCGGGCTGGGCAACATCGTGCTGCTCGGAAACGTGATCATGCTCTGGGTCTACACGCTGTCCTGCCACTCCTGCCGGCACGTCACCGGTGGCCGCCTCAAGCACTTCTCCAAACACCCTGTGCGGTACTGGATCTGGACCCAGGTCAGCAGGATCAACACGCGGCACAAGCTGTTCGCGTGGATCACCCTGGGCACCCTGATGTTCACCGACGCCTACGTGGCCCTGGTCTCCAGCGGTGTCATCAGCGACCTGCGTTTCGTCGGCTGAACCAAACCTCTTGATTTTCAACGCTATTCACTACTGCTTGGAGTTATTTCATGGCTGAACTCGAACGGCACGAATACGACGTGGTCGTGATCGGCGCCGGCGGGGCGGGACTGCGCGCCGTCATCGAGGCCCGGGAGCAGGGTCTGCGCGTGGCGGTGGTGTGCAAGTCGCTGTTCGGAAAGGCCCACACCGTGATGGCCGAGGGCGGTTGTGCCGCCTCGATGCGCAACGCCAACGAGAAGGACAACTGGAAGGTGCACTTCGGTGACACCATGCGCGGCGGCAAGTTCCTGAACAACTGGCGCATGGCCGAGCTGCACGCCAAGGAGGCCCCCGACCGGGTCTGGGAGCTGGAGACCTACGGCGCGCTGTTCGACCGGACCAAGGACGGCCGGATCAGCCAGCGCAACTTCGGTGGTCACACCTACCCGCGACTGGCGCACGTCGGTGACCGCACCGGCCTGGAGATCATCCGGACCATGCAGCAGAAGATCGTCTCGCTGCAGCAGGAGGACTTCGCCGAGACCGGTGACTACGAGGCCCGGATCAAGGTGTTCCACGAGTGCACCATCACCGAGCTGATCAAAGATGGCGACAAGATCGCCGGCGCGTTCGGCTACTGGCGCGAGTCGGGCCGTTTTGTCCTGTTCGAGGCCCCCGCGGTGGTGCTGGCCACCGGGGGTATCGGCAAGTCGTTCAAGGTGTCGTCGAACTCCTGGGAGTACACCGGCGATGGGCACGCCCTGGCGCTGCGCGCCGGCGCGACGCTGATCAACATGGAGTTCATCCAGTTCCACCCGACCGGCATGGTCTGGCCGCCGTCGGTCAAGGGCATCCTGGTCACCGAGGGTGTGCGCGGTGACGGCGGAGTGCTGAAGAACTCCGAAGGCAAGCGGTTCATGTTCGACTACATCCCCGCGGTGTTCAAGGGCCAGTACGCCGAAACCGAGGAAGAAGCCGACCAGTGGCTCAAGGACAACGACTCCGCCCGCCGCACCCCTGACCTGCTCCCCCGCGACGAGGTGGCCCGCGCCATCAACTCCGAGGTGAAGGCCGGCCGCGGCACCCCGCACGGAGGCGTGTACCTGGACATCGCTTCCCGCATCCCCACCGAGGAGATCAAGAAGCGGCTGCCGTCGATGTACCACCAGTTCATGGAGCTGGCCGAGGTCGACATCACCAAGGACGAGATGGAGGTCGGCCCGACCTGCCACTACGTCATGGGTGGCATCGAGGTCGATCCGGATACCGGCGCGGCCCGCACGCCCGGCCTGTTCGCCGCGGGTGAATGCTCCGGCGGTATGCACGGCTCGAACCGGCTCGGCGGCAACTCGCTGTCGGACCTGCTGGTGTTCGGCCGGCGGGCCGGCCTCGGCGCGGCGCACTACGTCAAGGCGCTGCCGGCGCGGCCGGCGGTCTCGGATGACGCCCTGGCGACCGCGGCCCGGGAAGCGTTGGCGCCCTTCGATGAGCACCCCGGCGCAGAGAACCCGTACACCCTGCACACCGAGCTGCAGCAGTCGATGAACGACCTCGTGGGCATCATCCGGACCAAGGATGAGATCGAGCAGGCACTGCTGAAGCTCGACGAGCTGAAGCACCGCATGCACAACATCACCGTCGAGGGCCACCGGCAGTTCAACCCCGGCTGGCACCTGGCCGTCGACATGCGCAACATGCTGCTGGTCAGCGAATGCGTCGCGATGGCCGCGCTGGCCCGCACCGAAAGCCGCGGTGGCCACACCCGCGACGACCACCCGGAGATGGACCCCCACTGGCGCAACACCCTGCTGGTGTGCCGGGCCGGCGGCGGCGATCCGATCGTCCCGAACGTCACCGTCACCCCGGAGCAGCAACTACCGATGCCCGCCGAACTGCAGGCGTGCTTTGAGTTGTCCGAGCTGGAGAAGTACTACAGCGACGCCGAACTGGCCACCTACCCGGAACGGAGCTAGCCGATGAGCACGAGCTACCAAGCCCACCTGCGGGTCTGGCGCGGTGACGACACCGGCGGCGGTCTCGACGACTTCAAAGTCGAGGTCAACGAGGGTGAGGTGGTGCTCGACATCATCCACCGCATCCAGGCCACCCAGGCCACCGATCTGGCGGTGCGGTGGAACTGCAAGGCCGGCAAGTGCGGTTCGTGTTCGGCGGAGGTCAACGGCCGGCCGCGGTTGATGTGCATGACCCGGATGTCCACGTTCGACCCGGCCGAGACGGTGACGGTCACCCCGCTGCGGGCGTTCCCGGTGGTGCGCGACCTCGTCACCGACGTGTCGTTCAACTACGAAAAGGCGCGCCAAATCCCGTCTTTCGCGCCGCCCAAGGACCTCAAGCCCGGCGAGTACCGGATGCAGCAGGAGGACGTGGAGCGCTCGCAGGAGTTCCGCAAGTGCATCGAGTGCTTCCTGTGCCAGAACACCTGCCACGTGGTGCGCGACCACGAAGAGAACAAGCAGGCGTTCGCCGGGCCGCGGTATCTCATGCGGGTCGCCGAGCTGGACATGCACCCGCTGGACACCCTGGACCGCAAGGACATGGCGCAGGACGAGTTCGGCCTGGGCTACTGCAACATCACCAAGTGCTGCACCGAGGTGTGCCCCGAGCACATCAAGATCACCGACAACGCGCTGATCCCGATGAAGGAGCGCGTGGTCGACCGCAAGTACGACCCGATCGTCTGGCTGGGTAACAAGCTGTTCCGCCGGTAGCGCCGCTGCGACGAGGGTGCACTCAGGTCGTCACGAGTCGGTCTTTCGCGCGCCGAGTGCACCGTCGTGGTGGTGCATATCCGGTCGGAGCGGTGCGGTACCGGCGTAGTCTCGTGGAAGCAGCCAATCCGCGATGAAAGGCAGCCAGATGAGCCACTCAGAAACGAAGAGCGTCAACGACATTCGGACCGCGATCCGCGAACTCTCGGCGCGCGCCGAGCTGGCCCGCAAAGAAGGCAGGCCGGCCGACGCCACCGAGCTCGAACAGCGGGTTGACGGGTACCGACAGGAGCTCGCCGCCAAGCCCTGAACCAAACTTGGCTCAGGCTTCCAGACGACGGAATGCGCTGCGGTGAAAGACCATCGGCTCGACGTCGGGGTTGATCACGATGTCGCTGATGGCCAGGACGACGATGGTGTGGTCGCCCGCCGGGACCAGCTGAGCAATTGAGGTTTCCAGCCACACACTGGTGCCGTGGATGAACAGTGCGCCGTTCTCGCGCGACTCGGTCTCCATGCCGGCGAACCGGTCACCGGTCTTGGCGGCCAGGGTGCGTGCCGCCTGATCGTGCTGTCGGCCGAGCACGCTGATGCCCAGCGCCGGCAGATCCTTGAGCCTGGGCCAGGTGGTCGAGGTGTTCTGCACGCAGAACGACACCAGCGGCGGGTCCAGCGAGACCGGCACAAAGGTGCTGGCGGCCAGGCCCACCTTGATGCCCTCAACTTCTGCCGCGATGGCGATGACGCCGATCGGGAAATGGCCGAAGGCTTCGCGCAAGGAGGCGGGGCTGAGATCGGTGCCGTTCATAGTCCGACCATCTCACACGTAGGCGCGCGCGTCAGGATGCCGGTCCCACTCCGCGGGTAGCCGCGGATCGGTGACTGAGCATGCCGGCCTGCTATTTCTCTTTCCGGAACACCGGTTTCGTCGACACAGCCGCACTAGTTCCCAGATAGCGCACCAATGTTTCCTCAGCTGCCTCAGGAACGAATCCCAACTCAACGATCTTGCTGTTATCCAGGACACTGTTGCGTGGCCTCGGCGCCACCGGTTCTGTCGCAGAAGCAAAGTATTGATCTGTACTGACTTCCGCCACCCTGTTCGGGTCATGGCCGGACAGCACGAACACCTGACGGGCAATGTCC
>JARLGS010000862.1 GCA_031292695.1 Mycobacterium sp. | reverse complement strand
GCCGCCGGGCAAACCGCCGCGGAGGCCACCGCTCGGGCGCGATTGCTCGATCTGCCGGCCGCGACGCTGGGCGAGACGGCCGCCGCCGCGCCCCGGATTCATCGCAACTGGCCGGTGAGCAAGCCCAGGCCCGGGTCGCGCGCGCTCGTCGTCGACCTGACCTCCATGTGGGCCGGCCCGTTGTGCGCTCAGTTGCTGCGGCAAACCGGTGCGGTGGTGGTCAAAGTCGAAAGCCCCCGCCGGCCCGATGGCACGCGCGCGGGCAATCGAGCGTTCTTCGACTGGATGAACGGCGGAAAGCTGCTCTGCGGCACGGATTTCGACTCTGACACTCGACGGTTGCACGCGCTGTTGTCGGTGGCCGACGTGGTTTTGGAGGGGTCCCGGCCGGCGGCTCTTTCCCGGCGCGGGCTTGGCCCCTACGACGTCCCTGCGCGGCCCGGCAAGGTCTGGGTTCGCATCACCGGTCACGGCGCCGACGACGCGCACGCCGGTCTGGTGGCCTTCGGCGACGACGCCGCAGTTTCCGGCGGATTGGTCGCGGGTGATACGGAACCGGTGTTCTGCGGCGATGCGATCGCCGACCCGTTGACCGGGCTGGAAGCGGCTCGGCAGGTCACCGCATCGCGGGCACGCGGAGGCGGTGAACTGATCGAGATTTCGATGGCCGCCGTCGCGGCCCACTACGCCGGGCTCCCTCGCTCCCTGGCCGAGGGCCCCGGCACCGAAGAACCATTGACCCAGCCCGAAATCCCTTGCTCAGCTGGGCTATTGGGTGCCGATAATGCCGCGGTGGCCCGCATCGTGGCGGAGCGGCAATCGGTGCCATGCTGATCCAACGTGCATCGCTGCTCGACGGTCGGGTCGTCGATATCCGGCTGGGCGACGCCATCACCGAGGTTGCCGATGCGTTGGCGCCTGCGCCCGGCGAGGAGATCGTCGATGCAGGGCTGGGCACCGTGATACCCGGACTGCATGACCATCACCTGCACCTTCGGGCCGCGGCCGCCGCCATGGACTCGGTGACCGTCGGTCCGCCACAGGTCCGCGCCGCACGCGATTTCGCACTGGCGCTGACGACCGCCACCCCGGGGCCCGACGGCTGGATTCGCGCGGTCGGTTACCACGAGTCGGTCGCCGGTCCGCTCGACCGGCACGCACTGGATGCGCTTTCGCCGCTGGTGCCGCTCCGCGTACAGCACAACAGCGGTGCCATGTGGTTTGTCAATTCGATTGGCCTGCAACGAATCGGCCAGACCGATCACCCAGACGGGCGATTGTTCCGTACCGATGGGCTGTGGCCGCGTGAGCTGGGTATCGATCGCCTGTCCGGGCAGCTCGCGTCGTTCGGGGTCACCGGCATCACGGAGGCCACCCCGGGCCACGGCACTGCCGACATTGCCGCGCTCGCGTCGTTCACCACGTCCGGCAGGTTGCGGCAACGGTTGCACTGCATGGCATCCCCGGGTACCGAAAGTGCGCCCGGGTTGACCATCGGCCCGGTCAAGATGATTCTTGACGACGACCGCTTGGATCTCGACCTGCTCGCCGACCTCACCCGTGAGGCGCACCAGCAGGGTCGGTCCGTGGCGGTGCACTGCGTGACGGCAGCGCAGCTGGTGGTCGCGATGGGCGCCCTGCAAGTGGCGGGCCCGCACCCGTCAGACCGCATCGAACACGCCGCGGTGGTTCCCGACGACTGCCTCAATCCGTTGGCGGAGCTGGGTGTTACGGTGGTCACGCAGCCCAACTTCATCGCCGAGCGCGGCGATTTCTATCTGGCCGACATCCCCGCGAATGAGCACCATGAGCTCTGGCGGGTGGCCTCCCTGCGCGGGCGCGGGATACCGGTCGCCTTCTCCACCGACGCACCATTCGGCCACACCGACCCGTGGGCGGCCATGCGCGCCGCAACCACCCGCCGAACCCCGGCGGGCGACTTCCTGAGTCCGAACGAAACAGTAAGCGCCGCTGAGGCCGTCACGATGTTTCTCGGCCACGCGGACGCCCCGGCCCGGCCGCGCACCATCGCGCCGGGCCAACCGGGCGACGTGTGCATCCTGACGCCGGGACCCGACGAAGCGCTTGCCTCACTTGCCGCCGAGATGGTGTCAGCGACGATCATCTCTGGGACGGCGGTGTACTCGCGCGGCGCGGTGGCCTGATTCGGTCCTGTCACCCATTTCGAGGATCGGCGGTGGCCATGAACCGCAGGTGCAATTCGGTGAGGCCCCGCATCTGCCAGGTCGGTTCGTACGAGTAATGACGCGCGCCGGCGGGGCCATGCCGCTCATCGTCTGCGCGGATGTCGGTCACGCGGTCAAGGATGCGATTCAGCGAGATCCGGCCCTCTGCGCGGGCCAGTGGCGCACCAGGGCAGGAATGGCTGCCCCGGCCGAACGCGATGTGCTCCCGGACGTTCGGCCGGTTGACCTGGAACTCATTGGGGTTCTGGAACTTTCGGTCATCACGGTTGCTGGCGCCCGGTAGCAGCATCACCGTCGAGCCGGCGGCGATCTTGACGTCGCCCACCTCAGTCGTCGTCCGCGCCAACCGGAAGTGTGACTTCACCGGGCTTTCCAGCCGGAGCGTCTCCTCCAGGAAGGCCGGTATCAACGTCCGGTCGGCTCGCAACAAGTCCGCGAGGTCGGGCCGCTCGGCGAGCACCTGCAGCGCGGCGCCGAGTAGCTTCGTCGTCGTCTCCTGGCCGGCGGCGAACACGAAGGTGGCCAGCCGGACCACGGCGTCGATGTCGGGCGTGGACCCATCCGGGTATTTCGCCTGAGACAACTCCGTGAGCACGTCCTCGCGGGGCTCCCTGCGGCGTTCGGTGATGTACTCGCAGAACTTTTCGTTCAGCAGTTCCAGCGGGTTGTGGGCCCGGGAGATGCTGTCGTCGTCCACGTCCCCGACCACCTGTCCGTCGAACGCGGCGACGAATTCATGGTGGTCCTCGACGGGAATGCCCAACAAATCCACGATGACGAGACCGCTGAAGGGGCGCGCATATTCGGTGAGGAATTCGCAGGATCCTCGCTGCACGAACCGATCCAGCTGCTCGTCGGCCAGGCGCCACATGAACTCCTCGTTCTCGCTGAGCCGCTTGGGAGTCAGCAGCCGGCTCAGCAGGCCGCGGGTGTGGGTGTGTTGCGGCGCATCCTGGGTCACGATGTGTTCGCTCATCGGGATCTGGTCGCGGTGCTGCTCGATCAGTGCGCTGATGTCGTCTCCGGTCGGCTCGAACGGTAGACCGGAAAACGGGCCGGCCACCGACACGCAGGCGGAGAACGCCGCGTCCTTGTACACGGCGAGCGCCTCCGCGTGCCCGGAGACAGCAAGCACGCCTTGATGCGGCTGATCAAGGACCGGGCATCTGGCGCGCAGCTCGTCGAAATACGGGTAGGGATCACCGACCAGCGACTGATCAGTGAAGTAGTTGGTCGACTCCAGGTCGGTCACAATGCACTCCTCATCGCTCATCCGAACAGCACCGGCAATGTGGTCGGCGACCGGAAGACCTGGCCGCGGATGTGCGAGTCACCGCCGTCGGGATTCAGCCGCAAGTTGGGCAAGCGGTCGAACAGCAGGTTGAGCGCGACCCGCATCTCCAGCCGGGCCAGGTGCATCCCCAGGCACACGTGTGCGCCATGACCCCACGAGATGGGTGTGCGTGCGGTGCGGAAGATATCGAACTGGTCGGGATCGGGGTAGCGGTCCTCCTGGCGGTTGGCCGCGCCCAGCATCGGCATCACGGACGAGCCCGCCGGGATGTCGACACCACCGAGTCGGGTATCGCAACTCGCGACCCGCGTGATAGTCAACAACGGCGCCTCCCAGCGCACTGCTTCCTCGATCGCCTGCGGAATCAGCGACCGGTCAGCGCGAACCGCGTCGAGCTGATCCGGGTGCGTCAGCAGCCCCATCAACAGGTTGCCCAGCGAGCGGTATGTCGTCTCTACGCCGGCCGGCAGCAGCAACCGCAGGAACGAGAAGATCTCGTCGTCCGAGAGCTTTTCGCCATCGATCTCCGCTGTGGCGAGACTGCTGATCAGATCGTCGTGCGGTTCGTCCCGCCGGGCGGCCAGGATGGGCGCGAAGTACTGCTCCAACGCCTTCGATGCCTCCTTGCCGCGTTCGGGGTTGATGGTGAACGACAGCAGCGAAATAGACCAGCGCTGAAACTGCGGGAAGTCCTCCTCCGGCAGGCCCAACAGACCGGCGATGATGCGGGCCGGGTACGGGAAGTTGAACTCCTTGACCAGGTCCGCACGCCCCTTGTTGGCGAGCTGGTCGATCAGGTCGTTGCCGACGCGTCCGACCAGGTTCTCCTCCCACCGGGCCAGAGCCTTCTGCGAGAACGCCTTTGACACCAAGGCTCGGTGTCTGCCGTGCTCAGGCTCGTCCATACCCAGCATCACCCGGTGGCCCAGCACATCACCGAAAGCCTGGATCACGATGGCCGACGAGAACGTGTCGTTGTCGCGCAGCATCGTGGCGATGTCTTCATGCCGGTACACGATGAACAGCGGCTTGCCGGCATCGCCGGGCATCACCGACATGTCGATGCGCTGAATGCCCTCCTCACGGCGCAACCGCGCCAGCTCCGTGTAGGGATCGCGGACGTTGCCCGACACGACGTCGTCGAACGCGCCGAAATCCTCGAGGTCGTCGAACAATTGCATGGGAGCTCCTTACTGCGTGGCAGCCGGGTAGGACACGGACTTGATCTCGGTGTACTGGTCGAAACCTGCGCGGCCGTTCTGCCGGCCCACGCCGCTGGCCTTGTAGCCACCGAAGGGCGAATCGGCACCGTAGGGCGCCGTTCCGTTGAGGCCGACGAACCCCGCCCGTAACCGCCGTGCCACCGCGAGCGAACGCTCGACCGAGCCCGACATCACGTTGCCGGCCAGCCCATACCTGCTGTCGTTGGCGATCCGGACGGCGTCGTCCTCGTCGTCGAACGGGATGACGACCAGCACGGGCCCGAAGATTTCCTCCTGCGCGATGGTCATCGAGTTGTCGACATCGACGAAAAGCGTTGGCCGGACCCAGAACCCACTGCCGAATCCGGCCGGCGGCTCGACTCCACCCACGAGGCAGGTGGCGCCCTCGTCGATGCCCTGCTGGATGTAGGACAGCACGCGACTGCGTTGCTTGGCCGAGATGACCGGACCGCACAGGGTGGCGGCGTCCTGCGGATCGCCGGGGGCGACGTTCTCGTAGATCGCCTTGAGGATTGCGACGCCCTCGTCGTACCGCGACCGTGGCAGGAGCATCCTGGTGGGGTTGGCGCAGCCCTGGCCAGCGTGCATGCACGGCGCAATGCCGATCGCGCAGGCCAAGCCGAAGTCGGCATCCTCGAGAACGATGGTCGCCGACTTGCCACCGAGCTCCAGGAACAGGCGCTTCATGGTGGCTGCGCCCTTTTCCATGATCCGCACGCCGACCGGCGTCGAACCCGTGAAGGAAATCATGTCGACCTTCGGCGACAGCGTGAGTTCCTCCCCCACAAGGTGATCCGATGCGGTCACCACGTTCACCACACCGTCGGGGATGTCGGTCGACTCGGCGATCAGCCGGCCCAGCCGGGTGGCGTGGAACGGGGTGTCTGGTGCCGGCTTGAGCACCACGGTGTTTCCCGTGGCCAAGGCCTGGGCGAGCTTGTGGATGCTGACCTCGAATGGGAAGTTCCACGGCGTGATCGCGCCGACCACCCCGACCGGCTCGCGCCACACCTTGCGGGTCGTCAGCTGGCCGGTGAGCGCCACGAAGGTGT
The DNA here is from genome assembly GCA_031292695.1 of Mycobacterium sp. Classification (GTDB taxonomy): domain Bacteria; phylum Actinomycetota; class Actinomycetes; order Mycobacteriales; family Mycobacteriaceae; genus Mycobacterium. The sequence continues at coordinate 4,794 of JARLGS010000862.1, read as the reverse complement.
CACCCAGGTCCGTCTCCCACGCGTACTCGTCGATGAGCTGGATCGGGTACCTCAGCGCGTCCGAGAGCGGCGCGTCGAGTTGCGGGCCGTAGGTGATGGCCCGCGGACAACCCGCCTCGAGGATGAGCTCCTCACGCAGGTCCTCCTTTTCGGCTTCCAGGGCATCCTGCAATTGCTGCAGACATCGCTGGCGAAACGCCGGATTGGCAGACCAGTCGGTCTGATCGAACGCGCTCCGCGCCGCATCAATCGCCCGATGCATGTCCGCTTTCGAGGCGTCGGCGGTCACCCCGATCACCTCCTCGGTGGCCGGGTTGATGTTGGCGAACGTGCCCGCCGCACCGTCGACGAGCTTGCCGTCGATCAGCATGCGTGACTCAGCCATGATCCTCGCTCCCGGCGGTGTTCTTGTTGGACGAAAGGCGCATCGCTATCACAGCGATGCGCTGAAGGACAGTGGCCGGCAGCACGCGGGCGGCGAGCACCATGGCCCGCTGCCCGGCCGTCAGGTGGATCACGCCCGGCCGCAGCGTGCCCTGACGCGGCAAGCCCATCGCCATCCGCACCATCTGATACACACCCGCTGGCGGCAGAATCCTGTTGAACAGCAACAGCATTCGTGCGTCAACGCCCACCGGGTGCTTGGTGAAGGGCCCGCCGTCCTCCAACGCGGCAGCCAGCGCATGGGCAAAGCGCTCGGGAGGCTGAGCCATGCGCATCGCGGCCCGGCCGCGGCGGTCGATGGTGCGGTGATGCGGCGCATAGGGACCGTCGAAGTCGCGGTGATCGGTCGTGCCGGCATCGGTGATGATGTCCGTGTCAAAGGTGCCGGTGACCAGGACCGTGACGCCCAGCCCGAATGGCGCGACCTCACCCGCCAGCGACTCCGCCCAGCGTTCCAGCGCACCCTTGGCTGCCGAATACGCTGCAATGGTGGGCATTCCGCGCACGCCGCCCTGGCTGGAGATCATCACGATCCGGCCCCGCCCGGCCTCGCGCATCGACGGCAACAGCGCCTTCGTCAGGGCGACGGGACCGGTCACGTGGGTGGCAAGCATCTGGTCCCACAATTCGATCGGCGCCTCCTCGACCATGCCGGCGGCGGAGATCCCGGCATTGTGCACCAACGCGTACGGGGCGCCGACGGCGTCGTCGACGGCCTTGGCCGCCGAGGCGATCGACTCCCGGTCCTGCAGGTCCAGCTGCACGCCGATCAGCCGCGGGTCGTCGTCGCGTGCATTGGTGGCTGCGCGCAGACGCGCCAGCCCGGCATCCGGTGTGCGCATCGCGGCGACGACCCGCCAGCCGTCGTGATACAGCCGGACCGCCGAGGCGAAGCCCAGCCCCCGAGATGCGCCGGTGATGACGACGCTTCGCGGCTCAGCCATGCTGCCCCGACGGCGCGCACCGGTCACTCCTCGCGCCCAACTGGACGTCTGGGCGGCCGTTCGGGATGCCGCTCATCCACGTGGACATGATGCCCACCGAGTAGGGGCCCTGCTGACCGTTCGCTTCGTAATAGCCCTGCGGGTCATACACTTTGGCTTCCGGATAGGGCCATGGACAGGCCACGGACGTCGCGGCACCCGATACCCGGATCGCGGTGAAGCCGACGCCGTAACAGATGTACGCGATGTTGACGATGACGAACATGACGGTGAACATGCCCAGCGTCGGGTGCGCGGCGAAAATGCGGGCCCGTTGCGACAGCTTCTCGGCCACCGTGCGGCCGGTGTCATCGCGGTAGACCAGGATGCCCGCGGGGATCATGACGAAGGTGACCATCGTCGACTCCCACAGCAGCGGGAACTGGAACGGGGTGCCGGTGAAGATGGACCCGAACGGAATGACCTGCGAGTAGATATACAGCCCGGTGCGCACCAGGGTTAGCTCCAGCATCATGTCGAACAGGAAGCCGATTCCGAAGATGAAGCAGCCCAGGGTCACCAGCGGATGCCGCCAGACGAACGAGTCCACAGACTTGCGGGCCTGGAGCTTTCGCAGAATCCAGACTGCCGGAAAGTACGGACCGAACTGGAACATCACGTAGCCGATGACGATGAACGGCTCGACAGTGGGTGACAGCGACACCCACGGCCAGTCCTCCGGCCAGTGCCACAGCGCTGGGTTGTAGACCGCATACGGCGCCCAGTTCATGAAGGGGTCCTGCCAGACGATTGCGGTCGTGATGAATGCCATCAGCACGATCGGACTGCCCGGGTTACGCCGCCACGCCAGGACACAGACGACGACGAGTGCGGGCACCGAGAAGATCGTGAAGATCTGCCAAACGGTGATCCAATGGTCGAACCCGAACAGGAAGTCGACCGGCCGAGGCTCACCGACGACGTGTGGGTTACGGATTCGGGGCGATACCGCCCCCGGCCGGGCGTAGTGGGCGATGACCGCGACCAGCGCGACGATGACCACCGACCAGATGACCGGCCATGCCGAACGTCGCTGTGGTGGCGCGGATTTCGTATCAACGGAGGTCACGGGTCACGCCTCGCCGAAGCGGTGGACAAGATGCGAATTGATGCCGTCGGCGTCAAGTTGCCGCGCGACGAGGTATCCCGCACCCATCCAGGCGCGCCGGGTCCAATTGCCGAACGACACCCGGGTGCCCGGTGCGCCGGACGCCGCCGGCATCATCTTGACCCGCTCCAGAGCCTCCTTGACGCCCCGGGGGCTCAATGGGCGCGCGTCGGTGAACGCACGCAGCAGGGCAGTGGCGACGTCGCAGTTCACCACCGGCACACAGTATTCGGGCCGGCGGCCGTAAGCCTGCTCATAGTTGTCCAGGAACTGCTGACCAACCTGATTGGCATCGTCGTACTGATCGATGCCGGTCCACCCCGTGAACGCCTGCCACATGATCGGGTTGATCCACGCGTTCTGGAAGGCGGTGCTGGTGAACCTCGGTGGATCCCAGTCGAGCGCCTGCAGTGCCGCGTTGAGGAATACGATGCCGAACCCGAAGCCGCAGTGCACCAATGCACTTGGCTTCGCGTCGTACATGATTTTCGTCACTTCGTTGATGTTCTGTGCGGTCTGGGCGATCTTCGCCTCCGCGACAATGCGAATTCCTTTGCGGTGACATGCGCTACGGAAATTGCTCAGGTAGCTATCACCGACCAGGGAGTTTTCGATGAGCACACCGACCTCGGTGTGCCCACCTTTGGCCAGCAGATCCGCCCAGAAGATCGGCTCATCGGTCAGCGAGCCCTGCGGGAACGAGAACGTCCACTCGCCAAGCCAGTCGTCGCTGCCCGTCACGCTGAGTGCCGGGACGCGGAACCGCTGCTCGATCGCCTCTCTGGTGGGGACGGCGTTATCGGTGATGTGGGGACCGAACACCGCAAGGCAGCCCTCGTCGACGAGTTCGCCGAACGCATCGATGACAGCCTTGACGGTTCCCTTCGGTAGACCCTCGACTTCCTTGTAGACGATCTCGACCCGCCGGTCGATGAGGCCCTCTTCAAGAGCTTTGGAAAACACCAGCTCGAACGGCTGGAAGAAGTCGAGTTTCATCTCCGCCGGATAGGCATCCGGCAGGCGAAAGTCCATGAGATAACCGATCTTTATGGGTTGTGCGGTGCTCTCGTAGGACATACCACCTCCGCCTGGAGATAAAACCTAATATTTGTTCTGACCCTAGCTGGGCAGTCGCACAGCGTCAATGAAACTCGCTCATGATTCGAGGAAATAGACCGCGAACATCTCGTCCAGCCCGGCCGCGACGGCCGGATCGTCGGACAGCGGCCCCGCGATGGCCGCCCGCGCAGCCACCCGCGCACTCAGACCGTCGGCGATCAAGCGGCCTGCTGCGATCAGCACACGAGTGGAGGCCACTTCGCGCAGGCCGGCCGTATCCAGGCGGCGGATCGCCGTAGCGAAGCCGACCAGTTGCGCGGCCTGCCCAGCGCCGAGTCCCGTCTCGTGGGCGACGACCTTCTCCTCGACATCGACTGCCGGGAAACCGAATTCGATAGCGACCATGCGCTGCCGGGTCGAGTCCTTCAAGTCCTTCAGCACGCTCTGGTAACCAGGGTTGTATGACACCACCAGACAGAAACCGGGGGCCGCGTCGAGTGTGACACCGACCCGCTCCAGCGGAAGCTGCCGCCGGTGGTCAGCCAACGGGTGCAGGACGACCGTGGTGTCCTGGCGGGCCTCAACGACCTCGTCGAGATAGCAGATGGCCCCCTCGCGCACGGCCCGCGTCAACGGGCCGTCAACCCACTCCGTCTCGCCCCCGCGCAGTAGAAACCGCCCGACCAGGTCGGCCGTCGTGAGGTCGTCGTGGCAGGCCACCGTGATCAGTGGACGGTCGAGGTCGTGGGCCATTGCTTCGACGAATCGCGTCTTCCCGCACCCTGTCGGGCCCTTCAACAGGATCGACAGCCCCTGCCGATAGGCCGCCTTGAATACGCGTTCCTCATCCCCGACCGCCAGGTAGTAGGGCCGCGGACCGACCGGATGCCGGCTCGTCATACGCGCCTTCCTTTCGCACTGGGTGGCGTGGACCTGCAGTCAGTGGACGATTGCCGGCGGACCTCCGCCGACCGTAGAGCTGACCGGAAAAGCGGCCCGACCCTTGCCCCGAGCTGGCTGGGCCGCGGCAACGTGGCGTGAGCGGCACTGCCGAACACCCGCCGGAGCTCCCCGACATCGGTAGCGGCGCCGATCGTCAGACATAGGCATCCGGTGCCACGGCGGCGGGCTTCGCTGAGCGCCCGCCGAGCGTCGGCGGCCCCGTATACCCGCTCGTAGCCGTGGTCGTAGGCCAGGCCG
>JARLGS010000102.1 GCA_031292695.1 Mycobacterium sp. | reverse complement strand
TTGAATGGCCGTCCGTTGAGCCATGTCGCGGCCTTGTCGAGCCTGAATGCGGCCTGGCGGCACAGCCAGTTCGTGCGCATCGGCAATCCGCATTGTGTGACCCTGGTCGACGAGGTGGCGTTGCTGCCGAGCAACGCGCAGATGGCCGAGCCGGCACTGGCGCCTGGCTTGACGCGCATTGCTTTCGCTCCACCGGTTGGTACTGGCGAGCCCTGTGCGGCGGGGGTGAATCTGCAATGGGCGGCCCGGGTGGCGCCGGGGCAGTTGCAGGCCCGGGTGTTCGAGCGCGGCGAAGGGCCGACGGCGTCCTCCGGTACCAGTGCCAGCGCGGTGGCCTGTGCCGCCTGGCGGGCCGGTTGGGTCGAGGCCGGCGAAGTCCGGGTCAGCATGCCGGGCGGTACGGCGCCGATCCGCCTGGTGGCGGTGGAGGACCAATTGCAGAGTGTCCATCTGTTCGGCGCGGCGCGGCGTCAACCCTGAGAGCCGGCCTGAGACCGACATCAAGACCAGAAAAAACACCCCCTCCACAGGCCCGTTCCGCTCTTGTCCGGCCCCGGCGGTTTTGGCTTGATGAGTCGGCAGGGGGGAAGGCTGGCGAGCGCCTTGCCCTGCTCGGCCCGTGACAGCGGGTTCGAATTTCCGACTCGCTTAAAGGGAATTTACGATGAGAGCAGTTAAAGGATTGTTCCGCGCGCTGGTGTGTGCCGGGCTGGTTTCCAGCATTGGCTCGGCTTGCGCTCAACTGGTGCCCGAGCCGGCCGCCAGCGATAAGAAACTGGCGTCCTCCAGCGCTGCCGACGCGGTGGAGTCCAGTCCGGCGGAACTGCTGGAGGGCAGTCGCACCGATTATTTTTCCTGCTCGGTGGGTCGCTTCCGAGGTGAGCTCGAGGCCCGGGTGGTGTTCGCCTCTGCTGGCAGCACGGCTTACTTCGATGTCAGTGCGGTGCGCTACCGGATCGTTCGCAGCAGCGGCCAGAGCGGCGGCAACAAGGCCAATGTGAACTTTCACCTGGATACCTTGAACAAGCAGGGCGTGGCCCGGGCCAGTGACCAATACCGCTCGCCGGACG
>JARLGS010000861.1 GCA_031292695.1 Mycobacterium sp. | reverse complement strand
GAGCCCCTCCGCTTCCTGGGCCGCCTTGTCCAGATACTCATCGACCTCATCGACGTTGTAGCCCTTGAGACCGAGGCGGAACTCCACGGTGCGAAGCGTGTCGAGAATCGATGCGGGAGCTTGGGAATTGTCCATGACGGCCAAGTCTAACCATCCCCTCCTGCGATTCCAGTTATGGCACTCAGGCCCTCAGCACCGGAATCAGCACGATCTGCGCAACCAGGATGACCACCAGGAACGAGAAGTCCAGCCCGGCCATCGGGCGGATGATCCGCCGCACCGGGCGTAGGACGGGCTCAGTCGCCTGGTACAGGAAGTACTGGATCCGGGACAGCGTCGTGTCCGGCCGGATCCGGAACCAGCTCAGGATCGCGTACGGGAACATGATCAACCAGATGTAGGCCTCGATCAGCCACGCGAGAATATGGAAGATGTTCACCAGCCCGCGAGGGTACTGGGTCTAGTCGCGACCGAAGCCGCGCTCTACCAGGCGCTGACGCTCCTCGTCGGAGACCTTGACGTTCGTCGGCGCCAGCAGGAACACCTGGTCGGCTACCTTCTCCATCTCGCCGCTGAGGGCGTAGGTCACACCGCTGCAGAAGTCGATCATCCGCCGCTGCAGGTCGCGATCGGCCATCTGGAGGTTCACGATCACCGGCCGGTTGTCCTTGAGGCGGTCCGCGATCTCCTTGGCGTCGCCGAAGCGTGACGGCGCCACGACGTGCACGCGGGCCGACGATGGCGCGGACCCCGACGGGCTGATGGAGGTATCGACCGGCACGGCCCGCACCGACGAAGTCCGCGGTGCCGCGTTTCCCGGTGCCGGCCTCGGCTGGCTGGGGCTGGGAACGGCCGACTCCCGGGGAATGGTCCGGACCCTGGTCATGCCACCGCTGTACTGGGACTCCTCCGGCTGCTCGTAGTCCTGGGTGCGGGGCTCGACCCGCGTGGCGGCCGAGAACCCACGCGGCGCCCGGTCCTCCAGGTCGTCGTACTCGTCGTACTCGTCGTCGAGCAGGCCGAGATACACCATGGTCTTCTTCATGAACGAGGGTGACATGCCTTCTCCTGTC
>JARLGS010000860.1 GCA_031292695.1 Mycobacterium sp. | reverse complement strand
GATGTCGTAGTGGGCGAAGAAGCCGCCGAGGTAGCGGGTGTCCTGCCGCGACAGGAACTCGTACGGGCTGGAGTTGAAGGTCGCCGGCGGCACCGAACCAGGCTGCGGGCGGGGGAGAAACGAGGTTCCGACCACTGAGAACACGGTTCCAGGGGTGGGGGCGATCTCCGTGAACAGGTTCGAATTGCTCGAGTTGGAGCACCGGTCGGGCGGCCCGATGGTCAGGAGGCAGCCCGAGTAGTCGCGATCGCCTTCGGTCACGGGCTCGGCGTTCTTGAACTCGAAGTAGCCGGTGACGTTGCCCTTGCCGTCCGGCGCGTTGGCGCCGAACACGACCGAGAAGTCGGTGTTCTGGCCGTCCCACTTGTCGCCGGTCGCCGGATGGCCGCCGCCGGTGGTGGTGATCGCCTGCTGCATGGCGGTGTTGCCGTTGCTGTGCTGGTCGCCGCCGTACTGGCCGTCGACCTGAACGCCCTCGAAGTCCTTCTTCATGATGAAGTTGACGACGCCGGCCACGGCGTCCGAACCGTACGTCGCCGACGCGCCGCCGGTGAGCACTTCGACGTGGTCGATCAGCGCCACCGGAATCTGGTCGAGGTCGGGGGCCGGATTGGTGTCCCCGGTGTCCGGATCGCCGATGCCAAGGCGCCGGCCGTTGACCAGCACCAGGGTCCGCTGCGGGCCAAGCCCGCGAAGGTCGGCGGTGGAGACCCCGCCTGGACCGTTCAGCGGATTGCTGGTGTTGGAGAAGTCATTCTTATTGTTCTGGAAGTTCTGCGGCAGCGTGTTCAGCAGATCGATGACGTCGGTGTGACCGGTGAGCTGGAATTCCTGGTGACTGACCGCCTGGATCGGGCTGACGCTGGTGAGGTTCGGCTGTGGGATGCGCGAGCCGGTGACCACGATCTCGGTCACAGCGGTGCTCGACGTGGTGTCGGCGGCCGCGTCAGCCGCGGCGGCCACGGTCTGGACCTTGGAGACGGCGACGGCGACAGAGCCGGAAGACGTCTGGATCGGGCCAGCCGAGGCCGCGTCAGCGGCGG
>JARLGS010000859.1 GCA_031292695.1 Mycobacterium sp. | reverse complement strand
CGACGGTCAACCGCAGGCTGGCGCGGCGAAGGATTTGAAGAGCACCACGTACGATTCGAAGACAGGGGTCTTCGCTGACCCGGCCGGTGGCACCGGTGTGTTCAATGCCGGCCCGGACAAGAGCGACTCTGCTGAGTCCTGGGTCGACCTGATGAAGGATCCAAGGCAGGTTTGATGACTGACGAACCGGCTGCGACGGACGAAACGTCGGAGCTGCCGGTGGGTCGTGGCGCGCGCAGGCGCGCCTCACGGCCGGCCGGTCCCGTTGACGTCGCCAAGGCCCCGACGGCACTGGACGTGGCGATCCCGACCTCGACGGGCAAGACTTCCGGCGAATCCGGAACCGCGAAGGTGGGCCGCCCTGCGGTGCCCGTGCAGGTGCTGCGCCGGCAGCCGCACCGGACCCTGGTGGCCACCGTGGGCTTGGCGGTGGCGGCCGTGTTGGTCGCCGTGCTCGCCGGCGGCACGTGGTTCCTGTGGCGTGGCAACGGCAAGATCGAGGCCGCGCAGAATCGCGATCAGCATTTCGTGGACACCGCGAAGCAGACCGTGGTCAACATGTTCAGTTACACGCAGAACACCGTTGACGAGAGCGTGAATCGATTCGTCAACGGCATCGGCCCCGGTCCGCTGCGCGACATGATGAACACCAGCAACAACGCCGACAACCTGAAGTATCTGTTCAAGCAGACCCAGGCCAACTCGGAGGCGGTCATCACCGGTGCCGCGCTGGAGAGCATCGACAACACCTCGAACATTGCGAAGGTGCTGGTGACGGTACGGGTCACGTTGACCGATATGAACGGGGTGAATCAGCCGTCGACGCCGTACCGGCAGCGGGTCTTCATCCGGGAGGACGACAACGGCCACATGAGCGCCTACGACATCAAGTACCCGGACGGGGGCAACTGATGAATCGGTTGGCAACCGTGTTGATTGCGGGGCTCGCCGCGGTGCTGGCAGCGGGCGTGGTTGGGCTCGGTGGCGTGGGCGGTTGGCAGTACTGGGGCCACGTGCAGCTGACCGGCGAACAGCAGACCGCCGCTGAACTGCCCGACCTGGCCAAGACCGCGGTTCCGCAGATTCTGGGCTATGAGTGGAAGAGCGTGCAGCGGTCCAGCACTGAGGCGATGACTCTGATGACGCCGGCGTTCCGGAAGCGGTACGAGGAACTGACAACCAAGAACCACGTCTTCAACGATGCGGTGAAGCGTCAACTGATCAGCCAGGTGAGCGTGGTGGGCGCGGGAATGATTTCCGCACACCGTGATTCGGGTTCGGTGCTGGTATTCGTCAACCGGGTCCTGACCGACGAGAAGAAGCAGCCCAATTACGAGGGCAGCCGGCTGAAGGTCGACTACCGCAAGATCGACGGCAAGTGGTTGATCGATGAGATGACGCCGATCTTCTAGACGCTGGATCTATTTCGGGCCCCGAAGAAATTCGGGGCCCGAAGTTTTTTGCCGAGTCTGCGGCTCAGTCGCGGGTGTGGGCCAGGGCGTCCAGGAAGGCCCGGGCCCAGCGGTCGACGTCGTGGGCCAGCACCTGACGGCGCATGGCGCGCATGCGGCGCCGGCCCTCCTCCGGTGACTGGGTCAGCGCTGCGGCGATCGCGTCCTTCACCCCGTCCAGATGATGGGGGTTGGTCAGATACGCCTGCCGCAATTCCTCTGCGGCACCGGTGAATTCGCTGAGTACCAGGGCGCCGCCGAGATCGCTGCGGCAGGCCACGTATTCCTTGGCGACCAGGTTCATGCCGTCGCGCAACGGGGTCACCAGCATGACGTCCGCGGCGACAAAGAAGGCGATGAGCTCTTCGCGGTCCACCGGCCGGTGCAGGTACTGCACCACTCCATGGCCGACCTCGCTGTACTCGCCGTTGATATGCCCGACCTGGCGCTCGATGTCCTCGCGCATGACCTTGTAGCTGTCCACCCGCTCGCGGCTGGGGGTGGCCAGCTGCACCAGCACGATGTCGTGCCGGTTCACCCGGCCCTCCGCGAGCAGTTCGGAAAAGGCGCGCAACCGGACGTCGATGCCCTTGGTGTAGTCCAGGCGGTCGACGCCGAGCATGATCTTGCGTGGATTGCCCAGTTCGTCGCGGATCTGACGGGCCCGCTGGCGGATGCTGCGGCTGCGGGCCTGGGCGTCCAGGGCAGCTGAGTCGATGGAGATGGGGAAGGCGCCGACCCTGACCGTGCGGGAATCGATGGTCACCTCGCCGAAGCGGGATCGCACGCCGATGGTGTGGCGGGTGGTGTTGGCGTCCAGCAGGCGGCGGGCCAGCACCAGAAAGTTCTGTGCGCCCCCGGGCAGGTGGAACCCGACCAGGTCGGCGCCGAGCAGGCCCTCGATGATCTCGGTGCGCCACGGCATCTGCATGAACAGCTCGACGGGCGGGAACGGGATGTGCAGGAAGAACCCGATGGTCAGGTCGGGCCGCAGCGTCCGGAGCATCTTGGGTACCAGCTGCAGTTGGTAGTCCTGTACCCAGACGGTCGCGCCCTGGGCCGCGGTGCGGGCCGTGGCCTCGGCGAAGCGCTGGTTGACCGCGACGTAGGCGTCCCACCAGTGGCGGTGGTAAGTGGGCTTGACGATGACGTCGTGGTACAGCGGCCACAACGTCGCGTTGGAGAAGCCCTCGTAGTACTCGGCGATGTCGTCGGCCGACAGGCTGACCGGGCACAGCGTCAGCTCGTCCTGTGCGATCGGCTCTTCGTCACTGTCGGCGACGCCGGGCCAGCCGATCCAGGCGCCCCGCTGCTTGCGCAGCAGTGGCTCCAGCGCGGTCACCAATCCGCCGGGGCTGCGTTTCCAGGTGATGGAACCATCGGGCAGCCGTTCCATGTCGACGGGCAGCCGGTTGGCCACCACGACGAAGTCAGAATTGCCGACGGTGGATTTCTTGCCCGAACTCTTACGCTTGGCGGAACCTGCAGAAGCTTCGTTGCCTCCGCGGGAGGTCACGCGTCGATTTTCGTGGGCCCGATGCCCAGCATGGACAGGAACATCCGGCATTCGTCGGCGTCGTTGGCGTACGCGGCGACGACGCGACGGGCCTGACGGGCGGTGCTGTCGGCCAGGGGCTCTACATCGCCGATATCAGCGGGATCAGTTTTTGCAGGCATCCCACAACTGTAGGCGACTGGGGCTAGGGGCTGGAACTTACCGACGAGTGCGGCTGGACCTGCGGCACCTGGTTGATGTCCAGGGCGATGCATTCGCCGGTGTTGTCTCCGGTACACGGAATGCCGTCCACCTCCGGTATGTCAGGGTTTGCCGAGCCTCCGGTGACGGTCGGCGAGAAATCGGCCGAGTAGTTGCCGGTGTTGGTTTGGGTCATCGGTGCGGTGACGGGCACGCACTCGCCGCTGAACACATCGTCCTCTTCGCCGGCCGCGCAGGCGGAGACGGCGCGCTGGGGGCTTTGTGCTGCGAGTGTCATCGGCGCCGCGACGGCGACCAGTAGTCCACCGGCCGCGATCCAACTCGCGGCGCGGCCGGAAGAACGCTGGCGGGTAATGGCATTCGCCATCTGAATAAGTCCTCTCACCGGGTCGGCAGGTGCCCGGCACGCTATCGAGCTGGGCGGATTCGCACAGTCAATTTACAGAATGGGGCGGTGGCCAGTCGGCGTGCGGCCTAGGGGCTGGAACCCACCGATGAATGCGGTTGGACTTGGGGCGCCTGGTTCTCTCCGAGGCCGATGCACTCACCGCTGTTGCGACCAGTGCAGGGGATGCCGTCGATCGAACCCATGGTTCTGGGCGGCGCCACTACGGGCGCGGGCGCGTTGTCGTTGCTGCCCGCGGAGCACGACCCGCTGATGGGGTCCGCCGTCATACCCGGTGGACACTTGGTGTCCAGCTGTAACGAGGTGGCGGCCGGGCCGCTGAGCGTGAAGAGGGCGGGGGCGGCGACGGTCGCGATGGCAAAGCCGCCGACGGCGATCACCCGCCGGAGGATCAGGGTGGTGGCCATGTCTTCAGCTTTCGTCAGTAGAACCTCAGGGTACGCCCAGCCAGAGGTGTTACCCAGGTGAATTGTCGCGTGAGTCTGATTTCCGAAATGGGCCGGGACCAGCATTGTGTACAACTTTCAAAAAGTGTATACAGGACGTGTTCCTGTCGATCTGCCTAAGGAGTACGCGGTGCAGCTTCCAGTCCAGGGTTGGCTGACGGACCGGACCGTTCTGATCACCGGCGGTGGCAGTGGGATCGGCAAGGGGATCGCCCAGGCGGTGGTCGCCGCCGGTGGCAACGCGCTGATCGTCGGCCGCACCGAGGCCACCTTGCAGGCTGCCGCGGAAGAAATCTCCGCCCCCGGCGCGCCGGGGGCGGTGCGGTTCCAGACCGCCGACGTCACCAACGAGGACGACGTCGTCCGTGCCGTCGCGGCAGCCGCGGCATGGAACGGCAAGTTGTCCGGCGCCGTGCACTGTGCCGGCGGCTCGCTGACCGTCGGACCGGTTACGCACCAGGATTCTGAAATGTGGCGGCAGACCGTCGACCTGAACGTCAACGGCAGCATGTACGTGCTCAAGCACACCGCACGCGAGATGGTGCGCGGGGGCGGCGGCTCGTTCGTCGGCATCTCCTCGATCGCGGCGAGCAACACCCACCGCTGGTTCGGGCCGTACGGCGTGACCAAGTCGGCGCTGGATCACCTGGTGCAGCTGGCCGCGGATGAACTCGGTGCCTCGTGGGTGCGGGCCAACAGCATCCGTCCCGGCCTGATCCGCACCGACCTGGTGGCGGCCAGCATCTTCGAATTCGAGCCGTTGCGGGAGGACTACAAAGTCTGCACGCCGCTGCCCCGGGCCGGCGAGGTCGAGGACGTCGCCAATCTGGCGCTCTTCCTGCTCAGCGATGCCTCTCAGTGGATCACGGGCCAGCTGATCAACGTCGACGGCGGTCAGATGCTGCGCCGTGGCCCGGACTTCTCGGCCATGATGGAGCCGATGTTCGGTGCCGACGCCATGCGCGGTGTGGTCACCGAATAATCACTGAATAGGTTTGCGCCTCGAGCTATTTCGGCGTGACCACGCCGTGGTCGTAGGCGTAGACGATTGCCGCGGCTCGGTCTCGTAGGTCGAGTTTGGTAAAGATGCGCCCGATGTGACTCTTCACCGTCACCTCGGAGATGACGAGGCGGTCGGCGATCTCGGCGTTGGTCGCGCCGCCGCCCATCAGTTGCAACACGTCGAGTTCGCGGGCGGTGAGCTTGTCGGCCACCCCGGCCGACGCTACCCCGGGTGCGCGCCGATAATCGGTGAGCACCCGGGCGGTGACCGCCGGGTCCAGGTAGGCCTCGCCGCGCGCGACGGCATGCACGGCCCGGATCAGCTCCTCGGCTGGTGAGTCCTTCAGAATGAAGCCCGACGCGCCTGCGCGCAGTGCCCCGGACAGCAGGGCGTCGTCGTCGAAAGTGGTGAGCGCCAACGATGGCGGGCCATCGGCGGCACGCAGCGCCCGGATCGCGTCGACACCGCTCGTCCGTTTCATCCGCAGGTCCATCACGACCACATCCGGCTGGCAGCGGGCGACCGCGCCGGGCACCTCGTCGCCGTCGGCGCACTCACCGACGACGTTGAATCCGTCCTTCCGGCGCAGTATCCGGCGCAACCCCGAACGCACGAGTTCCTGATCGTCGACCAACAGCACGCCGGTTTCAGTCATGAGTGATCTCTTTGCGACGTAACCGGTTTCGGCGCATTGCACAGTGCGGGCCGGTGGTTGAGATCGGCAGAGTCGCCTGCACCGTCCAGCCGTCCGGACCGGGGCCGGCCCGAAACTGGCCGTCGAGTACCTCGACGCGTTGCCGCATACCGGACAGGCCCGATCCGGGTTGCCGCTGACGTCGGGCGTCGGGTGGCAGGTCGTTGCGCACCGTCAGGGTCGCTTCGTGTGCCGCGAACTGCAGTTCCAGGTCGGCATTCGATGCCGGCGCGTGCTTGGCGATATTGGCCAACGACTCTTGTGCGACCCGGTACAAGGCCAGGCCGACGCCGGCGGTGACGGTGTCGGGCGCGTCGTCGATGCGCGAATCCACCCGCAGGCCGGCAGTGGCGAAACTCGACACCAGTTCTGGGATGTCGGCCATCCCGGGCTCCGGGGTCAGTCGGACCGGTTGGCCGTCCCGTGCGCCGAGCAGCCCGACGGTGCGGCGGATGTCCGACATCGCCTGCCGGCCAAGGCGTTCGGCGTCGAGCAGGCCGTCGACGGCTTCGTCGACGTCGTGGTCCTGCTGCAGCGCCCGACGAGCACCGGTGAGATGCAGCATGGTCACCGACAGCGAATGGGCGATCACGTCGTGTATCTCGCGGGCGATGCGCCGGCGCTCGTCGGCAGTCGCCTGGTCGGTGAGTGCGGTTTGGCGCGCGCGCTCCTGCAGGACAAGACGCTGCTGCAGCTGCAGGATGTGGCCGATCATCCCGGCCACGGCGAGGAAGAACAGCAGATATGGCACGAAGGTGCTCAGGTGTCCGAGGCGGGAGGCGACGACCAGCAGCAGAGCCGACGCCGCGGCGGCGATCAGCCCGTTGCGCACCGAACTCAGTGCGAAGACCTCACCGAGCATGAACATCAGCAAGAACGGTGCGGCGTCCAGGAAGATCGCCGGCCAGGACAGCAGCAGCGTGACCGCGGTCAAAGTGCACGCGGCGGCGGCCAGCGGCATCGCCTTCACCCCGACGATGAGGAAAAACAGGATCGGCGTGAGCGCCAGCAGGCAAGCCCCGGCCAGCAGCCAGGGACGGCTGAAATCCCGCTGCACCGCAGCGGTCGCGGTGATGAGCAGCGTGCCGGTCCACATCACGGCCGGCACGGTTAACGGGTAGTCAAAGGGCACCAGGGCGCGACGACGCAGGGCGTAGTCACGCAGCCGGTACATACCGCCAGCGTAGAGGGGTCGCGGGCGACTGCACATCATCCGCGGGACGGCTCGCGCGTCCTACTACGGTAGGAGGTGGGCTCTCGCCCGCAGCACGACGATTGCGGGCCTTGTTCGCTCGTAGTTTCGGATGTCATGTGGGACGCCATCGCAAGATTTTGTAGCCGCTTCGCCGTGCTCGTCATCGGGTTGTGGGTACTTGCCGCGGCGGCGGGCAATCTTCTGGTTCCGCAGGTGGAGAGCACCGCGCACAACCACGCTCGCGGGTTCCTGCCCGCGGACGCGCCGGTGAACGTGGCGGGCCTGCGGATGGGGGAGCAGTTCCACGACGGATCGGGCGGCAACCTCAACTACCTGGTGCTGGAAAGCGACCATCCGCTCGGGGCGCCGGAGCGGGCCTACTACGACCGCTTGCTGACCCTGTTGCGCGCCGACCCGGCCGACCTGGACTCGCTGATGGACCTGTGGTCCGACCCCGTGACTGCGCCGGGCGCCCAAAGTGCCGACGGCAAGGCGGTCTACACCATGCTGCGGATTCGCGGCGAGCTCGGCGCCGCGAAGGCCAACGCAGCGCTGGATGCGGTACGCCGGATCGTCGCTCATCGGCCGGCCCCGCCGGGGCTGCACGCCTACGTCACCGGGCCGGGTGCCACTATCGCCGACGAGCTCACCGCCATCGACAAGCAGATGCTGCTGATCACCGGGGTCACGGTGGCGCTGATCGCGATGCTGCTGTTCATCGTGTACCGGTCGGTCGTCACCGCGGCGATCCCGTTGCTCACAGTCGGGCTTGGCCTGGGTGTGGCGCGGGCCGTGGTGGCGTTCCTCGGCGAACGCGACCTGATCGAAGTGTCGATCTTCTCGGTGTCGCTGCTGGCCGCGCTGGTGCTCGGTGCGGCAACCGATTACGGCATCTTCCTGCTGGGCCGCTACCACGAACAGCGGCGGGCCGGCGTCGGGCACGAGGACGCACTGGTGATCGCGAACCGCAGCGTGGCCCCGGTGATCGCCGCCTCCGGCCTGACCATCGCGGCGGCCTTGTCCTGCCTGCTGTTCGCTCAGGTGGGAATGCTGCGTAGCGCCGGATTGCCCTGCGGCATAGGCATTCTCACCGGCATGCTCGCCTCGCTCACCTTGTTGCCGGCGCTCATCGGACTCGCCGGCCGGCACGGACTGGCGCAGCCGCGACGCCGGACGGTGGCGACGGTGCCCGGTCGCGGTTGGCGGCGGGTCGGTACCGTCGTCGCCCGGTGGCCGGGCCCGGTGCTGGTGGCCTCGGCGCTGGCCCTGGCGATCTGTGCCATTCCGCTCGCCGGCGTGCGGCTGGGCTTCGATGAGCTTGCCGCGCAACCGGATACCACGCACGCCAATCGTGGGTACCAGGCTATGGATCGGCATTTTCCGCCCAATCGGCTGTTGCCCGAGATCGTCTCGATCCAGACCGATCACGATCTGCGCAACCCGGCGGGGGTCATCGCGATCGAGCGCGTAACCCGAAAGATCATGGAGATTCCCGGTATCCGGATGGTGCAATCGGCGTCGCGGCCGGCGGGCACGCTGCCCGAGCAGGCGGCGATGACCGACCAGGCCGGCGTCATCGCCGACCAGCTCGACGACGGGGTGGCGCAGCTGAGCAAGCGGCTCGGCGCGGTCAGCCAGCTGTCCGCGACCCTGGACCACTTCTCCTCGGCCATAACGCAATTGCAGAACGGGTTGGGTGGCAGCGTGCGCGGGCTCGGGCAATTGGGCTCGGGCATCGACGTCATGCACACCGGCATGCGGCAACTGCAGGACAACGTCACCCAGGTGTCGCAGTATCTGGACCCGCTGCGCAACTTCACCAACGCGAACCCGAACTGCGCGGGCGACGGCATCTGCGCACTGGTGCTCAAGGCCGTCGAACCGATGGATTCGGTGGTGGCGGCCACCGCCACCCTGACCGACAGCACCGTGGGTTTCGGCGCCGGGACCACCGAGATGGCCCGGTCGCTGGCCGGCGCCCAGACATCGGTGCGGTCCATGCGGGCCGCGGTGGACCAACTCGGTTTGGTGACAACGCAATTGACCAAGACCGTCGGCGAGACCCGAACCATGTTCTCCGGCCTGACCGATTACCTGCGCGGGGTGCGGGCGGACTTCCAGGACAGTGGTGCGGGCGGCTTCTATCTGCCGCAACGGGCCTGGCAGGACCCGCGGTTCCAGCGTGCCGCCGGGCTGTACTTCGCGCCGGACGGCCAGTCGACCCGACTGCTGGTCTACGGCGACGGAAAGGTGTTCGGCACCGACGGTGCCCAGCGCTCACCGCAGATCCTGGCCGCGGTCCGGGAGGCGACCAAAGAGGGCACACTGCTCCGGAACACCGTCAACGTCACCGGCTTTGGCACCGGTACTGCCGAGCTGCGCGGCTACGTCGGCGACGACTTCCTGCTGCTGGCCGGCGTCGCGTTGACGCTGGTATTCCTGATCATCCTGGTCATGCTGCGCAGTCCGGTGGCGGCCGCGGTGGTGATCGGCACCGTGGTGGTGTCCTACGCCTCGGCGCTCGGAGTGAGCACGTTGATCTGGCAGGACCTGCTGGGCAAGGACCTGCACTGGGCGGTGCCGTCGATCGCGTTGATCGCCTTGGTGGCGGTGGGCGCCGACTACAACCTGCTGCTGACCATGCGGATGCGCGAAGAGCTGTCCGGGGGTCTGAAGACCGGCATGGTCCGGGCCTTTGGTGGCACCGGTGGCGTGGTGACCACGGCGGGAATCGTCTTCGGCATCACCATGTTTGCGATGTTGTCGAGCGACGTGCTGAGCATCGAGCAGGTGGGCACCACCATCGGCGTCGGCCTGTTGATCGACACCCTGATCGTGCGCACGTTCGTGGTG
>JARLGS010000858.1 GCA_031292695.1 Mycobacterium sp. | reverse complement strand
TGCCGCCGTCATTGAGCGTCGCCGATTCCGTATCAGAGAGGCTCCAACTCTCGCTGTAGTGCGATCCCGGTCCCGACCCCGGTGTGGCCGAGACGCTGGAGCCGGCAACGACGCTGGTGGCGAGCGACGTTTCGGTGCTGGAGAAGCTGGTGACCGTGTCGCCGTTGGACGACGAGCCCCAGCCTGCGTACGTGGAATTGTCAGACTGATCGTTCGACCAACTGTCCATCTCGAGTCCGCCGGCGCCGTCGTCGCTGGCACTCTGTCCGCCTTCATGGCTGCTTGATGTTGCGTTCTGCCCCTCGCTGAAGTAGATATCGGAGGACGTTGGAGAATAGACAGCCGTCGCCTCGTAGGTGTTGCCGAGACTTGTCGAAGCGTGGTCGCTGAAGGCGCCCGTGCTGGAGATCCCGAGGAAGTTCCACGACGTACCTCCTGTGTCGTCGTAGGTCGAGGTGGAGACAGCGCTCTGCGTGGTCCAGGCGATCCCGGAATTGCCCGCAGGAGAAATACCACCTTGATCCGTGGATTCGGCGGTGAAATCGTCGTTTTCGGTGGACGTGAAGGCCTGGCTGAGAGAAGCAGAACCGGGAATGGAGGCGTCGACCGCACCGGTGTCTTGGAACTGCAGATGGTCCCGGTTCGTCTGGTCGTAAGTGTATGAGCCGCTCGGACCATTCGCAGTGATGTCCCCTGATGCGGAATACACGTACTGCATGCTGTGGCTGGCCGAAGCTTCGAAGCGGTCCGTGGTGTCCGTGCCGTAGATAGCCAGCATCGGACCGATCGGGCTGTCCTCGACCACGAGCAGCAGACCTTTTCCGGTGGCGGTGCCCGTGTCGGTGCCGTAGGCCGTGTCGCTGCCGGTCTGCACCAGGGTGAAGGTCGCGCTCTGCCCCGCCGGAGAGAAAACGCCCACGATCGCCGACGAGGTGTACGAGTTGGTCAGTTCGCCGTCGGTATAGTGGTCGTCGACGCCATCGTCAGTCTCGACATCGACCTCCTCGCCGGAGTCGACGTACGAGGACATCAGCCGGGTCATTTGCACGACGTTGTACGTACCCGAGACGGCCGCGCCGTCGAACGTGCCGTCGTCCGAGTTATTGGTGAAGCTGTATCCCGTCTGAAGGACGATCAGCGTGCCCGCGTAAGCGTCGCCGAGGCGAGGCGCGCCGGTGGTGCCCGATGGCCCGGAGGGCCCCTGGGAGTAAATGTCGGTCGCGCCGTAGACCGTGGATTGAGTGATCAACTCGCTGTTGACGAACGAGCCGGCGAGGACGACTCCGCTTTGGTCCTGCGTGTAGTTCATGACCGCCCCGATCGAGGGGTTGTCGTGGTCCACTTCGGACTCGGAGAACGTGGCGTCGTCGACCCGGGCCATCGTCGGCCCGGAGGTGCCGGCGTCCACCCCTTCCTGCGTTATGGGCGGCCCGGTGATGGTGACCGTTGTCCCGCTCTCGACGGACGAGTCCGTCAGGAAGCCGCGGATGCCGAAGCTGATCGTGCCGGAGACCGTCTGGGCCAAGCCGTTGTCGGTGTAGTTTGCCGTGGCGCTGAAGTCGAAGTCGAGCTCGCTCCGTTCGTCGAAGGCATACTGGGAGTCCGTAGTCCCCCCCTGTCCGGACCCCGCGGGGACGGCCGTAGCGGTCCCTTGGTCGTGGTAGATGTTGAGCGACGTGTCGTCCTCCGTGCTGACAAGATATCCGCTGTCCGAGGACGTGGTGGCGGAGGACGTAAAGCTGCCCGTGTCCGTGTCGCCGGTGTCGGTGCTATCGTGCTCCGTGAGCGTGAAGTTGCCGACGATGTAGACCGAGGGGCCGACGTCCGACGGGGTGATGCTGGTCGGCGGTGGGGTGCCGTGATGCCCGGCGAACGTGCTGTCCGAGACGTCGGTCGAGCCGTCGGATGACGAGTAAGTCCCGCTGTCGGAGACGCCACTGTTGCTCTGCGAGATGGCGGCCGTGTCTGAGTCGATGGACCAGTCAGTGGCGACTTCGGTGTCGGTGAATGAGCCGCTTGCAGCGCCAAGAACGAAAGAGCCGGCAGAGGTCCAGGTGCTTGAATCGCTGGCCCGATCGTTGTCAAACTCGGTCCCGTTCAGGGTGGTTGTCGTATTCGTGGCACCGAGGAAACCGAAGAAGGAGGAGCCGGAAACAGCGGTGCCGCCCACCGTGAGGAAATAGCTCCCCGAAAGGCCGCTGCCGCTGGGCAGGACGCCTGCGTCGTACCCCACGTAGACGGCGGAACTGCCACTTCTGAGCAGGACATCGGCGTTGAGTGACCAGGTGTCGTCGATCTGGTTGATCGTGCCGAGATAGTTGTCGCTGTACGAATCCCCGCCGGTCAGTGTGAGGAAGCCACCGTCGGTGGGCGTCGAACCGGAATCTTTTTCGGTATACGTATCCCCCCCTTGCTCGGAATCGAGAAAAGTTCCCCCCACGAACAGTTTCCCGTCGAGCTGCAGGAGGTAGTCCGTCTCGGTATAGCTAGAAACGTCGGTCGCCGACGCGGAAATGTGGGAGACCGTCGTCCCGCTGTTTGCCACTGTGACCAGTGTTTCGATCGCGGTGAAATTGCCGTTTGAGCTGTCGCTGAAAGCGGAGGCGCCGACGAGGGAGCTTGAACCGGCGCTCGTGGAGAAGTTGCCGGCCTCGGTGTAGGTATTGGTATCCGAGCCGCCCTCATTCATGAAAAGCTGGTCGGTCGTCGTGCCAACCCCGCTCGAGGTCGTCGTGCTGCTGGTGTCCGAGACCCCGACGTGGACGCTCTCCACCTGGGTGACACTGTAGTGGCCGTTGAGGTCCACCGCCGTCCCGTCGACCCGGTAGCTACCGGTGGCGGTTGCCGTCAGGGTGAGGTCACCGCTCTCGTCGTCGGTGAACGTCTCGGACCCGCTGCCGCCGGCATTCGAGTTGTGGACCTGGCGGTAATGGTAGTGGATCAGAACCGCGAAGCTGTCACTGAAATAGCCGGCGCTGTCGTCGCCCGTGACCTGCTGGGTGAGGATGATCGTGACTGTCTCGTCGAGAGTATAGTCGAGTCCAACCGTGTGCGTGACGGTGACGCTGTGCTGGTTGATATCTGTCGGGATCGTGGCCTGTCCGTCCGGGGTCAGAAGCCCCGAGTTCGCCACGGACGACGAGCCCGAGCTGCCCGTGCCCGCAGTACCCGAGTTAGCGCTCGGGCTGAGGGGAGACAGGCTGCCGATTGGGAGTTGGAATGCAGTTGACGCGGAACTGGAGCCGCCGGTCCCCGAGCCGTCGAACAGTGCGGCAGCACCATTGAATGCCAATTCCGAGGCGACGTTCGCGGAACTGATCAGGGCCGTGCTGACGACCGTGGTGGACGAGCCGCCCGGGTCACTCACCTGCACGAGGATCGGGTACGAGCTTGCAACGGTGTACGTATGAGTGCCACTTACGTCAAACTGGCCGTACACGGCGGGGTCTGTGGTGACAGTGCCGCTCGTGATCGTGCCGTCCCCCCAGTTAATCGTCGCCGTGTACTGGCATGGGGGTGGGAACGGATCACCGTCGGGGAACGGAGCGACGCTCCCGGTGAATGGGCTGTTCTGGGAGGCTTCGATGTCCTGGGCCGTTCCAGACAGCGTCGCGTCGGCCACTTCGGCCGTGTTGGACAGGCTGATGCGACTCCCCCCCGCGTCATGGACCGAGACGGCCACCGCGTACTGACCGTACTGAGCATAGGCGTTCGTACCAGAGACATCGAAGCCGCCGCTGCTGTTGGGTGCGATCGTGCCGTTGGACGTGTGGCCGTCGCCCCAATCGATGGTGGCGAGTAAGTCGTTCACGTTGGCGTTCGGGTTGGCATCGCTGAACGATGCGACAACGCCCGTGAACATGTTTCCTTCGGTCGCCTGAATCAATACAGGAAGCCCGGCGCTCAACGGCGCATCGGCGACATTCGCCAACGAGTGGGCAGTCGCCGAGCCATCCCCCCGATCGGTGACTTGCACCAGCACGGCGTATGTACCGAATTCGTCGTACGTGTCCGATCCGAGGACCTCAAACGTTCCTTGTGCACCCGTCGCGATCGTCCCTGCCGACTGATCTCCGTTTCCCCACGTGATGGTCGCCGAGAAGTCACTGCCCCGCAGGTAGGGGTTGGGGTCGGCGAAGGTGGCCACGATTCCATTGAAAGTGAGCCCCTCGGTCGGCGCCACGGTTACGTTCGAGGCCGCGAGAGGCGCGTCGAGCACGTCGGCCTCCGAGGCTGTGCTGGCCGTGCCGCCGCTCTGATCGACCACGCTTACCTTGACCGTGAACACCCCGCTCTTCTGGTAAGTATCGCCGCCCGTGACGTCGAACTGTCCGCTCACCAACGGATCGGCGATGACTGTCCCGGCCGATGCTTGCCCATTGCCCCAGTCGATGGCGGCCGAGAAGTTACTGGCCTGAGCATACGAGTTGGCGTCCGTGAAAGTGGCCACGACGTCGTTGAAGGCCGATCCTGCAACCGGAGTGATGGTCTGGGAGCCGATCGTGATCGGTGCATCAGCGATCTGCACCGACGTGGTGGCTGTGGTGATATCCCCGAGTCCGGCCGCGACGGTGATGCTGACCGTGAAATCGCCGCTGTCAACGTAGACGTGGCTTCCCGTAACAGCATAGCCGCCCGGCGTTGTGGGGTCGCTGACGACTGTCCCCGCGGACGTCTGCCCGTCGCCCCAATCGATGGCGGCCGTAAAGTCGCTGGCCTGGAGGCCGAGGCTCACGGCGCCGACCGTGGCCACTCGACCCGACAACGTCGTGCCCTGGGTCCCTTGGAGGCTGAACCCCGCGGCGGTCATGTTGGACACGTCGGCTGCGCCTGTCACACTCGCTGTCGTCCCGTCCACATCCACGACGGTCACGACGACCGTGTAAATACCGGTAACGGTATATGCATGCTCCCCTCCGACCCAGAACGGTCCCCCCGGGCCGGCCGAACCAGAGACGAGGCCGGCGGTCGTAGTGCCGTCTCCCCAGTCGATCGTGGCGCTGAATGAGCCGGCCTCGTCTGTGGGTCCCTTTTGGAACTGTGCAACCCAACCGTTATACGCCTGGCCCGGGGCGGCGCTGACGGCGACGGCCGTGACTGAGAGCGGGGCCTCGGCGACCTGAACCAATCCGACTGCGGAGGTCGCACTTCCGCTGCGGTCGGTGATTTGCACCGTAACTGAGTATGAGCCGGTGCTGTTGAACACCGTCGTGGCGGTGACGTTGAAAAGGCCCGCGACATTCGAGGCAGCCGTGACGGTACCCACGGTGATTTGTCCGTCGGCCCAGACCACGGACGCAGAGAAATCGCTGGCAGCCGCATACGGATTGGGATCCGAGAACGTGACGACGGCGCCCGTGAACCGGTGTCCTTCGGTCGCAGTCGCCATCAGACCGGTAGCCGTCAGGGGAACTGCGGCTACGGTTGCTGAACCAGACACGAGCGCACGATAATCGCTCGGATCCGTGATCCGCACAAGGGTCGCATATGTGCCCGATTTCGCGAACGCATGGGTAGCAGTGACATCAAATTGTCCGGGGACGGCCGGGTCGACCGTGATCGAGCCGGCACTGCTCGTGCCATCGCCCCAGACAACGTTTGCCGTGAAGTCGCTGGCCCCAAGCCCTTGACCGGGATCGGTGAACGTGGCGACGACGCCATTGAAGCTCGTCCCCTCGGTGGCGATCACAGGCTGCGGCGTTGCGGACATGTTCGAGACCTCGGCCGTGCCCACCGCGGTGGCCCATGTCCCATTGGAGTCGACGATCGTTGTGACGGTGTTGTATGACCCCGGCGACGCGTAGGAATGACCCCCCGTGACGGTGAACTGCCCCACCGCTGGGCCCTGTCCGATCGTAGCCGCGGCCGTGGTGCCGTCCCCCCAGTCGATCGTGGCGCTGAAG
>JARLGS010000857.1 GCA_031292695.1 Mycobacterium sp. | reverse complement strand
GACCACCCGCTCGGCGTCACCATCGGCGGCCTGGCGCAGTTGAAAATCCAGGCCATCGCCGTCGCCGCCACCTTCACCTACACCGCCATCGTCAGCCTCATCATCCTGCTCATCGTCTCCGTCGTCTTCGGCCTGCGCGTCTCCCAGGAAGAGGAGCGCGAGGGCCTCGACGTCGTCCTCCACGGCGAGCAACTCGGGTGATCCACGCGGCGCCGGGCGGCAATGTCCGGCGCCGTGCCGCCCCCATGACATTCATATCGATGCCGCTGCCCCGGCACGCGACAGGCAGCCGGCTGAGTCGCAAGGACAATCCGATGACCATTTCACGTTGCCTGCTGAGCGCCTCGTCGGCACTGATCGCCACCGGGTTGCTGGCCACGCCGGCGCTTGCCCAGACCGCGCCAGCCGCCGCCACTGCCCCCGCGCCTCCCGCCGCCCCCGCCGCCTGGTCGGACGCCATCACGTGGGGCCTGCAGATCGAAGGCGGCATCACCTTCAACCCGGCCGGCCCGAAGACCAACTTCGGCCAGTTGTTCACCGACCATCCGAATCAGGTGGAGTTGAACCAGACGCTGCTGACGTTCGCGCGTGACATCCCGAAGGATACCAGCGACTGGGATGTCGGCTTCCATTTCACCGGCCTCTACGGCGCCGACGCGCGCTACACGCACTCCCTCGGGGTGTTCAACTACGCGCTCGCCGAGCGCGACCAGTTCGACATCGTCGAGGCCAGCGCATCGGTACACGTGCCAGTTCTGGTCGGGTTGGATGTGAAAGCCGGGCTGTATCCGACGCCGCTGGGGTTCGAGACGATCGACCCGTCCACCAACCCGTTCTATTCGCATTCCTACATCTTCAACTTCGGTATCCCGCTGAAGCACACAGGCGTGTTGGCGGTCCTGCACGCCACCGATTATCTCGACCTGTACGGCGGCGTGGACAGCGGCGTGAACACCACCTTCGGCGCCGGGCAAGGCGACAATAACGGCACCGTGGCCGGCCTGTTCGGCTTCGGCGTCACGCTGCTCGGCGGCAACCTGACCGGCGTCGCGCTCACGCACATCGGCCCGGAGAACGCGTCGCTGAGCGGCTCCCAGCCACTCGGCCTGTACAACGCCAACCACTACATGCGTTACGAGAACGACGCCTACGTGACCTACAAGTGGAACGACAAGCTCACCACCACCACCGAGTTCAACTACATCAAGGACGACAACCCGCTGATCGGCGCCCCCGATGCGTGGGGCATCGCGCAGTACGTGGCCTATACGCTGACCGATACGATCACGCTGAACGCCCGCGCCGAAGTGTTCCGCGACGGCAAGGGCTTCTACGTCGGCTATTTCCCCGGCCCCCTCGACTACGTCAACGCGGAGTACGGCAAGCTCAACACGGCGATCGCCGGCCCGCACGCCACCTATGGCGAGATCACCCTCGGCACCACCTGGAAACCCAGCCTGCCGAAGCCGATCAGCGGCCTGCTGATCCGCCCCGAGCTGCGCTACGACAGCACGCTGGCCGGCCCGAACGCGTTCAACAACGGCAAGGACCGCGGCAGCTTCACAATCGCCACGGACTTCGTGCTGACGTTCTGAACCGGCCGCTACGAAGCGAGCCGGCTGACGGGGTGGCCGAGATAGGCTTCCAGCACTTGTTCGGCCGGCCCGTCCTGGCGCACGCGTCCCTGGTCGAGCCAGATCACGCGGGTGCACCAGCTCAGCACGACATCGATCACATGGGTGGACAGCACCAGGATGTCGGCGCCGCGCACCATGTCTTCCAGCCGCACCTTTGCCCGCTCCATGAAATTGGCATCGCCGGCCAGGAACCATTCGTCCATCAGCAGCACCTGTGGGCGGATGGCGGTGGCAAGCGCGAAGCCCAGCCGCACCACCATGCCGGAGCTGTAGACCCGCACCGGCAAATCGAGGAACTCGCCGAGTTCGGCGAAGGTGGCGACGTCCTCCTCCAGTCGGCGGATGGCAGGCCGCTTCAGGCCGTTGTAGAGCCCGCGCAGCATGATGTTCTCGCGACCGGTGAGATCGACGTTCATGCCCAGATTCGGGTCGAGCAGCGCGTTCAGGCTGCCCTCCACGAGGATCCGTCCGGTCTGCGTCTCGTAGATGCCGGCGAGCGTGCGCAGCAGCGTGGTCTTGCCGGCGCCATTGCCGCCGATCAGTCCCAGCCGGTCGCCGGAGTGCAGTTGGAAGGTGATGTCGCGCAGGGCCTGCACCACCACGCGGCGCTTGGTGTCCGCCGCCACCCGGCCGGTGACGGTGCCGAGCACCACCCGCTTCAGGCTGCGCGCGTTGCCGTGGTAGAGCGGGAAATCGACGCAGACGTGTTCGGCGGTGATGGCGGCTTCCATGCGGCTACACCCAGAACGCGATGCGGTTGCGCACCCGCGCGAACAGCATCCAACTGGCACCGCACAGCGCGGCGGAATAGACAACCGCCGAAACCCAGACGAATGTTGAGGGAACCTCGCCCAGCAGGGGGGCGCGCACGACCTCCAGCAGCGAGAAGAACGGGTTGAACACCAGCAACCATTCATGCGCACCAAGCTGGCTGGGCTTCCAGATCACCGCGCTGATGAAGAACGCCATCTGCATGACGCTGCCGACGATCGGCGGGATGTCGCGAAAGCGCGCACAGAGCGAGCCGAGCAGCACGCACACCGCGAGGCTGTCAACCAGCCACAACACCACGCCGGGCAGCACCAGCAGCGCTGTGGCGCCCGGCCACACCCTGAGCAGCGCGAAGACGACCACGATCACCACCACGTTGTGAGCCAGCACCAGCATGTTGCGCATCACGACGCGCCCGCCATAGAGTGAGTACGGCATGCGTATCGAGCGGATCATGCCCTCGACGGTGGTGTACGTCATGCAGCCCTCGGTCACCAGCGAGCCGAGGTATCCCCACAACACCAGCGACAACGCCAGGAAGGGCAGGTATTCGCGCGAATCCATGTGGAACAGGAAGGCGTAGACCACGCCCATCGAGCCGACCATGGCGGCCGTCGACAGGGTCAGCCAGAACGGGCCGAGCACGGAACCGCGGTAGCGCAGCCGGATGTCGAGCCACGCCAGCGTCCAGCACAGCCGCCACAGCCGCGCGGCCTCCGCCAGGTCGCGGATCTCCATGCGCTGGCGCGCGGCGAAGGAGGGGTCCGGCGTGAGGTCCAGGGTGTCGGCCCGGCCCGCGCCATGTCGGAGTGCGACCGTCATGAGTGGCGGGGCGATAGCCGATCCGCCCGGTCCCTGCAACCCGACGGTCGGTTTGCGGGGCGGCATGAGCGCCGAAGGCGGCCCGCCGGCATCAGTCGGCGGCCCGCGACAGGCGCGCCCGAGTGCCCAGCGACAGCACGACGCGCTCGCCAGGCCGCAGATCCGCCGCATTGGTCTGCACCACCGACAGGGTCTGGCCGTTGTCCTCGCGGACGATGAATTCGAAGACTACCTCGGCCGCCCCCTGCCCGGCCCCGTTACCGGCCGGCCCGCCGACCGCGCCAAGGATGG
>JARLGS010000101.1 GCA_031292695.1 Mycobacterium sp. | reverse complement strand
GGCGCCTTTGTCGACCTCAAGATCGGCTTCAAGCCGGCTCCGGGCTGGCAGGGCCACGTCCTGCGCAACTGCGCCACCTACAATTACGACGCAAGCGGCAAGCCGCTGTTCGGCAGCCAGCTGAATGACCGGGGCTGCGCTTCTATCCCAATCTGCCAGCGTGGCGATCGTGACCGCGACTGCCAGCCGCCGGTCGAAAAGAAGGTCGACCTGATCCTGAAGAAGCGGGCCCGCGGCGAAGTGTGCACGGCCGACGGCGTCTGCACCTTCGTGATCGATGTCATCAACAACGGCACCGCCACCTATAGCGGCCCGTTGACGGTGACCGACACCTATCCGGGCGGCGCGCCCGCATCCTCGACTTTCGGCCCGACCCCGCCGTGGACGTGCGGACCGACCGGACCCGGCCAATTCCGCTGCGACGATGCCGGCATCACGCTGGTACCGGGCGCTTCGACATCGATCGTCGTCAAGGCGGTGATGCCGGCCGGATATAGATCGGACACGGTGGAGAACTGCGCCGAGGTGAAGCCTATCCCCGGTGAAACCGACCTCTCCAACAACAAGGCCTGCGCCACGGAACGCATCCGTCATCCGAACGGCGGCTCCAGCATCCGTGTCGAAAAGACCGGCGACAGCACCTGCCAGGTCGGTCGGCCCTGCTCGTTCACCATCACCATCACCAACGATGGGCCAGGCGCGTTCTCAGGCCCGGTCCGCATTGGTGATGCCATCGGCGTCGATGGTCTCGGCCGGTTGGACGGCGTTGCGATCACCTCGATCGACCCGCCTTTCGGCTGCTCGCCCGAGCCGGCAACTCTGCCCGCGTCCTGCATCGCAAACCTGTCGCTCGGCGTGGGGGAAAGCCATGTTCACCATGTGACTGTGGTTCTTCCCGACGACGGCCGCCTGGCCAGCCTGCAAGGCACGGTCAACGGGCAGAACTGCGTCGGCGTCCTGCCTCCGGACACGCCCGTGCAGGGCGGAGGCGACGCTCTGCCAGGCAATGCCACCAATGTGCAGGGCGAGCGCGGCAAGGCCTATGCCTGCCACCCCTTCACCATCACGCATCCGCTGAAGCAGGGCTGTTCCGCGGGCTTTGTGATGAACGACGCCGGCAACTGCGTCTGCCCGCAAGGCACCAGCTTCCGCAACGGCCAGTGCTCATCGGGCGGCGGCATCAACCTTCTGCCGCTTCCCATCCCGCAGCGTTGCGTGTTGCTGCCGGGCCAGGTCCGGACCCCCGACGGGCAATGTATCTGCCCGCGCGGAACCGATCTGCGGAACGGACGATGCGCGCCGGGCAACCCGCAACCCTCGGGCCAGTGCACCTTGCTGCCCGGCCAGTACCGCAACCTGGATGGCGACTGCGTCTGCCGGCAAGGCGTGGTGGTGAACGGCGCCTGCCAGGTCATCAAGCAGCGGTGCACGATCCGTGGCGCGGTGCAGACACCGGATGGCAGCTGCACGTGCCCCGACGGGACGCATCGGCAGAACAGGGCATGCGTGCCGGACCGGCCAAGACCGACGCAATGCACGCTGCTGCG
>JARLGS010000856.1 GCA_031292695.1 Mycobacterium sp. | reverse complement strand
GCAGGGCTTTTGCGGAGCGTGTCGGGTCGCTGTCCTCGACGGCGATGTCGAGCACCGCGACCGCGTCCTGACCCCAGGCCAACGAACCGATTCGATGATGATCTGCGTGTCCCGCGCAGCAGGCGACGCCATCACCATCGACCTCTAACCCACGTAACGTCGGTGAACAGATTGGATACCCCATGACCGACATCACTCCCATCCACGTCACGACCGCCATCATCGGCGCCGGCTTCGGAGGGATCGGCGCGGCCATCCGGCTCAAAAAAACCGGAGACCACGACTTCCTGGTGTTCGAACGAGCGACCGAAGTCGGAGGCACCTGGCAGGCCAACACCTATCCCGGCGCACAATGCGACATCCCGTCGGTCCTGTACTCGTTCTCGTTTGCCCCCAACCCGAACTGGACCCGGCTCTACCCGCTGCAGTCGGAGTTGAAGGCCTACATCGAGCGCTGCGCTACCGAGGCCGAGCTATGGCCACACATTCGGCTCAGCCACGATGTCACCGCCGCGCAGTGGGATGACGCGGCGCAGCTCTGGCGAATCACCGCGGCCGGAAACTCTTTCACCGCAACCTTTCTCATCGCCGCCACCGGGCCATTCAGTGAACCGTCCATCCCTGATCTGCCCGGGCTGGAGCAGTTCACTGGCCCGGTGTTCCACTCCGCGCAGTGGCGCCATGATGTCGACCTGCGCGGCCGCGCGGTTGGGGTCATCGGCACCGGCGCCTCCGCCGTCCAATTCGTGCCCCAACTGCAGCCCGAAGCGGCCAAACTCGTTCTCTTCCAACGCACCCCAACATGGATTCTCCCGCACCCCGATCGCCCCGTCAGCCCCGCGATCCGTGCGCTGTTCAGCAAGCTGCCAAGTGTCCAGCGCACGTTGCGGGCCATGGTCTCGCTGTTGCAGGAAGCGATGGTGCCCGGACTGGTATACAACCCGGCACTGCTGCGACCGATGGAAGCGTTCGGCCGCTGGCACCTGCGCAGGCAAATCGCCGATGCGGACCAGCGCGCCAAACTCACACCGCAATACGCTTTCGGTTGTAAGCGGCCCACTTTCTCCAACACCTACTACCCGGCACTGGCCGCACCGAATGCCGAAGTCGAAACCCAGGGCATCCGCCGCGTCACCGCAACCGGCATCGAGACAGTCCGGGGCACTCACCACCGCCTCAACGCCATCGTTTTCGGCACTGGCTTCAAACTCGCCCACAACGAAGGCTTCACTCGTATCCGCGGCCGCGACGGCAAAACCTTGGCCGAAGCATGGGAAGGCGGCGAAATGAAAGCACACCTGGGTACCGCGGTCGCCGGCTTTCCCAACTTGTTCATGATCCTGGGACCGAACTCCGTCGTCTACACCTCACAGGTCGTGACCATCGAATCCCAGCTGGACTTCATCCTGTCCGCTATCGGGCAAGCCCGGCGCAACGGCATCCGCAGCATCGAGGTATCTGCACAAGCACAACAAGCGTTCACCGACACCGTGGACCGACGGCTGGCGACCTCGGTATGGAATACCGGCGGCTGCAGCAGCTACTACCTCAGTCCCAGCGGCCGAAACTTCACCTTCTGGCCTGGCTTCGTGTTCACGTTTGCGCGCCGCATGCACCGCGCCGATCTCGACGAATTCGACGTGCGGTTCGGCAGCGCGCTGCCTGCGAGCTCCGATTGCAGCGAGTCGGTGATGGGCCGATGAACCGCCAGGGGTCCTTCTACCCACACGGGACCGTTGTTCTCATCACCGGAGCCGCCCAAGGCATCGGCTACGAAACGGCGGAACGCTTCGTCCGCGCCGGTGCATGCGTCGTGCTCGTTGACATCGACGCCGACCAGCTGGACAAAGCTGTTGCCGAACTCGGCCGGAAAGTCGTCGCTATCGCGGCTGATGTTCGTAAATCCGAAGACATGGCTGCGGCGGTGAATCTCGCGCTGGACACCTATGGACGACTGGACGTCGTGGTAGCCAACGCTGGCATCACACCGCCGACCGCGACCATCCGAACGATCGGCATCGAACATTTCAACCGTGTCATCGATGTCAACCTGCTCGGCGCGGTCAACACAGTCAAAGCCGCCATCGAGCCGATCATCGCCAGCGGCGGGCACATCCAGCTGATCGGATCATGCGCAGCGTTTGCCCCGGGGATGGGCGGAGCGGCCTACATGATCAGCAAAGCCGGCGTCGAACAGTTGGGACGCGCCCTACGGATCGAGCTGGCGCCACACAACGTGAGCGTCGGCATTTCATATTTCGGCATTGTCGACACTGAACTCACACGCGCAACGCTCAACGAGGATCGCATCGGCCGGCAAATCGGCGAACTCCTGCCATGGCCACTGAACAAACGGATCGACGCCGCCTACGCAGCGCGCACCGTCTACCACGCGGTCATCTTCCGCCAGGCCACCAGCATCGTGCCCTCCGTGTGGAAGCCCTACGCGTGGCTGCGCGGGCTGATCAATATCGTCTTGGACCGTCAGCTGGCGACAAGCCCACAGATCGCCGACATCGTGCATCAACTCGATGGAGCCGCAGCCCAATGACTCTGCTACCCGCTCAAACAGACTGACGAACACTCTTGCGGGCAGCACGTCGCAACCGTTGGATAGGTTGTGGTCCAAAGCAATACACCTCGAAATGCAACAGTGCGTCGTGTCAAGGTCACGCCGTCGTCCGAGGCCAAGATGGCGCGAATTCTCGCGTCGATGCGATCAGTCTCCGTACACATAGTTGATCAGCAGGCGGGTGAGCTCGTCGACGAACTGTTCGGCTGGAATCTGGGGCCGGTCAACGACATAGCGGATCGACAGTTGCGTGGTCATCTGCATGACGAACCAAATGGTCGTGTCCTGATCGCGGTGCCTCAGGCGGCTCTGGTTCGCCAGCAACTGGTGGAACACCAAGTCGCGCGCACGTGCGAGGGTGCCGGTGAGCACGTCGGTATCGCCGAACCGGGACGGTATCTGTTCGACGGCAACCCGCACCAATTCGGCCTGTGAGTTCAGAGCGGCCACCAGGGCGCCCAGCACGGCGCGGGTCCCGTCCTCGGCGGAGCATCCGGCCATGCTCCGGAACGATGCCGAAATCTTGGTGCTGATGTCCAAGGAGAGGCGGTCCATTACTGCCTTCACGATGGCGTCCTTATCGCTGAAGTACTGATAGAGCGACCCGGGACTGAGCTGCGCGGCGCTGGCGATGCGATTTGTTGACGCTCCCTCGTACCCGTACGCGATCAGTACGCGACCACCGGCGTCCACAATGCGCTCCACTGTCGCTTTGGATCGCTCCTGACGGGGTTCTTTTCGCTGACCAGAGCGACTTGTCGTCATCGATACAGTGTGGCACCGAATACGAATTGAAAGCGAGCATTTGCTCACGTTTGAATTGATGTCATGGCTGAGCTGATCGTGGCGTCCGACGAGGAACTGCATCCGCCGGGCACCGAGCCGCATTGGCAGGAAAGCTACTACTTCAACTGGGTCGACCTGGACGGCAACGCCCTGGGCTTCGCGCGGATCGGCTATCGATTCGCCGCTCGGCAGGCCGACGCGGTGGTCATCACGATGCGCGACGGCCGGCGCGAACTGGTCTACGGTGCGGTCAACCAGCGCTTCGAAGGCGATCCGATGGCGTTGCGCAGCGCCGAGGGGTTGACTGTGGGGCGGCTGACCTTCCGGATGGACGAGCCACTGCGGCAGTGGCGTATCGAGCTGGCCGGCCACGACGAAATCAGCCTCACCTGGTCGGCTTCGGCACCGGCATTTGACTTCGGCCACAACGGAACCGAAGTCATCGCTCATCGGCATTTCGAACACCCCGGTGTCATCACCGGCTGGTCGCGCATCGGTGGGCGTGCACGCCAGATCAACGGCTTCGGCACCCGCGACAAGTCATGGGGCCCGCGAGACTGGGCCAATATCGAAGGCTGGGACTGGATCTCGGCTCAGTTCGGCGAGGACCTGGCGTTCACCGCGACACAGACGACGACGGCGGGCGTGCTCACCCAGTCCGGATTCGTCAGCCGCGGCGGTCAATGTCGTGCAATCGAGAGCTTCGACTTGCGCTACGTGTCCAGCGGCCAGCACAGCGCGCGGGATGCGGAGATGTCCACCCACGACGAGGACGGCACCACCTACCGCGTCGTCGCGTACGGAAAGGCCCAGCTTCCGCTGTTCAAGAGCGGCCTGATGCTGAACGAGACGCACGCGGTGTTCGAGGCGTTCAGCGAAGACGGTCAGCGACTTACGGGTGCCGGCGTCCTCGAACACACCTGGCACGTCGGTACCCGGGGCCTGCTCGCCCGACTGCCCGACCTGCTTCCTGTTCTCAAAGATGCTCTGGTTTCGAGGTTCCGGTGATTCTTCGTCTTGAACCCGACACCCATCCGGGTATCGACACGATAGGCGGCAAAGGCCAGGGTCTGGTGCGTCTGCTCGCCGCCGGTCTCCCGGTGCCGGACGCGTGGTGCATTCCGGCCGAGGTGTCGTTGCGCGAGCAGGACCGCGAAGCATGTGTGACCGATGCGTTGGCGCAATGGTGGGCCGAGGTCAACGACCGGTTTCCCGGTTCTCCTTGGGCCGTGCGCAGTTCGGCGGTGGCCGAGGACCTCGCCGATGCGTCGTTCGCTGGGGTGTACGAGACGGTGCTGGGTGTCAATTCGCTGCAGGCCCTGCGCGAAGCGGTGCGGACTTGTTGGGCCTCGCTCGATCAGCAGCGCGCTCAGGCCTATCGGGAGAACCTTGCCAAGACGGCGGGCGGCGGCATCGCGCTGATCCTGCAACGCATGATCGCCCCGGACGCTGCCGGAGTACTCCTGACGGCTAACCCGCTGCGTCCGTTCGCATCTGAGATCGTGATCGACGCGGCGTGGGGCCTCGGCGAGACGGTGGTGTCCGGGCGCACCGAGCCCGACCACTTCGTCCTCGACCGGGCCGACGGCACGGTGCGTAAACGACAGTTGGGTGCTAAACAGCTCGAAGCGCTGTGGCAGAACGGATTACACGAACGCGAGGTCGAGACGGACCGGCGCGACCAGTTCAGTCTGACTGACCAGCAACTTCGGGACCTGTACATCTTGGCGACGACGGTGGCTACCTGGATCGGCCCGCACCGCGATCTGGAATGGGCGATCGCCGACGGGCAGACGTTCGTACTGCAGGACCGACCGATCACCAACCTGCCGAGCGAGAATCCCACGGACGTCTGGTCGCGGCGCTTCGGCGATGAATACCTCGCCGAGTGCATGCTGCCGCTGCCCGAGGATCTGATGCTGTCCTGGATCGTCGAGCAGAGCATGAAGGAGATGGCGCGGTTGCAGGGCCGCGACGACATGGCCGCGATGGAACCCGTTCGCCTGCACCAGGGTTACGCGTACTTCAGCGCCGCATATTTCACCGAGGGACTGCGGATGCTTCCACCGTCGATGCGGTCGAGCACTGCCGACGCGTGGTTTCCACCGTTGGTGCGCGCACGTGTCCAGGAGGCGCGATGGGATCCGAGGCTTCTGGTTTCGTTCGCGCTGGCACCGCTGCGCGACCGTCAGCGCAGTGGTCTGAAAGGCAATCTCGCTGCGCTTGAAACCCACAGCGCCACAATCGAACGCATCGTGGTGCCGAAACTCACCCAAGACTATCGCGCTCTCAGCGGCGACGCGTGGCGGCGTCAGTTTGACGAGGTGACCGCCCTCGGTGAGGAACACTTTCGAGTGGTCCGGTGGGGCATGACCATGTACAACACCTTCTTGCATGCCGCGGTGGAGGGGCTGCTTGGGCGCTGGTGTGCCGACGAATCCGGCGACCTCTACGAGACCGTCATCAGCGGGCTGGACGACACCCGGACGGCGGCCATCAACCACGAGATCAACGCTCTGGCCGACTTGGTCCGGCAGGATTCCGAACTGGCGGCCGCGTTGCGGGACGGAGCGGCCTATCAGGACGCGCGTGATCACCCGTCGAAATCGGAGTTCTGGGGCGATTTCGACGGGTTCCTGGCCCGGCACGGTCACCGGTCTGACAGCCGCGACATCGGCCGGCCGAGGTGGCGTGAACAACCACACCTGGTGCTCGAACTTGTGCGGGCGCAGTTACGCGCGCCTGAGAAATCCGTTGCTGGTGAGCACGCCGGGTCTTCCCGGCAACGCCGCATCGCGGCGGAAGCCGAAGCGTTGTCCAGGCTCGGCAGTTGGCCGTTGCGAGCGGTGCGCAGGCCGGTGCTCACCCGGTTGATGGCACTGGTGCAGGACTACACCCGGTACCGGGAGAACCAGCGCTACTACCTCGACTACCTCCTCACGCATCTGCGGGCGCTGGTGCTGGAGCAGGGCCGCCGGCTCGTTGAGCGCGGTGCCCTCGGGGACGTCGAGGACGTCTTCTACTTGCGCAGCCCCGAGTTCTTCGCGCTCATCGCGGGTGCAGTCGACCGTGCGCAGTTGAGCAGCACCATCGCGGCCCGCCGGGCCGAGCACGCGCGCAACCGGGGTCGGATGCCGGCCACGTATCTGTTCGATGACGTCGAAACCGAAGTCGATACCGAACCCAGCGCTGATGAGGCCGAGCTGCCCAAGGGTGCGCTCCGAGGCGCGGGAGTCTGTCGCGGCCGCGCCCGGGGACCAGCGCGGGTGGTCTACTCGCTGGCCGACCTGGGCAACGTGGAGGCCGGTGACATCCTGGTCGCCCCCAATATCGATCCCGGGTGGACGAGCGTCTTCCCGCTGCTCAGTGGTCTGGTCATCGAAACCGGCGGCAAGCTGAGTCACGGGGCGATCCTCGCCCGTGAGTACGGCATCCCGGCTGTCGGCGGTGTCGGCGGTGCCACCGGTTTCATCGACGACCGAACCGAGATCGACGTCGACGGAAACGTCGGAACGGTGACTATTACTCAGAATTGAAGTGTCGGCGATGTCCCAATAGGTCACTAGCCCCGGACCCTAAGCGGGCAAGTTGCCCCGTCAGCGGGCTGGTGGGGTTGACCATGACCGCTGCCTGGTCACGAAGGCCGTACGGTCGGCGCTGTTCACTTGCGCGACCGTCAACGTGACCAACCTGGAGAACTTCAGCAGGCCGCTCCGAAGCCGCCGTGCTTCAACCGATTTCGCGGCCAATCTGTCACGGCAAGTTCGAGGAACTCGCCGGACGTGTTGGCCAACGCACGCTGCCTGCGAACGCTGCAATCAGGAACGTGTCGCTGACCGACTGAAACTAAATTGCCTCCTACGCGGGCAGTAAAAACCCGTCGGTCAGTGCGGATCTCAAGGGCCGTGACAGGCAGGGCCTGGTCCCGTTCACCCACCGAGAATGGGTCATCAGACCGTGCAGAAGGCGAGATCAGCTTGCAGTGCATCGGTATTCGCCGCAAATCGGGTGCCGCATGAAACGGTGATCCGGCTGGATTCATGCACAACCGTACCGTTATGGGATTCGCCATCCAGAATGCAAAAATCGGTCCGACAAACCTGATGCAATCGAATGAAAGCTCAGGTCAAAGCTCCGCGACATGACACGGAGTTTTGCAACCTACAGTGGTGGTGGAGTGGGGGGCGGGGGTTCTCAACCTGCGCAGCAATTTCTCATGCATGATTGCACAACTTTGCAATTTGCAAAGTGAATGAAACTTTGCCATTCGCGATATGCCCAGAGTTGCGATTTGATCGCTGTCGCGAGGGCTTTTTGTCAGCGGGATGGAGCACATTCGGGGTGCGATTTCGGCAAGACAGTGATCTGGTCGTTGCGGCCACTGTGTTAGCAGCACCTGCCGCGGCAAATACGTTCGGGGAGCGGCAGCCTACTCCTGGAGTAGCGCACCCCGCCCCGCCTTTTCGAGTGTCCTTTGTATGCGACTTGTTCAAAGGGTGCGCCGTGTCGACGACGAAGTTTGCACCTCCACGACTTCCCACCATCGGGTCGCTCGCATAGTAGATGCCGCCAACTCCGAACACAACGAAGAGGATTGGCGCAGCCAAGCAACCGAAGGCCAGTATGCAACTCACGACTTACCAAATCTCTGTCTCGCCGTTCCCTTGTGTGCTACGCCTTCGGCATACTTGCCGCCGAGGACCTCGGCGAAATCCAGGTGGGCTGAATCAACCGCGGTGCGGTCGCTGCTGGCCAGCAGGTTCGGTTGTGTAGCGGCGGCAGTATCGGCTGAAATGTTCGCTTGGTCAGGAAAGGCGTTCAAGGATCATTGCCATGCCTTGACCGCCTCCCACGCACATGGTTTCGAGGCCGAATTGCTTGTTGTGGAACACCATTGAGTTGATCAGTGTGCTGGTGATGCGGGCGCCTGTCATGCCGAACGGATGGCCGAGCGCGATAGCACCGCCGTTGATATTGACTTTGTCTTCGTCGATACGCAGCTCACGCATGGAGGGGATCACCTGGGCAGCAAAGGCTTCGTTGATCTCGACCAGGTCGATGTCGTTGATGCTGAGGTTGGCGCGTTGGAGGGCCTGTTTGCTCGCTTCGACGGGACCAAGGCCCATGATTTCGGGTGACAATCCGGTGACACCAGTGCTGACGATGCGTGCCAGTGGGGTGATACCGAGGGCTGCTGCCTTGGTGTCAGACATGACCACGAGGGCGGCGGCGCCGTCATTGAGTGGGCAGCTGTTACCGGCGGTGACCGTCCCATTCCGCCTGAACACGGGCGGCAACGCCGAGACGGCTTCGAGGGTGACGTCGGTGCGGGGACAGTCGTCGGTGCTGACATAGCTGCCGTCGGGCAGGGGCACCGGGGCAATGTCGCGGGCCCAGAATCCGTACGCGGTGGCAGCTTCGGCGCGATTCTGGCTGCGAACAGCAAAGGCGTCTTGATCGGCGCGGCTCACTCCTTTGAACTGGGCCACGTTCTCTGCGGTCTGTCCCATCGCGATGTAGAGATCTGGTAGCTGATCGCTGGCTCGTGGATCGTTCCAGGGGTGATTGTGTTGCGCGCGGGCGGCGGTGCGGGACTGGGCTTCGGCGAAGGCAGGGTTCTGGCCCTCGGGGTTGTCTGAGGCGCCGTTGAAGTATCGGCTGACGGTCTCCACGCCGGCGGAGATGAAGACGTCGCCTTCACCAGATCTGATGGCGTGCAGTGCCATACGTGTTGTCTGCAGGCTGCTTGAGCAGTACCGATTGACGGTGACACCGGGCAGGTGGTCGAGCCCGGCCAAGACGGCTACCGCTCGCCCCAGGTTATTTCCTGACTCACCGGCAGGCTGCCCGACGCCGAGCATGAGGTCGTCGATCTGGATGGGATCGAGTTCGGGAATTTTGGTGAGGGCGGCGAGCACGGCGTGTGCGGCGAGGTCGTCAGCTCGTAGGTCTTTGAGCGAGCCTTTGCCTGCGCGACCGATCGGGGTTCGCGCAGTGGACACGACGACGGCTTCGGGCATGCGGGTACTCCTGTGATTTTGTTTGGGATGTGTGTTGAGACTCGCTGTTGGACAGAAGAATTCAGTGTGTGGTGCCGCTGAATCCACCATCGACGGGTAGTACGGCCGCAGTGACGAATGCGCCGGCCGTTGAGGAGAGGAATCTGACCGCACCGACGATGTCGTCGGCTTGGCCGTAGCGACCAAGGGGAACGGTGTTGAGCAGTTCGTCTTCGCGTGCTGGGTCGGCTGCTACGTGGCTGAGCATGTCAGTGAGGAACGGACCGGGTGCGATGGCGTTGACCGTGATGCTGTCGGGCGCCAGGCGGCCGGCGAGATGGCGGGTGAGCATGTGCAGGCCTGCCTTGCTGGCGCTGTACGAGTAGTTCTCCCATTGCGGTGCGACCAGTCCGTCAACGCTGCCAATGTTGATGATGCGGGCGGGACGCT
This sequence comes from Mycobacterium sp., assembly GCA_031292695.1. GTDB lineage: Bacteria > Actinomycetota > Actinomycetes > Mycobacteriales > Mycobacteriaceae > Mycobacterium. The sequence goes on along the minus strand of JARLGS010000856.1, from coordinate 1,876 downwards.
GCGGGCGGGCGCTGGTGCGAAGCAGCGGGAGTAGTCCGATGATGATGCCGAACGGGGAAACCAGGTTGGTGTTGAGAACCTTGCTCCAGCCGGCGATCGGGTATTCCTCTAGCGGTGCTCCCCACGTGGTGCCGGCGTTGTTGACCAGAATGTCGATCTGTTCGTGCCGATCTTTGACCGAGTTGACGAGATGTTCGACTCCGGCGGGGGTTGACAGGTCGGCACTGATGTAGCTGCAACGCCCGGAGCTACCGAGAGCCTCTGCCTCGCTGTTGATGTCGTGGGCTGTGGCACGGCATTGTTCGACTTTTCTGCTCGTGATGATCACATCGGCTCCGTCAGCGACGAGGCCACGGGCGATCATGGCGCCGATACCCCGAGATCCTCCGGTTACTACGGCCATGCGGCCGCTGACAGAGAAGAGGGCGTCGTGGCCGGCTGGTGGGTGAGTGCCAAGTTCCATGCGTCGACAGTACGAAACTTCGGCTGCGCAATCTTGGAGCGTTGCGCATGTATGTTGTTGTGCGCGCAGGAGTTAACGGGTACTGGCAGCGGACCTCAGCGGTATGTGCGGGCGTCGGATGGCCGTTCGCCGAAGCTGCGATGGTACGCGTTGCTGAAAGTGCTCAGGTCGCTGAAACCGGAGGAATAGGCGATCTGAGTGATGCTTTGCGCGCGCCAACCAGGATCTTGGAGGCGTAGACGTGCCAGCGCGAGGCGTTCCTCGCGGATCAGGTCCGAGGGTGTCGTGCCCACGCGTTGCAGTTGGTTCTGGATGTGTCGCAGCGACCAGCCCAGGCCAGCGGCAATACCTGTGCCGGTCAGTGTCGGATCGTGAGCGTTGCTGCGGATGTAGCGGCGGATCGATGCGACCAGTGCGTCGCCGGGAACGCTGTCCAGCGGTGCAGTGAGAGCGTTGTAGGCGAGGGCGATGAGGTCGACGATCCTGTCCATGACCGCGTCGAACTCGAAACCGTCGAGCTGGTCGCGTTCGCCACGGACCGTTCGTAGCTGATCGACGACGATCCGACCGAGTCCACGTCTTCCGTCCAGGGAGGCGGGGCGATTGTCAGTCGGTCGCGCTAGTCGTGAATCGAGGTGCTCTCGTGGAATTACCAGGGCGACCGCCGACACGTTGTCGCCATGGCGCAAATCCATGGCGGCGTCCAAAGAGGTAAGGGTCATGGTGTGTGGAACGGCGACGATGTCGCGGTCATCCTGGGTGAGCTGGAGGTGCCCGTGCACCGGGATGAGCAACTCGTAGGATTCGTGCGGAGATCGACGTATCTGGGAGGAGTCTCGGGTTAGTGTTTCGGCGTCGCCCCACCAGCGCACCAGTCGGTAGCGATCTGACTGCTGGTATTCCAGCCGCCCGCAATAGTCGTCGGCCAGGGCGAACGACATCGGACAATGGATTTCGGACACACGGTCTCGCCACCAGTCACTGCGTTCCTGAGCACCCATGTCCTGGGTGCTCAGCGTGTGCACGGTGTAGTTCACGTTGGAATGTCGCTTCCTCGTTCTCGCTGGCGAGACCCCTGGTCCGGTGTGCTGCACTGGAATGTCGATGGCTGTCCCGCCAACCTCGCAGCAATGCTCTTCAATCTAGGAATGTGATCTAGGACACGTCTTGGCTATGTGCGTAGTTTACCTTTTGCCGAGCGCACGGAGGCTGTGGCAGGGCTGTGGTGTGCGAACCGTCGGGGTCAGGCCGTCGGCGGACTGTGGCCGCAGGTGGGCGTGGTGGGAACGCCGTTGAACCGGTCGGCGACCCAGGCCATGCTTCGTTCGCCGTCGACAAAGACGGGCAGCATGGAATTGATGTCGAGTTTGTTGAACAGCGGCGGCTCTTCGTTTGTCCACAACGTCACGTCGG
>JARLGS010000855.1 GCA_031292695.1 Mycobacterium sp. | reverse complement strand
TGACGGTCACACAGACGAGCGCGCTAACCGTCTCCGCGACTTCGCCGTCCAGCGGCGGCAACGCGGGGAACGTCACGATCGAGATCGACGGCACCAACTTCACGCCAAGCACCACCGCCGGCCTGACCCTGGGTGGCACGACCCTGAGCGCCTCGGCCATCGACTTCGTCAGCGCGAGCCAGCTCTACGCCACCTTCAACCTGGCCGGGACGGCCACCGGGGGTTACACCCTCAGCCTGAAGCAGGGGAACGCCTCGGTGAGCGCCCCGGGCACGTTCAGCGTGTCGGCCGCCGTCCCGGGATCCCTGAACTTCGTGCTCGGCACTCCGCAGTATGTTCGCTCGGGACGGACGGGATCGATCGTCATTTCCTACACGAATCCCACGAACAACGACATCCCTGCGCCGTTGCTCTCGGTCGCATCGACGAACGCCAACGTCCTGTTCAGCACGTCCGACGCCCCGAACAGCTTCGTCTCTACGGCTCAGGTGCTCGCCGTCGCATCGAGCGGCCCGGCGGGCATCCTGCGCCCCGGCCAGAGCGGGCAGCTCACGTTGACGATCCTGTCCAACGACATGGTCAACAACGACTCCATCCCCGTCCAGGTCGGTCAGATCGCATCAGGCCAGACCATCAACTGGGCTTCCCAGCAAGCGGCCCTGGAGCCCCCCAACATTCCCGCCTCCGCCTGGAACGTCATCTTCGCGAACCTGCTCGGCACGATCGGCAGCACCACCACCTCGTACGCGACGGCGCTCGACCAGGCCGCCACCTATCTCGGCGGGCTCGGCGAAACGGCCGCCCAGGTGAGCGACCTCAACCGCCTCTGGTCGTTCCTCATCGCCCAGGCCAACGCCTCCTTCCCATCGTCGACTTTGACGTCCGCCGTCGATGCTAGTCTCTCCACGCCCGGTAGCCTGCCGCTGGCCGTCAACCGCACCTTCGTTTCCTCAATTTCCGGACGCGACACGCCAGGTCTCTTCGGCCTCGGCTGGGTCACGTCCTGGCAAACGTCGTTGAGCGTGGATGCCTCGGGCAACGTGACCATCGATTCCGGCGGCACGCTCGGACTGTTTACCAAACAGGCCAACGGCACCTATCTGGACACCAACGGCGCATACGGTGCATTGACCCAGGCCGGCGGCATCTACACCTTCACCAACACGTCGGGAACCCAGAACGTCTTCCTTGCCAACGGTCAACTGAACTACGAGCAGGACACCAATGGGAACCGAATCACGCTGGGCTACAACGCTGGGCGCCAGCTCGTAAGCCTTACGTACTCCAACCCCTCCGATCCGTCCGAACCGACCGAACAGCTCACGCTGTCGTACAACGGCCAGGGCTTCGTGTCGCAAGTCGCCGACGGCACGGGCGACACCTGGTCGTATCAGTACGACGCGGCCGGCCATCTCCTCTCGGTCGTGGCGCCGGGCAACCTGACCACCTCGTACACATACGACACCAGCTCCAACCCGGATAAGGTCAACTCACTCCTGTCGATCACCAACCCCAACGGCTCGCTGCAAAGCTTCACGTACGACGCCCAGGGCCGGCTCGCCGGCACGAGCCAGAACGGCGGGGCCAACGCGATCTCCTACACCTACGACGGACAGGCCGAGGTCACCGCCACCGATGCAGGGGGCAACCACAGCACCATCTGGTACAACGAGCTCGGCCTCGCCTCGCGCGTACAGGACGCGCTGGGGAACACTTCTCAATACCTCTACGACAACAACGGCAACCTCGTCTCCTACACCGACGCCGCAGGCGGCACCTATCAATACGCCTTTAACACCAACGGCAACCTGACCCAAATCGTCAACCCGCTCGGCCAAACCGTGCGGATGGCCTACGGCGCGCTCAGCAACCTGACTTCCATCACCGACGCGGCCGGCAACACGACCCAGTACAATTACGGTCCCACCGGTAACCTGCTCAGCATCGCCTACCCCGACGGCACATCCCAATCGTTTAGCTACGACCCGCTCGGCAACCTGAGCGAGACCGTCAAGCAGAACGGGCACGCCGTCAGCGCTCAGAACAACGCCCAGGGGTTGCTGGCAAGCGAGACCTTCGCCGACGGCACGAGCGAAACCTTCGCCTACGACGCGCACGGCAACCTGCTGACCGCGCAGACCTTCGCCACCAACGGCACCCTTACCGGCACCACGACACTGACGTACAACACGGCCAACGAGCTGACCTCGATCGCCTATCCGGGCAGCCTGTCCCTGACCTTCACCTACAACGCGCAGGGCCAGCGCACCCAGAGCATCGACCAGACCGGCTTCACGGTGAACTACAGCTACGACGCGCTGGGAAGGCTCTCGAAGCTCACCGACGGATCGGGCAACTCGATCGTCCAGTACACGTACAACAACATCGGCGAGCTGGTCAAGAAGCAGAACGGCAACGGCACCTCGACGACTTACGCCTACGACGCCGCCGGCAACCTGACCCAGGAAGTGGACTACGCACCCGACGGCTCGACGGTCAACTCCTCGTTCACGTACACGTACAACGCCCTGGGCGCGATGACCTCGATGACGGATGCCTCGGGCGCGACCACGAGTTACGGCTACGACGCGACCGGCCAGCTCACGTCGGTGACACTCCCCGGAGGCCAGACCACCACCTACGTCTACAACGCGGCCGGCGACCGCACCGAGGTCATCTCCGGCGGCACGACCACCATCTATGCCAGCAACGTCGACAACGAGATCACCCAGGTCGGCTCCGCAACCTACACCTACGACGCCAACGGCAACCTCGCCAGCGTGACGGATGCCGGCGGCACCACCACGTACACCTATAACGACGTGAATGAGCTCATCTCGATCACGGCCCCGGGGGGCACGACCACCACGTTTCAGTACAGCCCCCTCGGATTCCTCGTCGGCGAGAATGTCGGCGGCACGCAAACGACGTACCTCGTCGATCCGACCGGCGCGGGTAACACGGTGGCGTCGTACAACGGCGCTGGGTCGCTGATCGCCGACTACACTTACGGCCTTGGGCTGGTGAGCCAGACGGGCCCGAGTGGGTCGGGCTACTACGATTTCAACGCGAGCGGCAACACGGTCGGTATCACCGGCGCCGGCGGAGCCTACGTCAACCAGTACAGCTATCTGCCATTCGGCGAGACGACGGTGATGTCGGCGGCGCTGCCGAACCCGTTCACGTTCGCCGGACAGGTTGGCGTGATGCAGATCGGCACGAACCTGTTCTCCATGCGCGAGCGAAACTACACGCCCACGACGGGGCAGTTCTTGAGCAACGATCCCATCGGCTTGGCCGGCGGAGATCCCAACGTTCGGCGTTACGTGGGAAACAGCCCCAACACACAGACGGACCCGCAGGGCCTTGAGCCTCCGCCCCTCTTCGGAACCTATGCGGCCGCATTGAACGCGTTCAACGCAAGCGGGGGCGCCGTCCAAGGCGCGGGCGCCGCCGCCCGAACGGCCGTTTCGCGCGCCGCCGCGGCGGCGTTCTCCGCCGATGCGGTCGCGATTGTGGCTGCGTTTGGGGCCGGCTGGTTCGTCGGTGATCTGGCGGCGAAGTCCCCCCTTGGCACCTTGGCCAGGAATACCTACGGGCGGGCGGCACAGAAAGCCTGGGTGCCCGCCATCAATGGGGCGTTCAAGGACCCGGGCGTGCAAAACTTCTTTATGAGTCCAGGCGGCAAGGCCCTGGGCGGCGTTATCAAAAATGCCCTCTCCGAGGACCCCAACGCCCTCATCGGCCCCGCCGGCTACGGCACCCAGGGCTTCATCGGGCTGGCGAACACCCTCCCCTACACCGTCGACTTCGAGAACGACGGCAGCGCCG
>JARLGS010000854.1 GCA_031292695.1 Mycobacterium sp. | reverse complement strand
CTGGCCGATGCCCGGCAAGTGGTACTCGATGGGGTCTTCGACGGTGAGGATATTGCGGGTCTGGTCGTTGAGGCTGCTCAGCGCCGCATACAGGCTGGTGGTCTTGCCCGAGCCGGTGGGGCCGGTGACCAGGAAGATGCCGTGGGGTTTGCCGAGTATGCGCTGGAAGCGCTCCAGGGTATCCGCCGGCATGCCCAGGCGTTGCAGATCCAGGCGGCCGGCCTGTTTGTCCAGCAGGCGCAGGACCACCCGTTCGCCGTGGGCCGAGGGCAAGGTGGAGACCCGCACGTCGACCTCATGCCCGGCCAGCCGCAACGCGATCCGTCCGTCCTGGGGCACGCGTTTCTCGGCAATATCCAGCCGGGCCATGACCTTGATTCGTGACACCAGCAGGTTCGCCAGTTCCCGCCGGGGCTTGAGCACTTCACGCAACTGGCCGTCGATGCGCATGCGCACCGACAAGCTGTGCTCGAAGGTCTCCAGATGCACATCCGAGGCTTTCTCGCGTACCGCCTCGCCGAGCAACGCGTTGATCAGGCGAATGATCGGTGCGTCCCCTTCCTGCTCCAGCAGGTCGGCAGTCTGCGGCAGTTGATCGGCCAGGCTGATCAGGTCGAGCTCGTCATCCAGACCCTGGGCCACCTGCTGTGCCGCGCTATGGCCGTCGCTGTAGGCGGCGGCGAGGCGAGTGGCGAACAGCGGTCCGTCGAGCACTTGCAACGGCAGTTCGCCGACGATCAGGCGCCGGGCCTCGGACACGGCGCTCAAGGGGGTGTCGGTACGGATCGACAGGCACACACCCTGGCCTCGCGGCTCCAGCAAGACCCCGTAGCGGCGGGCAAAGCCGAACGGCAGGCGCGGCGTCATGGTGTCCCGGCCTTCTGCCGTCGCAGGTCTATCGCCGGCTCGCTGTCATGACCATCGAACAGTTCCCGGGCCTCGCGCGGCAACAACAGCGAGTAGCTCTTCCCCGCGGCCGGCTGGCTGAGCTTGCGCAGGGCGTTGTAGCGGTTCTCGCTGACCTCGGT
>JARLGS010000853.1 GCA_031292695.1 Mycobacterium sp. | reverse complement strand
CAGCCATCCGGCCATCGTTCTCCGACTTCGAGAAACATTAGCCCACTAGCTACACGAGTTGTTCTGAAAGGTTGCATCATGAGCAAAGCAAGGCTCCTCTTTGGTTCCACGTTTCTAGCCCTGGCAGTTCTTCTGTCGTCCAGCGCAGTGGCGCAACCGACCGCTCATGTGCTGCCGAAGGTCGCCAAACCGGCAGTCAATTCGCCGGTCACCCTCACCGACAGCGGCGATAGCTGGACCCTCGACAACGGCATCGTCAAGATGACCATCCTGAAGAGGAACGGCAACCTGTCGTCACTGGTCTATCACGGCATCGAGGTCTTGACCCGCGGCCAATACTGGGAACAGGTTCCCTCCGGCACCATCACGGCCAAGGTGACGATCGACCCGGCGACCAACGGCGGCGAACGCGCTGAGGTCTCCGTTAAGGGCGTGTACACCGGCGACAACACACCAACTCCCGGCGGCGCAGCCCGTCCCGGTGGCCCCGGCGGCCCAGGCGGCGCAGCCCGTCCCGGTGGTCCAGGTGGCCCAGGCGGTGCAGCCCGTCCCGGTGGCCCCGGTGGCCCAGGCGGTGCGGCTGGTCCCGGCGGTGCTCCCGGCGCTGCGCGGCCTGTCGCAGCCGGCGCACCTCGCGGCAGCGTAGGCTTGGACATTGAGACGCGCTTCACCCTGGAGCGCGGCACCAGTGGCTTCTACACCTACGCCGAGTACACCCACAAGGCCAGCTACCCGGCAGCGGGCGAGGGCGAGAGCCGCTTCATCCTGGAGTCGATGAACCCAACCTTCAACTGGCTCTCCGTCGACAAGGACCGCAACCAGCTAATGACCTCCGACGCCGACCTGCGCAAGGGCGTCGTCATCCACGCCAAGGAGCAGCGCATCCTCGAGAGCGGCGTCTACGCCAACTCGGTCGAGCACAAGTACAGCTACAACGCCCTCATGTACAAACTGCAAGCATGGGGGTGGTCCAGCACCAAGGACAAGATCGGCGTCTACTTCGTGAACCCGTCGAACGAGTACATCGGCGGCGGCCCGGAGAAGCTGGACCTGATCGACCACATGAGCGGCACCCTGCTCGACTACTGGACCAGCGGCCACTACGGCGGCGGCGCGGGCAACCACATCCCCGCCGGCGAAGACTGGAAGCACGTCGTCGGGCCCATCTT
>JARLGS010000852.1 GCA_031292695.1 Mycobacterium sp. | reverse complement strand
GTATGAGGCGGTCGTAGGCGCAGGCGGTGGTCCATACCTGAATGTCGTTGAGCCGTGTCATCTTAACTCCCAGTTCCTCCGGAGCTGTCCGCACGGAACCGCGGCATGCCAATGGACACAGGTATTTTGCGCCCGGCATGCTCGGTGAAGGTCACCGTCGAGTCGACGGCGTCCGGGGCGTTGACGAAGGATACGAAGCGCGACAACTTGTCCGGATCGTCGAGCACGCCCGCTGCAGGCCATGGGACGCAGCACCCCGTACGTCGAGGCGTCGCCCACCAGCACGCCGCCGAGCAGCGTCTTGGCGTCGTCGGACAGCACCAGCTTCGCGTAGGTCCGCTTCACCGCGTCGTTGACGGCGACCTCGAGGCAGTTCTCGGTCGACCCCATCGCGTCACCGAAACTGGCGACGTCGACGCCCAGCAGCTTGAGCTTCGTCGACAGGTCCGCTTCTCCGAACTCCGCCGCGCCGCCCAGCAGCCGATCGGCCACCACCTCGGCCGAGGTGTAACCGGGACCGACCAGGCCATAGCACCGCCCCCCGATCGCGGCCACCTCGCCGACCGCGTAGATATCAGGATCGCTTGTGCGACAACTCAAGTCGGTGAGCACGCCACCCCTCTCGGCGAGCTCAAGTCCTGCGGCCTTCGCCAGTTCGTCACGCGGCCGGATGCCCGCCGCGAAGATCACCAGGCCGGCATCGACGACGTCACCGTCGGTCAGTCGCACCCGCACCGAATCCTCGAAGGCTTCGATGGATTCGGTGCCGGTTCCGACGCGCACCGCGGTCCCCAGGTCGGTGATCATCCTGGCCAGCAGCGCACCGCCGCCCTTGTCGATCTGCTGGGCCATCAGCCAAGGCATCATCTCGACGACGTGGGTCTGCAACCCGAACTGGCGCAGCGCATTCGCGGCTTCCAAACCCAGCAGGCCATCCCCGATGACCACGCCCGCGGGGGCGCGGCCGGCCTCCAGCGTGCGTTGCGCGTCGGCGCGGATGGCGTCGAGGTCGTCGAGCGTGCGGTACACGTGGCACGCCGGCAGGTCGTGGCCGGGCACCGGAGGGACGAAGGCATAGGACCCCGTGGCCAGGACCAAACTGTCGTAGCCGTGCCGTTGCCCGTCGGCGGTTACCACCGTTGCCCGTCGGCGGTTACCACCGTTGTTGTCTCGCGGTCCAGTTCCACGACGCGCGTGTTCAACACCAACCGAACGCGGTCGTCACCGTCGTAGTCATTGCCGGGCAGTGCCAGCAGCGTGCGATCCCAGCTTTCGGTGTAGGAGGTCAGGCCGACGCGGTCATAGGCCGCGTCCGATTCCTCGGCGAAAACCGTGATGCGCCACGATCCCCCGGTGTCACGGGCACGGAGAGCCTCGACCAACCGGTGGCCCACCATGCCATGTCCGACGACGATAATGTGACGGCCCGCGCAGTCAGCTCGCGAAATCCCCTCTGCAGTAATGGAATTCATGGTAGACGCGGGAAATTAACGCCGACGCGCCCAATGTGACGGACGGATGACCAGAGCCTCACACGCCATCGGAACGGTTGTGAACTCGTTCGCTCACGGCGAACGGCAAGGTGGAACTTTAGCGTGGTCGACTCATGTTTGTAGAAATAGCCGGCCGGAAAGGCGCCGGACACAGCTAACTCACAAGCAAGCGTAAGGAGATCCCCATGAGCAACCTCGCATTGTGGTCGCGACCGGCTTGGGACGCCGACCGGTGGTTGCGCGACTTCTTCGGCCCCGCGGCGGCCACCGACTGGTTCAAGCCGGCCACCAGCGGCTTTACCCCGGCCGCGGAGATCGTCAACGACGGCGACGACGCGGTGGTACGCCTCGAACTCCCGGGCGTTGACGTCGAGAAGGACGTCAACGTCGAGGTCGAGCGCGGCCGCCTGGTGATTCACGGCGAACACCGCGACGAGCACGCCCAAGACACTGACGGCCGCACGCTGCGCGAGATCCGCTACGGATCGTTCCGTCGGTCCTTCCAGCTGCCCGCACACGTCACCGGGGAGGCCGTCACGGCTTCGTACGACGCCGGCGTGCTGACGGTCCGGGTCGCGGGTGCTCACGCCGGAAACCAGGCACAGCGCATCGAGATCACCAAGTAATTTCCGAACCGGCGAATCCGGCGGGGCCTCTACCTCGCCGGATTCGTCGCATGCACGAGCCGAAACGCAAGGGCGCCTTGCCGATCCGGCCACGGCGGCAAGGCGCGCCGACCAGGCGCGTCCCAGACGGTCGGCAGGACCACCGGTCGATCAAGCTTGAGCAGCCCCGTCGCCCGCCGGCTCAGGGCGGTCCGAGCGCTGTCGTCGGCGTCTGCTCCCCACCGACCGACTGACATGAACGCGCGCTGCGGATACTATCGGGGGCGGAATTGTGATCCGTAACACCATTGTCGAGGAGATCCGTTGACGAGCGCCACCGAACTCGCCGAACTGCACGACCTCATCCTCGGGCTGCGACGGTGCATCAGTTCCTTGCGCGACCGCTACGGAGACAGCCCCGCGATGCGCCGCATCGTGATCGACGCCAACCGGATTCTGTCCGACGTGGAACTGCTCGACAGCGACGTGTCCGAGTTGGACCTCGCGCGCGCCACCGTGCAGCGGTCCGGCGAGAAGATCGTCATTCCCGACACCCCGTACGACAGCGAATTCTGGCGCGATGTCGACGACGAGGGTGTCGGAGGTCACAACAGGTACTGACAACCAAACCCCCGGTCAACAGGGGGGCGCTTGCTGTGTACCCTTCGAGCAGACAGCCCGTTCGAAGAGGAACACTAGATGAGCGCACCCACGGCGAACCGTTCTGAGTCCGGCGTTTTCTCCCCAACTCGTGCTCGCATTCCGCAACGAACGCTACGCACCGACAGTTGGTGGAAGTCTCCGCTGAGGATCGACCTGGGCTTCGCCGCATTCGTCATCTACGCGACGGTGCGCGCATTCCAGCAGGACAACTTCTTCGTCCCTAAGTACCACTACCTGACGCCGTTCTACTCGCCGTGCCTCAGCAAGGCTTGCGGCGAGGCCGGCGACATCTGGCCGCAGTTCCTGCCGGACGTCTGGTGGCTGCCGTACGCGGCGCTGTCGCTGCCGTTCCTGCTGCTGTTCCGGCTGACCTGCTACTACTACCGCGGCGCCTACTACCGGACGGTGTGGCAGTCGCCCACCGCCTGCGGGGTGGCCGAACCCCGCGTCCACTACACGGGTGAGACCCGTTTTCCGCTGATCATCCAGAACACCCACCGGTATTTCTTCTACGTCGCCGGCATCATCTCGGTGATCAACAGCTACGACGCGATCGTCGCGTTCCACTCCGACTCCGGCCCCCACGGCTTCGGCTTCGGCCTGGGCAACGTGATCCTGGTCGGCAACGTCGTCATGCTGTGGATCTACACACTGTCCTGCCATTCGTGCCGGCACGTGACCGGCGGGCGGCTCAAGCACTTCTCCAAACATCCTGTGCGGTACTGGATCTGGACCCAGGTCAGCACCCTCAACACCCGGCACAAGCTGTTCGCCTGGATCACGCTGGGCACCCTGATGCTGACCGACTTCTACGTCATGCTGGTGGCCAACGGCGCCATCCATGACTTGAGATTCATTGGCTGAGAAGCCATTTAAGAGATGCCAGAGATAGCTGAGTGAGGTTTCATGGTTGAGGTCGAACGGCACGCCTACGACGTCGTCGTCATCGGTGCCGGCGGCGCGGGTCTGCGTGCGGTCATCGAAGCGCGCGAACGCGGCCTCAGGGTGGCGGTGGTGTGCAAGTCCCTGTTCGGCAAGGCCCACACGGTGATGGCCGAGGGCGGTTGCGCGGCCTCGATGGGCAACACCAACCCGAAGGACAACTGGAAGACCCACTTCGGCGACACCATGCGCGGTGGGAAGTTCCTCAACAACTGGCGGATGGCCGAACTGCACGCCAAGGAGGCACCGGACCGCGTCTGGGAGCTGGAGACCTACGGCGCACTGTACGACCGCACCAAGGACGGCAAGATCAGCCAGCGCAACTTCGGCGGGCACACCTATCCGCGGCTCGCGCACGTCGGTGACCGCACCGGCCTGGAGCTGATCCGCACCATGCAGCAGAAGATCGTCTCGCTGCAGCAGGAGGACCGCGCCGAGCTCGGCGACTACGAGGCCCGGATCAAGGTGTTCGCCGAATGCACGATCACCGAGCTGCTCAAAGACGGGGACGCGATCTCCGGAGCGTTCGGGTACTGGCGCGAAAGCGGCCGGTTCGTTCTGTTCGAGGCCCCCGCGGTGGTCATGGCCACCGGAGGGATCGGCAAGTCGTTCAAGGTGACGTCGAACTCCTGGGAGTACACCGGCGACGGGCACGCGTTGGCGCTGCGGGCCGGCGCGTCGCTGATCAACATGGAGTTCGTCCAGTTCCACCCGACGGGCATGGTGTGGCCGCCGAGCGTGAAAGGCATCCTGGTCACCGAGGGTGTCCGCGGTGACGGCGGGGTGCTGAAGAACTCCGACAGCAAGCGGTTCATGTTCGACTACATCCCGCCGGTGTTCAAAGGCCAGTACGCCGAAACGGAGCAAGAGGCCGACCAGTGGCTGAAGGACAACGACTCGGCCCGGCGCACCCCTGACCTGCTCCCCCGCGACGAGGTCGCCCGCGCGATCAACTCGGAGGTCAAGGCCGGCCGGGGCACCCCGCACGGTGGGGTGTACCTCGACATCGCGTCCCGGCTGGCACCCGAGCAGATCAAGCGGCGCCTGCCGTCGATGTACCACCAGTTCATGGAGCTGGCCGGGGTGGACATCACCAAGGAGCCCATGGAAGTCGGCCCCACCTGTCACTACGTGATGGGCGGCATCGAGGTCGACGCGGACACCGGTGCGGCCACCGTTCCCGGCCTGTTCGCCGCCGGTGAGTGCTCCGGCGGGATGCACGGCTCCAACCGGCTGGGCGGCAATTCGCAGTCGGACCTGCTGGTCTTCGGCCGGCGCGCC
>JARLGS010000851.1 GCA_031292695.1 Mycobacterium sp. | reverse complement strand
GCCACCGGCAAGCTGGTCGATATCGGCGAGGCCGTCGGTATCGTCGCCGCCCAGTCCATCGGTGAGCCCGGTACGCAGCTGACCATGCGCACCTTCCACCAGGGTGGCGTCGGTGAGGACATCACCGGTGGTCTGCCGCGCGTCCAGGAGCTGTTCGAGGCCCGCGTGCCCCGCAACGTGGCTCCGATCGCCGACGTGGCCGGCCGGGTGCGCCTGGAGGAGGACGACAAGTTCTACCGGATCACCATCGTTCCCGACGATGGTGGCGAGGAAGTCGTCTACGACAAGCTGCCTCGTCGTAACCGCCGTCTGCGGGTGTTCAAGCACGAGGATGGTACCGAGCGCCTGTTGACCGATGGTGACCACGTCGAGGTCGGCCAGCAGCTCATGGAGGGTTCGGCGAACCCCCACGAGGTGCTCCGGGTCCAGGGCCCGCGCGAGGTGCAGATTCACCTCGTCAAGGAGGTCCAGGAGGTCTACCGCGCTCAGGGTGTGTCGATCCACGACAAGCACATCGAGGTCATCGTCCGGCAGATGCTGCGTCGCGTCACGATCATCGACTCGGGTGCGACGGAGTTCCTGCCCGGCTCGCTGACCGAGCGCGGCGAGTTCGAGACCCAGAACCGTCGGGTGGTTGCCGAGGGTGGCGAGCCCGCCGCGGGTCGCCCGGTGCTGATGGGTATCACCAAGGCGTCGCTGGCCACCGACTCGTGGCTGTCGGCGGCGTCGTTCCAGGAGACCACTCGCGTGCTCACCGATGCGGCGATCAACTGCCGCAGCGACAAGCTGCAGGGTCTGAAGGAGAACGTGATCATCGGAAAGCTGATCCCGGCCGGTACCGGCATCAACCGGTACCGCAACATCCAGGTGCAGCCGACCGAGGAAGCCCGCGCTGCGGCGTACACGATCCCGTCCTACGAGGATCAGTACTACAGCCCGGACTTCGGCCAGGCCACCGGTGCCGCGGTGCCGCTGGACGACTACGGCTACAGCGACTACCGCTAGCTAGTAGCGCGGGGTCACCTTTCGCCGCGAGCGGGAGGTACCCCCAGCAAAACTGCCCCTCTTCTCCGGAAGAGGGGCAGTTTTGCGTCTGGCGAGCATGCAGGCACGTCGCATTCGCGACGACCGTGCACACAGATCGCGGATCCGGCGCCTGCGGCAATCTGTGTGCACATTCGACGATCGGCTGGACATCGCTGAGCTGGCTCGGCCGCGGATGCCGCGGTCAGTACGCCAGCAGGTTCACGCCCGCGGCGAATGCCCACGGCACTGCGGCTGCGGCCGGCACCACCCGCGATCTCAGCGCCGGCCGGACCGCTGCCCGCACCAGCGTCTCGGTCAGCAGCCGGCAACGCCGGGTCAGGCCGCGCCATAGCCGGTCGTACTCGTCGACGCGGTCCCGTGCCACGCAGTCCACCAGTACCTCGGCCGCCCCGAACGCCTGTCCCAGGCCCTCGCCGGTCAGCGCGTCGATGTATCCGGCGGCGTCGCCGACCAACAGCACCCGACCCGCGACACGACCACGAGTCCGTTGCCGCAGCGGTCCGGCCGCACGCGCGGGCCCGAATTCGCATCCCGCCACTCGCTGCCGCAGCTCGTCGAAAGCGTCGAACTTCGGGTCGAAACCACCCCGGCTCGCTGACAGGATCGCAATGCCCACGCAGTCCTCGGCCACCGGCGTCACGTAGGCCTCGGCTTCGGGGGACCAATGCACCTCGACCTTGTCGGTCCACGGCGCCACCTGCACGTGCCGGCGAATGCCCCAGCGGCGTGGTCCGGCGGTGGGTTGGGCCAGCCCCAGGTGGTGCCGGATCGGCGAGTGCAGTCCGTCGGCCGCCACCAGGTAGCGGGCCCGAAACTGGCCGGCCCGAACGGAACTCGCATCCTGAGTGATGTCGCCGGCCGCGTCCAGCACGAATTTCACCCCGGCGGCGCGGGCCGCATCGGACATCGCCGCGTGCAGCGTGGTCCGGCGCACCCCGCGGCCGACCCCGCCACCGCGGAACGTCGCCTCGACCCGCGTCGCGCCCGCGTGATAGCTGATCCCGCGCAGTGGCTGCCCGGGCGCAATGACGCCCAGCCGGTCGAGATGCGCGATGGTGTGCGGCATCAAACCTTCGCCGCACGCTTTGTCCAAGGTGCCCGGCCGGCGCTCGACGACCACCGCTTCCAGACCCGCGCGCGCGGCGTACAGGGACGTCGCCAGTCCGGCCGGACCGCCGCCGATCACCAGCAGGTCGATCACGACAGGCTCGCCAGCGCTGTGTTCTCAACGCGCAGCCGCGTGCGCAGCAGCAGCGCGTTGAGCACCGTGAACACCGCTGCCGTCAGCCACGCTGTGTGCACCAGTGGCAATGCGACGCCTTCCACGATCACCGCAACGTAGTTGGGGTGCGGGATCCACCGGTACGGGCCGCCGACGATCCGGTGCGCTCCGGGGACGACGATGACGCGGGTGTTCCACTGCGGCCCGAGGGCCGTGATGCACCACCAGCGCAGTGCCTGGGCCGCCAATACGACGGCCAGCATCGGCCACCCGAGTGCGGGGATGAACGGCCGGTCGAGCAGCAGCGGTTCGAGTACACAGCCCACCAGCAGGCCGACGTGCAGCAGCACCATGACGGGGTAGTGGCCGAACCCGTATTCGCGGCCACCGCGCGCCATCGACCAGGCGAGGTTGCGCCTGGAGACGACCAGCTCGGCGAGGCGCTCGGCGGCGACGACCGCAATCAGTGCGAAGTACCAGATCACCGGGTCAGCGCCAGCGCAGCAGAACGAGTTCCGAGCAGAACCCTGGACCCATGGCCATCATCAACCCGGTGGTGCCCGTGAGTGGACGTTTGGCCATGGTGTCGCGCAGGACGTGCAGCACGGAGGCCGACGAAAGATTGCCCACCTCGGCCAGCGACCGCCAGGTCAGCTCCAGCGCGTCGTCGGGCAGTCCGAGAGTCGCGGTGATCGCCTCGATCACCTTCGGCCCGCCCGGGTGGCTGATCCACGTACCGACGTCACCGGTCTCGAGGCCATGTGCGGCAAGGAATTCCGTGACGTCGTCACCGAGGTACTTCTCGACGATCTTCGGCACGTCGGGGGACAGCACGAGCCGGAAGCCGGTCGAGTCGATGTCCCAGCCCATCGTGCGCCCCGAATCGGGGTACAGGTGGCTGCGCGAGTCGAGCACTTCGGGGCCGGATGCATCGACGCTCGCGGCGCGGCGGTCGCCGACCATGACCACCGCGGCGGCCCCGTCGCCGAACAGGCTGGAGCCGACGACGGTCGCCATCGACGGATCGGTCTTGGGTATCAGTGAGCACAGCTCCACGGCCAGCAGCACCGCGACACTGTCGGGCGCCCCGCGCAGGTATTCGTTGACCCGGGCCACCCCGGCGGCGCCAGCCACGCAGCCCAGCCCGAACATCGGTACCCTGCGCACGTCGGGCCGCAGCCCGATCAGTCCGGCGATCCGGGCGTCCAGCGTCGGTACCGCCACACCTGTGACGGTGGTGGTGTAGATGATGTCGACGTCGGCCGGCTCCAGGCCGGCGTCCTGCAGGGCGCCCAGTACCGCAGCGCAACCCAACGTCACGGCGTGCTCGATGAACACGTCGTTGGCACGGCCGAAGTCGGTCAGGGCGGGGTAGTCCTCCAGCGGCAACACCAGATGTCTGGTGTCGACCTTGGCGCTGCGATGGAGCTGGCGGATCGCGTCGGCGTGCTCGGCATAGCCAGGTAGCGCCAGCAGCGCATCGGTCACCTGTTCCTGCGTGTAGCGGTGGGGCGGTAGTTCGCCACGGACACTTGCGATTACGCTCATCGTCACTCCTTCATTCGGGTAACGAGTTCAGACACCGCCAGGGTTCACCGTCCGGCGAAATTTGTTGCAGTCGAAGGGCGAAAATCCCGGGCGCGCACGGATTGCGAACGGGCGCAATGCTTTGCCGATCAATGGGGCAGCAACGCCAACTGTGGGAGTTATCGCAGCAAGGGCAAACATGTGGCTCGGTAGCTGCTTCACCGCTGTCGGGGCGTCGCCCTAGACTGGGCCCGTGCTGATTGGTTCGCATGTCGACAACACCGACCCGCTGGCCGCGGCGGCCGCCGACGGCGCCGACGTGGTGCAGTTCTTCCTCGGCAACCCGCAGAGCTGGAAGAAGCCCGCGCCGCGTGCGGATGCCGAAGTCCTGCGGGCCTCCACGGTGCCGCTGTACGTGCATGCGCCCTACCTGATCAACGTCGCCTCGGCCAACAACAAGGTGCGCATTCCGTCCCGCAAAATCCTGCAGGACACCTGTGATGCGGCTACCGAGATCGGTGCTACCGCGGTGATTGTGCACGGCGGCCATGCCGACGACAAGGACATGGACGCCGGTTTCGAGCGCTGGGTGAAGGCGCTCGACGCGCTCCACACCGAAGTTCCGATCTATCTCGAGAATACCGCGGGCGGCGACCACGCGATGGCGCGGCACTTCGACACCATCGCCCGGCTCTGGGACCACATCGGTGACAAGGGGATCGGCTTCTGCCTCGACACCTGCCACGCCTGGGCGGCGGGGGAGGCACTGGTCGGCGCGGTTGAACGCATCAAGACCATCACCGGACGCATCGACCTGGTGCACTGCAACGACTCCCGGGACGCGGCCGGCTCCGGGGCCGACCGGCACGCCAATTTCGGTGCGGGACAGATCGACCCGCAACTGCTTGCCGCCGTCGTCCGGGCCGCTGACGCACCGGTCATCTGCGAGACTGCCGAGGACGGCCGTAAGGACGACATCGCCTTCCTTCGCCAACACGTGTAGAACGCTTCCGCCCGCTGTGCCCCGGAATTGTGATAGACGTGTCCGGTGCAAGACGTCAACTCTGCAGTAGAAACGGCCGATGTCGGCTACGAGCGCGGTCTGTCTGCCAGAACCGTGCAGATGATCGCGATCGGCGGGGCGATCGGCACCGGTCTGTTCTACGGCGCCGGCGGCGCCATCGAGAAGGCCGGTCCGGCATTGATCCTGGCCTATCTTGTGGCCGGTCTTGCGGTGTTCGTCATCATGCGGGCCCTCGGTGAGTTGCTGGTGTACCGCCCGGTCTCGGGCAGCATCTCGGAGTACGCCGAGGAGTTCCTGGGCCGGTTCGCCGGGTTCGCCAACGGCTGGACCTACTGGGCGGTGTGGGTCACCACCTGTATGGCGGAGATCACCGTGGCCGGCCGGTACGTGCAGTACTGGTTCCCGCCAATCCCGCAGTGGGTGACGGCACTGGTGGTCCTGCTGGTGCTGTTTGTCGGCAACCTGATCTCGGTGAAGGTCTTCGGTGAGGCTGAGTTCTGGTTCTCGATGATCAAGGTGACCGCGATCATCGGCATGATCATCATCGGTATCGGGGTGCTGCTGCCGTTCACCGGTCTGGCACCCGGTCCAGGGTCGAGCGTCGCCAATTTGTGGAATGACGGCGGGTTCTTCCCGACCGGGGTCTCCTCGGCATTGTTGAGTCTGCAGATCGTGGTCTTCGCTTACGTCGGCGTGGAGCTCGTGGGCGTCACCGCCGGCGAGGCCGAGAATCCGAAGGTCACGCTGCGCAAAGCGATCAACACGCTGCCGTTTCGGATCGGCCTGTTCTACATCGGCGCGTTGTTCGTGATCCTGTCTATCCAGAGCTGGCGGCACTATCACGCCGGCCACAGTCCGTTCGTCGCCGTGTTCCAGTACCTGAACATTCCGGCCGCCGCGGGCATCGTGAACTTCATCCTGCTGACGGCGGCGCTGTCCTCCTGCAACTCGGGCATCTACTCGACGGGGCGCATGGTGCGGAGTCTGGCGCAGCGTGGCGACGCGCCCGCGGGCCTGCAGGCGCTGAGCGGCCGGCATGTGCCGATGCTGGCCATCTGTTTCTCGGCACTGACCATGGGCATCGGGGTGTTGGTGAACTACCTGTCCCCAGACAAGGCGTTCGCCTATGTCACGTCGGTGTCGACCATCGGCATCATTTTCGTGTGGGGCTCGATCCTGGTGTCGCACATGGTGTATCGCAAGCGGGTGGCCGCCGGCCTGTTGCCGGCGTCGGACTACCGCCTGCCGGGCGCGCCGTACACCACGCTGCTGGCGCTGGCATTTCTGGCGTTGGTAGTGGTGCTGCTGTTCTTCGACGCCGATGGACGCACCGCGATCCTGGTGGGTCTGATCTGGTTCGGGATCGTGACGCTCGGGTACTTCGTGCACCGCGGCGATCGGCAGCCGGCGGTTCTGGCGAGTAAGTAGGGCCCACGGCGCCGACAGCCTCGATATATACAGTTCTTGTGCGACTGTCGGAAAAATGTAACACTGGGGATATGGCTGATCGTCCATCGCTCCTCACGTCCGCAGACACGCATGTCGTGACCAATCAGGTTCCGCTGCTGGAGAACTACAACCCGGCCACCTTCCCGGCGCTTGCCGAGGCACTGATCCGCGAAGGCGGGGGATGGGGTGTCGACGAGGTCCACGAGGTGGGTGCACTCGGCGGCAGCCGGGTGGCCCAGCGCTGGGGCGAGTTGGCGGACCGCAACGTCCCCATCCTGCACACCCACGACCGCTACGGACACCGGGTCGACGAGGTCGAATACGACCCCGCCTACCACCAGCTGATGAACGCCGCGGTGACGCACGGTCTGCACGGCGCACCGTGGGCCGACGACCGTCCCGGTGCACACGTGGTCCGTGCGGCGAAGATGTCGGCCTGGACGCCCGAGCCCGGTCACGTCTGCCCGATCTCCATGACCTACGCCGTGGTTCCGGCCCTGCGGTTCAACCCGGAACTGTCGAAGATTTACGAGCCGCTGCTGACCAGCCGCGTGTATGACCCGGAGCTGAAAGTGCCTGCCACCAAAGCGGGTATCACCGCGGGCATGTCGATGACCGAGAAACAGGGCGGCTCCGACGTTCGTGCCGGCACGACGCAAGCCACGCCCAACGGTGACGGCAGCTACTCGTTGCGTGGCCACAAGTGGTTCACCTCGGCGCCGATGGGTGACATGTTCCTGGTGCTGGCGCAGGCGCCCGGCGGCCTGTCCTGCTTCTTTCTGCCCCGGGTGCTGCCGGACGGCACCCGGAACCGGATGTTCATCCAGCGGCTCAAGGACAAGCTCGGCAACCACGCCAACGCCTCCAGCGAGATCGAGTACGACGGCGCCACCGCGTGGCTCGTCGGCGAGGAAGGCCGCGGAGTGCCGACCATCATCGAGATGGTCAACCTGACCCGGCTGGATTGCACGCTCGGCAGCGCCACCAGCATGCGCACGGGATTGACCCAGGCCGTGCACCACGCCCAGCACCGCAAGGCGTTCGGCGCCTACCTGATCGATCAGCCGCTGATGCGCAACGTCCTCGCAGACCTGGCCGTCGAAGCCGAGGCGGCGACCATGCTGGCGATGCGGATGGCCGGGGCCACCGACAAGGCTGTCCGCGGCGACGAACACGAATCCCTGTTCCGCCGTATCGGTTTGGCCGCGGCCAAGTACTGGGTGTGCAAGCGCGCGACGCCGCACGCCGGGGAGGCCATGGAGTGCCTGGGCGGCAACGGCTACGCCGAGGAATCCGGCATGCCGCGGCTGTACCGCGAGGCGCCGCTGATGGGTATCTGGGAAGGTTCGGGCAACGTCAGCGCGCTGGACACCTTGCGTGCCATGGCGACCAAACCTGAATGCGTCGAGGTGCTGTTCGACGAGTTGGCGCAGGCCCAGGACCCGCGACTGGACGCGCATGTGACCGCACTCAAGGGCGCCTTCGGAGATCCGCAGACCCTCGAATACCGCGGACGCAAAGTGGCCGAGGACATCTCGCTGGCTCTGCAGGGTGCGCTCATGGTCCGGTACGGGCACCCCGCGGTGGCCGAGGCGTTCCTGGCCAGCCGCCTCGACCGGCAGTGGGGCGGTGCCTTCGGCACCCAGCCGACCCGGCTCGACCAGGCTCCCAACCTGGAACGGGCCCTGGTCAAACGATGAAATATGCTGCCGAGCAGT
>JARLGS010000850.1 GCA_031292695.1 Mycobacterium sp. | reverse complement strand
GCGGCGGCCTGCACCGCGACGTGCTCGCGGCAGATGTCGGCGGCGCTGCCGTACCACTCCGCCCCGATGCTCGACGCCGGTGTACGGGTCCGCAGGGGATCCGGGTCGTACGGACGGGAACTCGCCTGTTGCAGCAGCGCGGTGCGCTGTTCCTTGCTGCCGTTCTTCCACTGGTCGCGGACATCCGGTTGGCCCCAGCCGATGGAGAACAGCTCGTGCATGGTGGGGTAGGGCGTCAGACTGTCCGGGTCGTGATGACCGGCGGCGACCAGGGCCTGATCGACCGCCGCCGGGCCCACTTTGTTGATCAGCATGTCGGTGGCCATGTTGTCGCTCACCGAGATCATCTGCTGGGCAGCCTCGCGGACCGTCACCTCGGTGCCGGGGGCCAGGTTGTCCAGGCCGGCCGAACCGAGTTTCTTGCCCTCCGAGGTGACCGTGACCTTATCGTTCCAGCTGAGCGTTCCGGCCGACACGGCGCGCGCAACCGCAAGCAGCACATAGAGTTTCATGATCGACGCGAGTGGCATCGGTTCGTCGACGTTGGTGCCGGCGACTTTCACACACTGGCCGTCGATGATCTTGGCCACCTGGTACGAGTAGTGCGCGCCGGACTTGGCGATCTGGGCGTCGACGTCCGCCCAGGACTTCACCGGCGGCGGACGCAGCGTGACCTCGAGCCGGTCGACGGTCCCCTTGCTGTCGACATGTAGCGCGATGTCCTGGTTCACGCCATACGAATTGGTGACGTGCAGGGTGGACCGCCCGGCGCCGATGTCGATGCCGGTGAGCTTGAACGGCCGGTCCCACCAGATCCATTTGAGCCGGTAGGTGATGTCGTCGACCTGCGCGGGCGCCGCCAGCGTCTTGACCCCGGCCGGCTCGATGGACCAGTCCGAGTTGAGCATGTCCATCGTCTGTCTGGAGCGCATGCCCTGCGGGGTGCTCATGTCGATCAGGGCGCCATAGGCGGTGCTCGACAGCGGCGGAGCGGCTGCAGGCGTGCTGCAGCCGCTCAGGACGACGGTGACCACGCTAGCCGCGGCCAGCGCGGTGCGGGC
>JARLGS010000849.1 GCA_031292695.1 Mycobacterium sp. | reverse complement strand
CGTCGCGTCCTCGCCGCCGGCGGCGCGGGAGCGTTCCCGTAACGCATCGACGATGAGCAGCAACACCCCGATGACGCTGGCGCCGATACACACCCAGGCGATCAGCTCGTTGCTGGTGACGATCGCCGTCACCAGCGCTGTCAGACCGATGAGAGCAAGGACCAGAGCAATGATCAGCATTGGTCAGCCGTCAGTTGTTGCCCCGGTTGAACTGGCCGAAGCCAGCGCCCTCGCCACCCGCGGACGAATCCGCCGGTGCCGCAGAACCACGCTGGCCGAGCTCTTCGAGCTGGGACTCCAGGTAGGTCTTGAGCCGGGTGCGGTACTCGCGCTCGAAGGTCCGCAGCTGCTCGAGCCGGCCTTCCAGCACGGTGCGCTGCTGGTTGATGTTCCCCATGATCTCGGTGTGCTTGCGCTCGGCATCAGCCTGCAGGGCGTCGGCCTTGTCCTGGGCCTGGCGCAGCTGGGTCTCCGAGCGGGTCTGCGCATCGGACAGCATGGCATCGGCGCGAGCCTTGGCGTCGGCAACAGTGGTCTCGGCGGTGCGCTTGGCGTCGCTGACGAGGGCATCGGCCTGGGCGCGGGCGTCGGCCAGCGTCTTGTCTGCCTCGGCCTTGGCCGATCCGGTGAGCCGGTCGGCGGTGTCCTGGGCCAGGCTCAGCACCTTGGCGGCGCGGACGTGGTGATCCTCGCCGACCGGCGCGGCGACCGGCGCGGCCACCGGCGCCGGGGCTGCGACGGGCACGGGTTCCGGCTCGGGCTTGGTGAACAGCGGTGCCGCCGCAACGGGAGCGCCGCCCGAGCGGGCCGACTTGAGCTCGGAGTCGAGCTCGGACACCCGCTGCCGCAGGTCGCTGTTCTCCTCGATGAGCCGGGTCAGCTCAGTCTCGACGAGATCGAGGAACGCGTCGACCTCGTCCTCGTTGTAACCGCGCTTGCCAATCGGCGGCTTGCTGAATGCGACGTTGTGGACGTCAGCCGGAGTTAGCGGCATCTTCTGCCCCCTTGAAGTTCTGGACCGTCAATCGGTGTCAAAGTGTAGAGCCATCGTGGAGTAACTGGCGTCCATCCTGTCACAGCAGACCCGTCGGTTGCAGGCGAGGGCCGGAATTAAGAGCTAATTTCAATGTTTCATTGGAATACCGCAACCGATGTCGCGCCGGTTCCAAATTGCCGAAAACGAAAGAAGTGCATTAATTACAGAATTGTAATTAATGCACTTCTGCAGGTCAGGGGAACGTCGCAGGTCAACCCCCGACCTGATCGAAGGACAGCCGCATACCGATGAAGACGACCATGAGAAGCACCACAATCGACAGATCGATTCGGACCGGCCCGATGGACAGCGGAGGAATCAAGCGTCGCAACAGCTTCACGGGAGGGTCCGTGATGGTCATGATGGCTTCCAGGATCACCACCGTCAGGCCCCTCGGCTGCCAGTCCCGGCTGAATCCGCGGATGAACTCGACCACCACGCGGGCGATCAGCAGCAGCCAAAAGACGAACAGCGCAAAGCCCAGAATGTCGAAGAACAGGGTCAATGCAGCGGACCTCACTACCGTGTGACGGGATGCGCCGGCCGAATGCCCGGGCTCAGCGCGAGCCTACCGAACGCAGACCCCTCCGGCCCGCGGCCGGAGGGGTCTTGCGGTGCAGTTGCGTTGGGATTACTGGTAGCTGTAGAACCCTGCCTCGGCGATGCGGCGACGCTCTTCGGCACTGACGTCGACGTCGGCCGGCGACAGCAGGAAGACCTTGGTAGCCACCTTGTCGAACGATCCGCGCAGCGCAAATGCCAGACCGGCAGCGAAGTCGACCAGCCGCTTGGCATCGGCGTTGTCCATCGACACCAGGTCCATGATCACCGGGGTGCCGTCGCGGAAGCGCTCGCCGATGGTGCGGGCTTCGCTGTAGTCCTTCGGCCGCAGCGTGGTGATCTTGGCGAGCGCACTGCCGGCCTCGAACAGCTCGGCCATCCGGCGGGGCTCCATGGCAACCGCGCCACGGGTGGCGCCACGCAGCGTGTTGAAGCGCGGACGCTCGAACTCACGCGGCCCGCGGACCGGCATCTCGTCGTAACCACCACGGTAACCCATTGGGGCACTGTCCATTTCGCGTCCGTATTCACGGCCACCCAGACGGTCGTCGTAACCGCGCGGCTCACCACGGCCGTAGTCGTCGTCCTCGAAGTGGTCCTCGCGGGCGCGACGGGGGTAGGAACGCGAGGAGCGCTCTTCGTCGTCGTAGTACTCGTCGTCATACTCGTCCATCGGCGCCATACCGAAGTAGGCCTTGACCTTGTGCAGTGTGCTCATCGGATGCCCCTAGCTAAGACTGTGGTGTTTGGTGACCGTGATGTAAGTGTGACTGGAGTGACTACTCATGGTGACGTTAGAGGACGCGGTCCCATTAGCGCGGTACCGACACGCACACACGTTGACCCGTGTCGCACTGCAACTTCCAGGTCATCTGACATACCCGCGGACAGCCCCAACCGATGGGGGTAATGCATTTGCACCCTGAGTAATTCGGCCTGCAGTCGCGCAAACTCCCGTTCGGCGTTACTGGCCAGCGGCGGGACGGCCATCAGACCCACCAACTCGAGCCCCGGAGCGTCATGCGCGGCGGCGCACAATTCGTCGACCTGGGCGGGCCGGTCCAGCGGCACCCCGCCGCGAGCCTGGTCCCCGTCCAGGCTGACCTGGATGTACACCTGCAGGGGCGCCGACCTGCGTCCCTGCTCCTGCGCGTCGACCGCACCGCGGGACAACGCTGCGAGCAACGGCGCACTGTCCACTGAATGCGCCACCGCTGCCCAGCCGGCAATAGCACGCGCTTTGTTGCGCTGAATTCTGCCTATCATGTGCCAACGAATCGCATTATTCGGCGCCGGGTTCGGCATTGCGTTCGATAATGCGTTCGAAACTTCGGCGACTTTGCCGGCGGCTTCCTGTTCCCGTGATTCACCGAATGCCCGGCAGCCCAATCGGTACAACGCAATGACG
>JARLGS010000848.1 GCA_031292695.1 Mycobacterium sp. | reverse complement strand
GGCGACCATGGCCCACAGCCCGATCAGCGGCAGCACGAAGATGCCGATGCCGAGCCCGATGGCGGCCAGCTTGCCGGACTGCATGAGGATCACTCCGGAGCGGCCGAGCATGACGAAATAGACCACCAGCGCCAGGCACAGGAAGGCCACCACCACCTGGATGCGCAGCACCTGCGAACTCGGCTTGGTCATGACTGGCCCGTCACAGGCCCATCAGGGTCTCGATGCCGATGGTCAGCCCCGGGTGCTTGGCCACCTCCCGGACGCCGAGCAGTACTCCGGGGACGAACGACGTCCGGTCGATGCTGTCGTGCCGGATGGTCAAGGTCTCGCCCTGGGTGCCGAACAGGACTTCCTGGTGCGCCACCAGACCGCGCAGCCGCACCGAGTGCACGGGGATGCCGTCGACGTCGGCGCCACGGGCGCCTTCCAGGCCGGTGCTGGTGGCATCGGGGTTGGGCGGCAAGCCTTTTCGGGCCTCGGCGATCAGCTGGGCGGTGCGGGTCGCGGTGCCCGAAGGGGCGTCGGCCTTCTGCGGATGGTGCAGTTCGACGACCTCGACCGATTCGAAGAACGGGGCGGCCTGCTTGGCGAAGTGCATGGACAGCACGGCGCCGATGGCGAAGTTCGGCGCGATCAGCACTGCGACACCGGGCTTCGCGGCCACCCATTCGCGCACCTGGGCGATGCGCTCATCGGTGAAGCCCGTGGTCCCGACGACGGCGTGAATACCGTTGTCGATGAGGAACTTCAGGTTCCCCATCACCACGTCGGGGTGGGTGAAGTCGACAACCACGTCGGTCTGGCTGTCGGTGAACAGGCTCAGCTCGTCACCCGCGTCGACACCCACGGTGAACGTCAGATCATCCGCAGCTTCAATGCCGTCAACGATGGTCGCACCGACTTTGCCCTTGGCACCCAGAACTCCGACTCGCATGAGGTCAACCCTAGCCGCCGCCCTACTATCAGCCCCATGCACGGCAACAAGATCCTCATCACCGGAGCAACCGGCCAGGTGGCCACCCCGATCGCCAAGACACTGGCCGCGAACAACGAGGTATGGGGTATCGCCCGGTTCAGCGATCCGCGGGCCCGGCAAGACCTGGAGCAGTCCGGCGTGCGCTGCGCGGCGGTCAATCTTGCCGTCGGTGATTTCAGCGCTCTGCCAACCGATTTCGACTACGTCCTCAATCTGGCAGTCGCCAAGAGCGGTCGCTGGGACAAGGACCTCGCCGCCAATGCGGAGTCGGTCGGCCTGCTGATGGCGCATTGCCGCACCGCCAAGGCCTTCCTACACACGTCGTCGGCAGCCGTCTACGACGCGCCCGGCGACGAGCCGCGCACCGAATCAGCGGCGCTGGGCGACAACCACAAGCACCTCTTCCCCACCTACTCGATCTCCAAGATCGCGGGCGAGACGGTCGCCCGCACCATGGCCCGCGCGCTCGGACTGCCCACCGTCATCGCCCGGTTCAACGTCCCATACGGCGACAACGGTGGCTGGCCGTTCTACCAGATGGAGATGATCCTGGCGGGTGTGCCCATTCAGGTCCCGCCGGGTGGGCCGGCCCGATACAACCCGATCCACGAAGACGACATCATCGCCACCCTGCCGAAACTGCTCGCTGCCGCTTCGGTGCCCGCCACCACGGTGAACTGGTGTGGCGATCAGACTGTCAGCCTGCAGGAATGGTGCACCTACCTCGGCGAGCTGGTGGGCCGCGAACCGGTGTTCGTGGAGGACCCACACGCCCTTCGCGGCGGTCCGACCGATACGACGCGCATGCATGAGCTGATCGGCGGCACGTCGGTCGACTGGCGGGACGGCATCAGGCGGATGGTGCGCAAGTTCCACCCGGAGCTGGTCGGCGCATAGCGCGGCAGCGGCTCGTCACAGCGGCGACGCACCCCGCAGGTGCTCGAAGATCAGTGAGGTCTGGGTGCCCGCGACGTCGGCGTCGGCGTTGAGGTTCTCCACCACGAACGCGCGCAGATGCTCGGTGTCACGGACGGCCACATGCAGGATGAAGTCGTCGGCGCCGGCCAGGAAGTAGACGTCCATCACCTGCGGCAGCTGGCAGATGGCCGAGATGAAGTCGCGAATCCGCGCCCGAGCACCCGCCTGCAGGCTCACCGAGATCATCGCCTGTAGCCCCAAGCCGATCGCGGCCGGATCGATGTCGGCATGGAACCCGCGGATCACGCCGACTTCCTGCAATCGTCGGACGCGGCCATGGCAGGTCGACGGCGCGATCCCGACCAACTCGGCCAGCGCACTGTTTGGCATGCGCGCATCGGCGTGCAGGGCCGTCACGATCCGACGGTCCACGTCATCGAGTTCGGCGGGCTGAAGATCCTTCGGCGCAGAGACAGCCGAGGGCGAATGTTTCGAAGATTCATCAGCCTTGAGCACCATTTTGAGAATTATAGTCACAGATATTGCACGGATATCGACGTTTCTTCACACTTGAGTCATCACCTGACCCGCTTGAGGAGCCCTAGATGCACGTCGGCATCCCGACCGAAATCAAGAACAACGAATACCGGGTGGCCATCACCCCGGCCGGCGTCGCCGAACTGGTCCTGCACGGCCATGAAGTACTGGTCCAGTCCGGAGCCGGCGAGGGCTCGGCGATATCCGACAACGACTTCAAAGCCGCCGGCGCGCAGCTCATCGCCTCCGCCGACACGGTCTGGGCCGAGTCCGAACTACTACTGAAGGTCAAAGAACCCATCGCGGCCGAATACCACCGGATGCACAAGGGCCAGACCCTGTTCACCTACCTGCACCTCGCCGCCTCGCGCGCCTGCACCGATGCACTACTCGCCTCGGGCACCACCGCGATCGCCTACGAGACCGTGCAGACGGCCGACGGCCGACTCCCCCTGCTGGCCCCGATGAGCGAAGTGGCCGGCCGCCTTTCGGCCCAGGTCGGCGCCTACCACCTGATGCGCAGCCACGGCGGCCGCGGCGTGCTGATGGGCGGTGTGCCCGGCGTGGCCCCGGCCGAGGTCGTGGTGATCGGTGGCGGCACCGCCGGCGACAACGCCGCCCGGATCGCCAGCGGTATGGGCGCCCACGTCACCGTGTTCGACGTCGACCTGGGCACGCTGCGCCGGATCGATGCCGAATTCGGCGGCCGCATCCAGACCCGATACTCGTCCAGCCTGGAACTGGAGGACGCGGTCAAACGCGCCGACCTGGTGATCGGCGCGGTGCTGGTGCCGGGCGCCAAAGCCCCCCACCTGGTGACCAATTCGACTGTGGCACATACGAAGCCCGGCTCGGTACTGGTCGACATCGCGATCGACCAGGGCGGTTGCTTCGAGGACTCGCGGCCGACCACCCACGACGATCCCACGTTCACCGTGCACGAATCGGTCTTCTACTGCGTGGCGAACATGCCCGGCGCCGTCCCGCGGACCTCGACCTACGCATTGACCAACGCGACCCTGTCGTACGTCCTCAAACTGGCCGACCAGGGCTGGCAGGCGGCCTGCCGCGACGACGCGGCACTGGCCAAGGGCCTGTCGACGCACGAAGGTCAGCTGTTGAGCAGCCAGGTCGCCGCAGACCTGGACCTGCCGCTTGGCCACCTCGAGCTCTGACCCTCCAGACCTGACACCTATCGCTCAGTCGCTGACGGGATTTGGGCACGTTTCGTATCGGTCAGCGATACGAAAGTGCACAAGTCGCTAACCGATGGACCGCAGCTGTTTGGGTAGCGCGCGCTTCGACCGGTGCGGCCCCAGTACCGCGGCACCGAACGGGCGCGTCAGCAGCTCGCGGGCGACAGCGTTGACCTCGTCGAGCGTCACCGCGTCGATCGCCGCGAGCGTGTCGGCGATGGACTTGTGACTACCGTAGTTCAGCTCGCTGCGCCCGATCCGGTGCATCCGCGACCCGGAATCCTCCAGCCCGAGCACCAGCCCGCCCCGCATGGAGCCCTTGGCAATCCGGCATTCGTTCTCGGTGATCCCTTCGCGTGCAACACCTTCCAGCACCTCGGTGGTCACGCGGGCCACCTCGTCGAAACGCTCGGGCAGGCATGCCGAGTACACCGACAGCGCGCCGGCATCGGAGAAGGTGTCGACCGTCGAGTACACCGAGTAGGCCAGGCCCCGGTTCTCCCGGATCTGTTGGAACAGTCGCGAACTCAGCCCGCCACCGAGCGCGGTGTTGAGCACCGAGAGCGCCCAGCGGTGCTCCCAGTTGCGGCCCGGCGTACGCACACCGAGGTACATGTGGGCTTGCTCAGAATCGCGCCTGACGAACTGCAGTGTCGGCGTGCCGGGCACCCGGCCGGCGCCCTTGCGCGGTGGCACCGGCTTGTGGCCACGCACTAGATGCTGCCGAAAGCGCCTGCGCACCAAAGCCACAACCTCGTCGTGATCAACATTGCCGGCCACCGCGACCACCATGCGGTCCGGGGTGTAGCGGCGCACATGGAACGAATGCAGCTGCGCGCGGGTCATCGACGAGACCGATTCCACGCTGCCGATCACCGGGCGGCCCACCGGATGTGAGCCGAACATCGACCCGAGGAAGATGTCCGCAAGGGTGTCCTCGGGGTCGTCGTCGCGCATGGCGATCTCTTCGAGCACCACGTCGCGTTCGAGCTCGACATCCGCTGCGGCACAACGGCCGTTGAGCACGACGTCGGACACCAGGTCGATCGCCAGCTCCAGATCGCTGTCCAGCACATGCGCGTAGTAGCAGGTGTGCTCACGCGCGGTGAACGCGTTCAGTTCACCGCCGACGGCATCGACGGCCTGGGCGATTTCGACGGCGCTGCGGGTCGGGGTCGACTTGAACAGCAGGTGTTCAAGGAAGTGCGCCGCGCCGGCCACGCTGGGACCTTCGTCGCGAGAACCGACGCCGACCCACACTCCGACGGACGCGGAATGCACCGACGGCAGGTGTTCGGTGACAACCCTCAGACCGCCGGGCAGATTGGTCTTGCGCACTGCGGCCGGAGCCTCCAGCGATGTCGCTGAAGGACCCCGGCCGTTGCGCAGCTTGGGACTAGATGTGATGACCGTACTCCTCATCGCGGCTCGTCCCTCGCCGCTCGATCGTCGCGCGGTTACGAGGTTGCAGTCGCGGCATCTGCCGGCGCAGTCTCCGATTCGGTGCCGGCGGCAGAATCCGCGGCACCGTCGCCCTCGTCCACCAGGATCAGCGAAATCTTCTGGCCCTTGCCGCGGTTGTCGGCAGAGATGTCAGCGATCTCGACACGCAGCTTGTCGCCGACGTTCACGACGTCTTCGACCTTGGCAACGCGCTTGCCCCTGCCCAGCTTGGAGATGTGCACCAGACCGTCGCGGCCCGGCAGCAGCGAGACGAACGCACCGAAGTCGGTCGTCTTCACCACGGTGCCGAGGAACCGCTCACCGATCTTGGGCAGCTGCGGGTTGGCGATGGCGTTGATCTTGTCGATCGCGGCCTGCGCCGACTCGCCGTTCGAGGCGCCGACGAACACGGTGCCGTCGTCCTCGATGGAGATGCTGGCACCGGTCTCCTCGGTGATCTGGTTGATCACCTTGCCCTTGGGCCCGATCACTTCGCCGATCTTGTCGACCGGCACCTTGATGGTGGTGATCCGCGGCGCGTACGGGCTCATCTCGTCGGGGGCGTCGATGGCCTCGGCCATCACCTCGAGGATGGTCAGACGCGCGTCCTTGGCCTGGGCCAGCGCACCGGCCAGCACCTTGGACGGGATGCCGTCCAGCTTGGTGTCCAGCTGCAGGGCGGTGACAAAGTCCTTGGTGCCGGCGACCTTGAAGTCCATGTCGCCGAAGGCATCCTCGGCGCCCAGGATGTCGGTCAGTGCGACGTAACGGGTCTCACCGTCGACCTCATCGGAGACCAGGCCCATGGCGATACCGGCGACCGGGGCCTTCAGCGGCACACCGGCGTTCAGCAGCGACAGGGTGGACGCGCACACCGAGCCCATCGACGTGGAGCCATTGGAGCTCAGTGCCTCCGACACCTGCCGGATGGCGTACGGGAAGTCCTCGACACTTGGCAGCACCGGCATCAGGGCCCGCTCGGCGAGCGCACCGTGGCCGATCTCGCGGCGCTTGGGCGAACCGACGCGCCCGGTCTCACCGGTCGAGTACGGCGGGAACTTGTAGTGGTGCATGTAGCGCTTGCTGGTCTCGGGCCCCAGCGAGTCGATCTGCTGCGCCATCTTGACCATGTCCAGCGTGGTGACACCCATGATCTGGGTCTCGCCGCGCTCGAACAGCGCGCTACCGTGCGCCCGCGGGATCACCGCAACCTCAGCTGACAGCGCCCGGATATCGGTGATGCCACGGCCGTCGATGCGGAAGTGGTCAGTCAGGATGCGCTGGCGCACAAGCTTTTTGGTCAGCGAGCGGAACGCAGCGCCGATCTCCTTCTCACGGCCGGCGAAGGTCCCGGAGTCGCCAGTCAGGCGCTCGAGCACCTCGACCTTGATCTCGTCGGTGCGCTCTTCGCGCTCGTGCTTGCCGGCGATGGTCAGCGCCTGGGCCAGCGCGTCGGTGGCCACCGCGGCCACTGCCTGGAAGGCGTCGTCCGCGTAGTCCGGGAACACCGGGTAGTCGCCGGTCTCCTTGGCAGCGGCCTCGGCCAGCTCGGCCTGCGCCTTGCACAGCGTGGCGATGAACGGCTTGGCGGCCTCCAGGCCCTCAGCCACCACGGCCTCGGTCGGCGCACCGGCGCCGCCGGCGATCAGGTCGATGACGTTGTCGGTGGCCTCGGCCTCGACCATCATGATCGCCACATCGCCGCCCTCGACCACCCGGCCGGCGACGACCATGTCGAACACGGCCGTCTCCAGCTGCTCGACGGTCGGGAAGGCGACCCACTGGCCGTCGATCAGAGCCACGCGCACGCCACCGACCGGGCCCGAGAACGGCAGGCCGGAGATCTGGGTGGACGCGGACGCCGCGTTGATCGCCAACACGTCGTACAGATCCTTGGGATCCAGGCTCAGGATCGTCACGACGACCTGGATCTCGTTCCGCAGACCGCTGACGAACGACGGACGCAACGGGCGGTCGATCAGGCGACAGGTCAGGATCGCGTCGGTGGAGGGACGACCCTCACGACGGAAGAACGAGCCGGGGATGCGGCCCGCGGCGTACATGCGCTCTTCGACGTCAATGGTGAGCGGGAAAAAGTCGAAGTGGTCCTTGGGGTTCTTGCTGGCGGTGGTGGCGCTCAGCAGCATGGTCTCGTCGTCGAGGTAGGCGACGACAGAGCCGGCGGCCTGACGGGCAAGTCGGCCGGTCTCGAAGCGGATGGTGCGGGTGCCGAAGCTCCCGTTGTCGATGACGGCGGTTGCTTCGAACACGCCCTCTTCAATTTCAACTGCAGACATGGATGTCGCAATGACCTCTCTCGGGCCCGCCGTATGCGGGTTTCCGTATTACTGGGTTCTTCTTATTCAGCTGTCGCATCGTCACACGCGAGCACCCAGAAATCCCGAAAACCTTCCCGCAAACTGCTGACGGCCGTCGATCGAAGCGGCCGGAGTCGTGCCCCGACAGCCACTACCGAAGACCGCCCCTCGTGGTCAGGCGGATGCTGCTGTGACGTACCGATGTCTTGAGCACTGAGCTCAAAACACCTACATGTTACACCGGGGCCATATCGGCGATCTGCCCGGCAAATAGGCGGATGTGAGGTCTGTGCACGCGAAATCGGGAAAATCCGTACCCAACCCTCACACTGGTCCGCGCGTGGCCCCGAAACGGCAATCGCCAGGCCTGCATAGGCAGACCCGGCGATTGCGGTGAATCAGTGGGTGCGGACCGCGATCAGCGGCGCAGGCCCAGGCGCTCGATCAGCGAGCGGTAACGCGCGACGTCGACCTGGGCGACGTACTTGAGCAGCCGGCGCCGACGGCCGACCAGCAGCAGCAGGCCACGACGGCTGTGGTGGTCGTGCTTGTGCTGCTTGAGGTGCTCGGTCAGGTCCGAGATGCGCTTGGTGAGCAGGGCAACCTGAGCCTCCGGCGAACCGGTGTCGGTCTCATGCAGGCCGTACTGGCCGAGGATCTCTTTTTTCTGTTCGGCAGTGAGTGCCACGAAACAACTCCATCAATTCGGTCCGCGAAGAACAACGAGGGCACGGCCGCCGCGAACTGCAGCACGTGCGCCGGGCAGTCTAACAGGAAGTCAGTGTGCAGCCAGAATCGTGCGAGCGCGACCGGTATCGGCATCCATGGCGACGATCAGGTCTTCCACCGAATCGAACCGCTCCTGGCCGCGGATCCGCGCCACGAAGTCGACCGCGACATGCTGGCCGTACAGGTCGGCCTCGGTGTCCAGAATGAATGCCTCGACGGTACGGGTGCGGCCGGAGAACGTCGGATTGGTGCCCACCGACACAGCCGCCTGGTACCGCTCCCCCGGCGTCACCGTGCCGACCGCGGGCCCGTGTCCCAGCACGGTGAACCAGGCCGCGTACACGCCGTCGGCCGGGATCGCCGAGTGCATCGGCGGGGCGACGTTGGCGGTCGGGAAGCCCAGCCCCCGGCCACGGCCGTCACCGCGGACCACGACGCCTTCCACCCGGTGCGGGCGCCCGAGGGCCTCGGTCGCGGTCACCATGTCACCGGCGTCCACACACGACCGGATATAGGTCGAGGAGAAGGTGACGGTCTCGGCCTGGTGGTGCTCGGCCACCAGCGAGATGCCCTCGACGGCGAACCCGAAGCGCTCCCCGGCCTTGCGCAGCAGCGCCACGTTGCCGCCGGCCTTCTTGCCGAAGGTGAAGTTCTCGCCGACCACCACCTCGAGCACGTGCAGGCGCTCGACGAGCAGTTCGTGGACGTAGCGCTCGGGGGTCAGCTTCATGAAATCGGTGGTGAACGGCATCACCAGGAAGACGTCGACGCCGAGCTCCTCGACCAGCTCGGCCCGCCGGGTCAGCGTCGTCAGCTGCGCCGGGTGACTGCCCGGCATGACCACTTCCATCGGATGCGGGTCAAAGGTCATCAGCACCGTCGGCACCCCGCGGGACCGGCCCGACTTCACCGCATGGTTGATCAACTCGGCGTGCCCACGATGCACGCCGTCGAACACCCCGATGGTGACGACGCATCGGCCCCAATCCGTGGGGATATCGTCCTGCCCACGCCAGCGTTGCACGACCGCAAGCCTACGGCGCGCCGCGACGACCGGCACCGTGAGATCCCCGGATCAGGTGACCATTGCCTAAACTTTGTGCTGTGAGTCCTGCAGAAGACGCTGGCAACCCGCCAGATCTATCACCGGTTGCCCAGGACTACCTCAAGGTCATCTGGACCGCACAGGAGTGGTCGCACGAGAAGGTCAGTACCAAGATGCTGGCC
This sequence comes from Mycobacterium sp., assembly GCA_031292695.1. Lineage (GTDB taxonomy): Bacteria > Actinomycetota > Actinomycetes > Mycobacteriales > Mycobacteriaceae > Mycobacterium. The sequence continues at coordinate 1,400 of JARLGS010000848.1, read as the reverse complement.
GAACGCATCGGCGTCTCGGCGTCAACGGCCTCGGAGTCGATCCGCAAACTCGCTGATCAGGGCCTGGTCCACCATGAGAAATACGGCGCGGTGACGCTGACCGACACCGGCCGCAGCGCGGCACTGGCCATGGTGCGCCGGCACCGGTTGATGGAGACGTTTCTCGTGCGCGAGCTGGGCTACAGCTGGGACGAGGTGCACGACGAGGCCGAGATTCTGGAGCACGCGGTGTCGGACCGGATGCTGGACCGCATCGACGCCAAGCTCGGTTTCCCGACCCGCGACCCGCACGGTGACCCGATCCCGGCCGCCGACGGTCAAGTGCCGACGCCCCCGGCACGGCAGTTGTCCGGGTGTGCCGACGGCGACGCCGGCACGGTGGCCCGGATCTCCGATCACGACCCGGAGATGCTGCGGTACTTCGAGAGCGTCGGGATCACCCTCGATTCACATCTGCGGGTCGTGGCCCGGCGGGATTTCGCCGGGATGATCTCAGTCGCGGTGGCCAATCCGGGCGCAGCCGGCGATACCGACGAATCGACCGTCGACCTGGGCAGCCCTGCCGCAGAAGCGATCTGGGTCGTCGCCTAGTTACTCCATTCTTTACACATTTACAGTCATTGTAATGATGTAACGTTCCGTGCGTGTTCGCATCGGGAGAAGCGGAGCCGAAGATCGCCGAGCAGTCCGCGGTGACGCTCGCTGCAGCCATCAGGGCCCGGACGTTGAGTGCTCGTGAGGTGATCAACGCGCATATCGAAGTGCTCGAGCGCGTCAACCCGGCCGTCAATGCCGTGGTCGTCGCGCGGTATGACGCCGCGCGGCGCGAAGCCGATCGAGCCGATGCCCTTGTCGCGAGTACGCCCACTGCCGAACTTCCGCCGTTACTGGGTGTCCCGATAACCGTGAAGGAATCAGTGGCAGTGGCCGGGCTGCCCAACACCGCCGGCGTCGTTGCCCGCCGCGCGATCAACGCCACGCAGAATGCCACGGTCGTGCAACGCCTTGCCGATGCCGGCGCGATTGTCCTCGGCCTGACGAACACCTCCGAAGCGTGCATGTGGACCGAGACCCGCAACCGGGTCTATGGACGTACCAACAACGCGTATGACCATCGGCGAAGCGCAGGTGGATCATCGGGCGGTGAAGGCGCGGCGATCGGGTCGGGCGCCACGCCTATTGGCCTGGGTACCGACACATTGGGATCGATCCGCATCCCCGCGCTGTGCAACGGCGTCTTCGGCCATCGGCCGTCGACCGGATTGGTTCCCCTTACCGGCAGCTGGCCCCCGCCCTACGGAGTGGCCAAGATGTGCGTCAACGGACCGCTGGCGCGCCGGGCCGAAGATCTGATGCCCGTGTTGCGGATCATGGCCGGCCCCGACGGCATCGACCCGCTG
>JARLGS010000847.1 GCA_031292695.1 Mycobacterium sp. | reverse complement strand
CGCGGCCTGCTGTTCTACCGGCTAATTCAACAAGCCCTGGCCACCGACCCGCACCCACTACGCGACCTGATCGACGGCCCGACGCCCGAAACACCCGAAAAGTCCGATTACTGACTGCACTCAAGCAGAGGGGCAGTACGTGTTTGCGGGTGATCGCGATGAGATGGGTGCCGTTCTCGACGCGCTCGATACCGCCGTGGACCGCGTTGGTGAGTTGTCGTTTGACGCATTGACCAATCCGGAGCGGCTGAACCTCGTGGTGCGACTGGAGAAGACGGCGCGACGGCTGCCGGTGCCTGGGCCACGCGCTGATCAACCAGCTCGCCCAGCAGGCGGGCCGCGAGGAGTTGGGCGCGCGACTTCCCGACGCGTTGGCCGACCGGCTGCACATCACGCCCGGGGAAGCCCGTCGGCGCGTCGCCGAAGCCGCCGAGTTGGGCCCACGGCGCGCGCTGACCGGTGAATCGTTGCCGCCGCTGTTGACCGGCACGGCCGCCGCCCAGCGCGCCGGAGACATTGGCGCGGGCCACGTGCGCGTGATCCGGCAGTTCTTGAACCAACTGCCCAGCGCCGTCGACATCGGAACCTGTACCGTCGCCGAAGCCCATCTGGCCGAGTTGGCCACCGCACATCGGCCCGACGATCTGGCCAAGCTCGCCGAGCAGATCACCGCGTATATCAACCCCGACGGCAGCTACACCGACGAGGACCGCGCGCGTCGCCGTGGCCTGACGCTGGGTAAGCAAGGCCATGACGGGATGTCAGAGTTGCGCGCCCTGCTGACCCCCGAGGCCCGCGCCGGCATCGAGGCCGTCCTGGCCAAGACGGCCGCTGCAGGGATGTGCAATCCCGACGATGACACACCAGTCGTCGATGGCCCACCCGACCAAGAGGCGGTGCAACGGGATTCGCGCAGCGCCCGCCCAGCGCAACCACGACGGATTCAACGCCGCGCTCAGGGCTCTGCTGGCGTCGGGAAACCTGGGTCAGCACAACGGCTTACCGGCCACCATCGTGGTGACCACCACCCTCAACGACCTGGAAGCCGCCGCCGGCAGGGGACTCACCGCTGGCGGCAGCCTGCTGCCCATGAGCGATGTGATTCGCATGGGCCGCCACGCCCATCACTACTCCCCCGCAAGCGGGAGGTACCCCCAGGCGATCTTCGACAAAGGCACAGCGATCGGGCTCTACCACACCAAGCGCCTGGCCACACCCGGTCAGCGAATCGTGTTGTCCGCAAATGCATGTAACGGTTATGCACTCTAGACGGGATCTCAGGTCAGAGCAGGTTCGAATCCTGCCGGGGGCACCACGTAAATCATTTCTGACCTCTTCTTATGCAGTTCCGCCTATGCAAGCTCAATGCCTCAACGGTCCTGAGTGTCACGACGATGTCACAACCGCGCCCAAACTCTGCCCAGCAGCTTTAGGTGCATCGTCTTGGCTGTGGGTGTACATGCGCGCCGTGATCGAAGCGTCCACATGGCCGAGCCATTTGGCGATGACGGCCAGCGGCACGCCGCGCAGGTGCAGCGCGGTCCCACAAGAGTGGCGAGCATCATGCAGCCGGATCGGGCGCACGCCAAACGAACCCCGGATCGTTACGAATAGAAAAAAGAAAGCCAGCCTGTTTTTGGCTGGTTT
>JARLGS010000846.1 GCA_031292695.1 Mycobacterium sp. | reverse complement strand
GGCGACCATGTCACAGTGATGCGGATCGACGGTGCGACCGCCGTCGTCTACAAGATCATCTGAGTCAGGGAGGACCTCAAAGTGACTGGTGCGCTTGTGCTTCTGGTGATGCTGGTGGTGCTGGCCATCGTGGTGGTCGCCAAATCGGTGGCGCTGATACCGCAGGCTGAGGCCGCGGTCATCGAGCGGCTGGGCCGCTACAGCAAGACCGTGTCCGGACAGCTGACGCTGCTGCTGCCGTTCATCGACAAGATCCGGGCGCGGGTCGACCTGCGGGAGCGGGTGGTGTCCTTCCCCCCACAGCCGGTGATCACCGAGGACAACCTGACGGTCAACATCGACACCGTGGTGTATTTCCAGGTCACCAATCCGCAGGCCGCGGTCTACCAGATCAGCAACTACATCGTCGGCGTTGAGCAGCTGACCACCACCACGCTGCGCAACGTGGTCGGCGGCATGACCCTGGAGCAGACCCTGACCTCCCGCGATTCCATCAACGGGCAGCTACGCGGGGTGCTCGACGAGGCCACCGGGCGATGGGGCCTGCGGGTCGCCCGCGTCGAATTGCGCAGCATCGACCCGCCGCCGTCCATCCAGGAGTCGATGGAGAAGCAGATGCGCGCCGACCGAGAGAAGCGCGCCATGATTCTGATGGCCGAGGGCAGCCGGGAATCGGCGATCAAGGCGGCCGAGGGCCAGAAGCAGGCCCAGATCCTGTCGGCCGAGGGCGCCAAGCAGGCCGCGATCCTGGCCGCCGAGGCTGAGCGGCAGTCGCGCATCCTGCGGGCCCAGGGTGAACGTGCCGCGCAGTACCTGCAGGCGCAGGGCCAGGCCAAGGCCATCGAGAAGACGTTCGCGGCGATCAAGGCTGGGCGGCCCACCCCGGAGTTGCTGGCCTATCAGTATCTGCAGACGTTGCCCCAGATGGCCAAGGGCGAAGCGAACAAGGTATGGGTGGTGCCCAGCGATTTCGGTGCTGCGCTACAGGGCTTCACCAAAATGCTCGGCGCCCCGGGGGAAGACGGGGTGTTCCGGTACACGCCGTCGCCGGTCGATACCGACCTGCCGAAGCCCGACGATGACGCTGACGAGGTCGCCGATTGGTTCTCCACGCAGACCGATCCGGCCATCGCCCAGGCGGTGGCCAAGGCCGAAGCCGAGGCCCGCATCCCGGTGCAACAGCCGGGGTACAACCCGCCGCCGTTGCCGTCGGCCCCGCCCCAGGCTCAGCCACTGTCGGCACGCCCGACTACCGAGATCGAACAGCCCGGACAACACGCGAGGTGAGCATGAGTGTGCTGACATCACCCAAGACCTACGCCGCGCTGGCGCTGTTCCAGGCCGGCGACGCCGCGGCATGCGCCGTTCCGGTCGCGCCGATCGCGAAGGCGCTCAATGACGTGAACTTCCCGCTGGAGTACCGGTGGGTGCTGGTGGGCGCCAAGGCCTCAGCGGCGATCGGGCTGCTCTCGGTCACCCGCAGCCCCGCCCTGGCCCGGTTGACCACAGCGATGCTGGCGCTGTACTTCACGCTGGCGGTCAGTGCGCACATCCGGGCGCATGACAAGCCGCAGAACGCCGCGCCGGCCGTGCTGTTCCTGGCGTTGTTCACCGCGATGACTGCCAAGGGACCCGACGCCGTCGAGTAGGCGGTCAGCAGAATTCGGTGTCCGGTCGGCAGTCCGCCCGCCATGATGGACGTCCTTGGCAAATGCCGCGACACCACGGACCACAGCAAGGACCGATTCGATCCGAGCGACGTCAGGGCCGAATTGGTGGCCTGAACTGGCTCGGATTCAGAGTCGAGCCGCGGTGAGATCGTCTGTTGCCGGGCACTGCCGACGATGCAACCGAATCTCGTAGATCAGGCCGGCGATCCCGAGGCTCGCGGTGCACAGCGACACCACCAACAGGGACGGGCGAATCTGCCCGGTCAGTGCGTCGCCGAGGATGACCACGGCCGTGGTGCCGGGCAGCAGCCCGAAGAACGTCGCAATCGCGTACGGCAGCACCCGCACCGAGGAGGCCCCGGCCGCGTAGTTGAGCACCGAGAAGGGCATGGCCGGGATCAGTCGCATCGACATGACGGTGGCCCAGCCGCGCTCCTTGAGCCGGGCATCGAGGACGTCGATGTTGTTGTGCGACAGCTTGCTCAGGTGCCAGCCCAGCACGCGGACCAGCCACAGGGCGATCAGCGCGCTCAAGGTGCTGGCGACGACGGCGAGGGTGACACCCAGCGCCGGTCCGAATAGCAGGCCGGCGGCCAGCGTGAATGCGGTGCGAGGGAATGGCAGCACCGTGACGAGCGTGTGGGCGGCCAGGAAGGCCAGCGGGAACCAGGGGCCGACCGAGGTGGCCCAGTCGCGCATCTGCACGGCACTGGGCAGTGGCACCCAAACGGCAACTGCGACGAGAATCACAATCGCCGCCAGGACGCCCGCAACGCGGCGGATCGGCATCTGCGCGACGGTGGTCAGCACCGCAGCAAAAACCGTACGCAACGCGCTGACAACGGAGTTCACGTTTTCCAAGGGTACGGGGCGATCGGCAAATCAACGGTGTCAGGTGTGCGGCCATTGGGCGGACCACAGCACCGAGCGGTGACGCCGATCATTTAGCCTGAGATCCCGGGTGACAAGTCACACGCTGCGACAGCACAGGAGAAGCGGTGTCCGTACAGGAGTCTGGTGCCAGCGGCGGCACCATCGAAGCCCGCCGGGACAACTGGCGAGCCGGGGTAGCGGGAGTGCTGGCCAAGAGCGCCCGCAAGGACCCTGCCGACCTCGGCCCTGAGCCAGAGCGCCTGCTCGACACACCCACCTACGACGGATTTTCAGTCCGGCCGCTGTACACCAGCCTGGACGGGCTGGCCGAGCCGGCACTGCCCGGCCACTGGCCGTTCACCCGCGGCGGTGACGCCCACCGTGACGTGCTGGCCGGCTGGAAGGTCGCCGAATCCTTCCCGATCGTTCCGGACACCGACGTCGCCACCGTTAACGGGGCCGTCCTGCTTGCCCTCACCGAGGGCACCAGTGCGCTGGCGGTACGGGTCGGCGCCGGAGGCGGCGTGCCGGTCGAGCAGCTGGACCGGGTCTTCGAAGGCGTGTTTCTCGATCTGGTGCCGGTGGTCCTCGACGCCGGCGCGGACGTGGCCGCCGCCGCAGATCAGCTGCTGGCGCTGGTGAAGGCCTTCGACGACGACCAGCGCGCCCGGTTGTCGATCGACCTGGGCGCCGACCCGCTGACCGCACCGCTGTCGGGCCGCGCCGCCGCCACCGAGCGAGACGTGGTGGCCACCGCGGCCAAGCTGATCCAGTACGACGGGGGAGTGCGTGCGATCACGGTCGACGCCGCCGCCCTGCACAACCTCGGCGCGAGTGCTTCGCTGGAGCTTGCCGGCGCCATTGCCGCTGGCGTGGCCTACCTGCGGCTCCTCACCGAGAGCGGGTTGCCCGCCGCAGCTGCGTTGCGGCAGATCAGTTTTCGCTTCGCCGCCGACGACGACCAGTTCGCCACCATCGCCAAACTTCGTGCGGCCCGTCAACTTTGGGCCCGCGTTGCGGAGGTCGTCGGCGCCCCCGAGGCCGGCGCGGCCACGGTGCACGCGGTCACCTCGAAAGCCATGATGTCCCAGCGCGACCCGTGGGTGAACATGCTCCGGACCACGCTCGGTGCGCTCGCCGCCGGTGTCGGCGGCGCGGACGCCGTGCTGGTGGAGTCGTTCGATGCTGCCATCGACGGTGGATTGCCCGGCACTGCAGTCACTTTCAGCCGCCGGATGGCCCGCAACACCCAGCTGCTGCTGCTTGAGGAATCGCACCTGGGCCGCGTCATCGATCCGTCGGGGGGCTCGTGGTTCGTCGAGGACCTGACCGATCAGCTGGCTCAGCAGGCCTGGAAGCACTTCCAGGAGCTGGAATCTCGCGGCGGATTCGTCGCGGCCCGCGATCACCTGGGTGCGCTGATCGCCGCCGTCGCGGCGCAGCGCGCGGATGACGTCGCGCATCGACGGACCGCACTCACGGGCGTGAACGAGTTCCCGAACCTCGCGGAAAATCCACTGGCACAAACTGATTCGTTCGCCGGCGTAGTTCGCTACGCGGCCGCCTTCGAGGCGCTG
>JARLGS010000845.1 GCA_031292695.1 Mycobacterium sp. | reverse complement strand
GCCGCAACAGCCGCTGTCGGCGCCGATGTCGGTGGTCTACGGCGGCAAGGACACCTTCATCGATCCGGAGTGGACGAAGGCTGCGATCGCCCGGGCTTGTTCGCTGGGCGGTACCGTGGTCTGGCATTTCCAACCTGATGGCGGGCACGGCGACATCGACGTCCCCGATCAATTCCGCTGGCTGGCAGAGCGATTCAAGGGAGGGGCGGCGCCCAATGACTGTCCTGCGCAGGGAACCCCGTAACCCGGACGGCGACAGCCCGATTCATCAGCAGTTGCTGATCGAAGCGAAATGTGTGGTGAAACGGCTGATCGCACCGCGTGGTACTCCCGTCGACGTGCCCGAGCAGCCGTACCTGGTGCTGCCCGTCCTGGGGCAGTCCAATGCGTTCGGTATGGGTCTGCCCGTCGAGCCCGACGGCCTGGACCGACCCCATCCGCTGGTGCACCAATGGGCCATGTGTGGACCGTCCAAGGGCACCGCGGTGCTGGCGACGCAGCCGCTGCTGCATGAAATACCTTGTAAATACGTCGGTTTCGGCCCGACCTTCGCCAAACTTCTGGCCGACGCCACCGGCCGCGCGGTGCTGTTGATCCCGGGCGCCCGAGGCGACACGTCGTTCACCCCGAAGAACGGTCACACTTGGGACCCGGCCGAGCGCAAGACCCGGGTGAATCTCTACCAGCGTGCGGTGGCGGCGATCGATGCGGCACTGGCGCGTTTTCCCGGCAGCGAGATCGCGACCGTGCTCTGGCATCAGGGCGAGACCGATGTGCCGCTGATCTCCGGTGCGCAGTACCAGGCCAAGTTCGACTCGTTGATCGGCGACCTGCGGGCGCGCTACGGCGCCGGGCTGCCGTTCGTCCTCGGTCAGATGGTGCCCGAGGAGATGGAGCTGAGCGGCAAGCCGTATGCCGCGATCGACGCCGTCCACGCCGACACCCCGAACCGCTGGCCGCTGTCCACCTTCGTGCCCGGACCCCGCGATTCGTACAACGGTCCCGACGACCGGCACTACAACGCCGCCGGGCAGCGGGAGCTGGGCCGCCGCATGTGGCAGCAGTACCGCGAGATGTGTGCCGAACAACTGGCGGGCTATGCGGTCGGGTGAACTCGCCAAGCTGATCCGACGTGCAGTCGGTGCGATTGTCATCGTCGTCTTGGTCGACGTGGGTCTCGCCGGGGTGATGCTGTTCTCGAACGCACCGTCCGATCAGCTGCAGCGTGCCGACGCAATCATCGTGCTGGCCGGCGAACACGACGGCCGCGAGCAGTACGGGCTGACCCTGGCCCGGCAGGGTTGGGCCCGGACGGTTGTGCTGTCGGATCCGTACTTACCTGGTGACCCGCAGATGAAGAGCGCGTGCGCCCCAGCCGCCGATATCGAGGTGATCTGCCGGAAGCCGGAGGTGCTGACGACTCGCGGCGAGGCGATGATGATGCGTCGACTCTCCGCTGAGCGCTCCTGGCGGCGAATCATCGTCGTGAGCTGGCGTTATCACTTGCCGCGGGCCCGCCTGGTCTTCCGCCAGTGCTATTCGACGAGCCCCGGCGCGGTGGTTGCTGTGGCACTTCCGCGGGACTATGACCTGTCTCCGGTCGGGTGGGAGCTGACGTACTTCTACCAGTTTGCCGGGTTTGCTAAGGCCGTGCTCCAGGGCCGCTGCGGCTGACGTGCCTAATTTGTCGTTCGGTAGAAATTTCGAGCAAACGATGTCATAGTTGTCGTAGTCCGCTGAGCGTGGATTATCGTAGTAAGCCAGCAAATGGAGAGGGGCAAGTGGCCGTGTCGGTTGCTGAAGAACTTTTCGTCCCGGCGGCTCCATCTGTGCGTGCGGTTAAGCCTTTAGCTGACCGGACCTGGCAGTCCCGCTACCGCTGGTGCCTGATCGTATTCGATCTGCTGGTGGTCGTGTTGGCCCTGGCGAGTGCGCAGTTCGTCAAGCTCGGGACACCCGACGCGGGTTTGCAATTCACCTCGACGTACCTGCACGTCTTCTCGTACTACTCGGTGTTGTCGGCGTTCGTTGCCGTGATCTGGCTGGCCATGCTCGCTGCGTACCGGACCCGGTCGCCGCGCATCGTCGGCGCCGGTGTCGAGGAGTACCGCCGGGTGTTCTCCGCGACGCTCGCCACCGTCGGCATCATCGCGGTCGCCCTGATGATCTTCCGCCCGGAGTACGCCCGCGGTTACCTGGCCGTGGCTCTGCCGCTGGGCCTGGTCGGCCTGGTGGTCGGCCGGACCGTCTGCCGCCGGATGCTGGCGCGGTTGCGCCGTCACAACCGATGCGTCTCCTCGGTGCTGGCCGTCGGCGACCCGCGTGCCGTGACCAATCTGGTGCAGTCGCTGCATCGCGAATGGTGGTACGGCTACTCCGTTGTCGGCGTCTGCCTGACCGGACGTCCCGCCGGCGGAACCTTCGAAGTGCCCGGTGTCGGCGAGCTGCCGGTGCTGGGTAACGAGCACCAGGTCCACGACGCGATCCTCAAAGCCAGCGTCGACACGGTGGCTCTGACCACCACCGATCACCTCGGCCCGGAGGGCATGCGGGAGCTGTCCTGGGAGTTGGACACGCTGGGCGTCGACATGGTGGTGTCACCGAGCGTCATCGATGTCGCCGGTCCCCGGCTGACCATGCGTCCGGTCGCCGGTCTGCCGCTGATCCACGTCGAGCGCCCGCAGTACAGCGGGACCAAGAAGCTGCAGAAGCGGGCCTTCGACCTGTTCGTCGCGCTGTTCGCGCTGACGGTCACCGCCCCGCTGATGGTGCTTTCGGCCATCGCCATCAAGCTGACCAGCCGTGGCCCGGTGTTCTACCGCTCCGAGCGCATCGGCCTCGACGGCCAGCCCTTCCAGATGACCAAGTTCCGCACCATGGTGCAGGGCGCCGACCGGATGGTCGACGACCTCATCAGCCTCGATCTCAACGAGAGCGGCAGCGGGGTGCTGTTCAAGATTCACGAGGACCCGCGCGTCACCTTGGTGGGCAAGTACTTGCGGCGCTACAGCATTGACGAACTGCCGCAGTTCTTCAACGTGATGAGGCGGGACATGAGCGTGGTGGGTCCGCGGCCGCCGTTGCGCCGCGAGTTCGACACCTACAACGAGCAGGTTCGCCGTCGGCTGCTGGTGCTGCCCGGGATCACCGGACTCTGGCAGGTGAGTGGCCGGGCCGACCTGTCCTGGGAGGATTCAGTGCGGCTGGACCTGTCCTACGTCGAGAACTGGTCCATCACAAACGATCTGCTGATCGCCGCCAAGACCTTCCGCACCATCATCGGCGGTTCCGGCGCTTACTGATTGCGCTGCCGCACCGCCGTCCGGCGGAAATCTGAGTGACGATTTGGATTCCAATTTTGACCGTGGCGCACCCGTCCCGCGCGTCGGCGTCGGTGAATAATCACCGTGATGCGTAAAGCCCTGCCGTGGATCGTGGTGTCCGTCATCGTCGTCGCCGGACTCACCGCCGCGACGTACCTCAGGCCGCTGGCGCTGATCGGGGCGTCCAAGTTCATGGACATGTTCATCCCGCTGTCGGGCGCTCCGGCCCCGATCGGCTCGGCCGATCTGGCCGGATCGGGTCCCGGCACACTGTTGTCGGCCACCACCATGCCGGGTGTCACCAGCACCTTCGACGGCCAGGGCGTGCGGGCTGCACGGGTGGTGTATCGCTCCACCGAGGGCGACACCGGTGCGCAGTCCATTGTGTCGGGTTCGGTGCTGGTGCCGGACGGCAAGGCGCCCAAGGACGGCTGGCCAGTCGTGGCGCTCGGCCACGGCACCCTGGGCATCGACAACAACTGTGCACCGTCGCTGTCGCCCACCCTGATGAATCTGCTGCCGATCGCACAGGTGGTGATCAAGCTGGGGTACGCCGTGGCATTGCCCGACTATCAGGGCCTGGGCGTCAAGGGCATCCACCCGTACTCCGACGCGCGCACTGCCGGCCTGAACATGATTGACGCGGTCCGTGCGGCGCGGCACGTGTTCGGTGATGTCTCGACCACGTGGGCAGCGTTCGGCGACTCCCAGGGCGGGGCCGCGGCCTGGGCGGCCAACGAGCAGGCCGGGCCGTACGCGCCGGAGCTCAAGCTGGTCGGCGCGGTGGCGATCTCGCCGGCGGCGGATATCACCGGCCTGGTGGCGAAGTCTCAGGCAGGCAACTTGACCACCGAACAGCGGCCAGTGCTGCAGGCGCTGATCGAGTCGCTGGCCAGGCTGCACCCCGACCTGAACCGGGACGACTACCGACACGGCGGCGCGGCCAGGTATTGGAACGTGCTGTCGGACTGCTCGAGTGCCGGGGCCTACAAGCGCGGTGTCGCCGCCGAGCAGCTCGGTCCGCGGGACTTCGTCCCGGTCAACCAGGCGGCCTATGATCAGCTGCAGAATCTGTTGCAGGCGTGGGCGATTCCGCAACGACGGCTGACCGCGCCGCTGTACGTCTGGTACGGCGGTCAGGATCCCTACATCGACGCCGGCTGGACCCGGGCAGCGATCGGGCGGGCCTGCGCGCTGGGCGGCCCCGTGACCATCACGTTCGACCCCAAGGGCGAACACAACCCGACGGAGGCGCAGGCGATGCTCGACTGGATGGCTGACCGATTCGCGGGCAAGCAGGTGACCAATGACTGCTGACCTACCGGCACTGGACGCCGCGACGCTGCAACACAGCCTGGCCCCCGGCTCCATCTGGCGGCAGATCGACGTGGTGCCCGAAACCGGTTCCACCAACGCCGATTTGGTGGCTCGGGCGCAGGCCGGAGAGAACATCGACGGCGTGGTGCTGATCACCGAGAACCAGACTGCGGGCCGGGGACGGCAGGGCCGCAGTTGGGTGGCGGTGCCGCGCTCGCAGATCCTGATGTCGATCGGGGTGGGTGCCGAGGACGTGCCGACCGAGTCCTGGGGGTTGTTGTCGCTGGCGACCGGGGTGGCCGTCGTCGAGGCGGTCGCTGAGGTGACCGGCGTTCAGGCTGCGCTCAAATGGCCGAACGATGTGCTGGTGGGCACGGGCAAGCTCGCCGGAATTCTCGCCGATGTGGCGGTGCCGACCAGCTCGCACCACTTGCCGACCATCGTCGTGGGTATCGGGCTGAACGTGTCGATGACCACCGCCGGGTTGCCCGACCCGGCCGCCGTCTCGTTGGTGAGTCTCGGTGTGGCACAACCGGATCGGCAACACCTGGCGGCGGTGCTGTTGAATCGGCTGGAGCGGCGGATCACTGACTGGCGAGCCCATGGTGGCGCCACCCTGCTGGCCAGCTACCGCGCCCTGAGCTGCACGCTGGGGCAGTCGGTGCGCGCCGAACTGCCCGGTGGGCGCGAAGTGGTCGGGCAGGCGGCAGACATCGACGGCAGCGGCGCGCTGGTGATCGATTCCGAGGCGGGTGTCGTCCTGGTCTCGGCCGGCGATGTCGTGCATCTGCGGCCTGCCGGCGGCTGAGCCCGCTTTCGAGTCGTGGGCGGCTGACCACGCCCTAGAGTCAGGGACATGGGATACCCGGACAACGTGCTGGCGGCCGACGAACACGTGGTGCTGCACCGGCACCCGCACTGGAAACGACTGGTGGGTCCGGTGCTGGTGCTGCTGGTCGGAACGGCGCTGGCCGCCTTCGTCGCAGCGGTGGTCAATCACACCAATTGGGACTCCGGCGCCAAGAACATCATCTTCGCGGTGATCGGCGCCATCTGGCTGGTGGCGGTCGCCTGGCTCACCGTCTGGCCGTTCCTGAACTGGCGCTCAACGCATTTCGTGATCACCGACCGGCGGGTGATGTTCCGGCACGGGGTGCTCACCCGGTCGGGGATCGACATTCCGCTGGCCCGGATCAACAGCGTGGAGTTCCGGCATCAGTTGCTGGACCGGATATTGCGCACCGGCACCTTGATCATCGAGTCGGCCTCGCAAGATCCCCTGGAGTTCCACGACATTCCGCGCGTGGAGCAGGTTCACTCACTGCTGTATCACGAAGTCTTCGACACCCTGGGTTCGGAGGAGTCGCCGAGCTGACGGTGGAGGCGCTTGCGCCGTTCCTGCAGCGGGGTGACGGTGGTGTCGGCGCGGTGCTGGATTCCGTCCTCGAACGCCTCAGCGAAGCCGCCGGCGGTCATGGTTGCCTCGAGCGTCATATCCGGTGCGTGCTGCTGCATTTCGTCGGGGAACACCCAGCGCCGGAACGCCCAGAACCGGAAGGCCATCTGCAGCAGGTTGCCGATGACGTAGGCCGCGATGAAGTCCGAGATGTTCTCCACCGTCAGCGAGACGTTGGGCACCCGCAGCTGGAGCATGTAACTGGACACCCACAGTGGTGCCATGCTCAACAGCACACCGACGCCGCTGAACGCGAAGAACAGCAGGGCTTCGTGGTGCCGTTCCCGCCCGCCGCGGTTCTGGAAGCTCCATTCCCGGTTCAGCACGTACGAGGCGATGACCGCGACGATGCCGGCGATGATCTTGGCGGTGACCGGCTTGGGCTCGAGCACGGTGAGCTTGAGCGTGTAGAAGATCGCCGAGTCGATGATGAAGGTGGTGGCGCCGACGATGGCGAACTTGATCAGCTCATGATGGCGTTCAGCGAAAGGCCGGATCACCCGGGGGAGCCGCGCGATTGTGGCCTCGGTGAATGACATAATCGGCCAGTTTACGGAAAAGGACGGCGTTTCACGTACCCGTGCAGGTGGCGGGCGGTAGCTAGCCGTCGTAGGCAGCTGCGGGTCCCGTCCACCGTGCGTGACAAACTAGGCGCCGTGACCCAACCTCCCGTCGTGGCCATGGTCGGTGGCGGCCAGTTGGCCCGGATGACCCATCAGGCGGCCATCGCGCTGGGCCAGACCCTCCGGGTACTGGCTGTTTCGGCCGACGAGCCGGCCGCCCAGGTGACTCCGGCGGTGGTGCTCGGCTCGCACACCGATCTTGATGCGCTGCGCCGCGTGGCAGCCGGGGCGTCCGCGCTGACGTTCGACCACGAGCACGTGCCGACCGAGCTGCTGCAGACCCTCGTCGCGGACGGCATCAACGTGGCGCCGCCGCCGTCGGCGCTGGTGCACGCACAGGACAAGCTGGTGATGCGGCGTCGGCTCGCAGAACTCGGCGCGCCGGTGCCGCGCTATCGGGAAGTCGCTTCGGCTGCCGATCTGGATGCCATCGACGACCTCGCCGCGGAAGTCGGGGGAGCGCTGGTGGTGAAGGCCAGCCGCGGCGGCTACGACGGCAAGGGCGTGACCCTGACCGACGCCGTGGCGCAGGCCCGTGGTGCGGCGGAGGACTACCTGGCCGACGGGGTCTCCGTGCTGGTCGAGGAGAAGGTCGCGATGCGCCGCGAGTTGGCCGCGCTGGTCGCCCGCTCACCGTTCGGGCAAGGCGCTGCATGGCCGCTGGTGCACACTGTGCAGGAGGACGGCATCTGCGTCGAGGTGATCGCGCCGGCGCCGCAGCTGGACCCCGCACTGGCCACCGCGGCCGAACACCTGGCCCTCCGGATCGCCAATGAGCTGGGCGTGGTCGGGGTGCTGGCGGTTGAGCTCTTCGAGACGGCCGACGGTGGCCTGCTGGTCAACGAGCTGGCCATGCGTCCGCACAATTCCGGGCACTGGACCATGGACGGCGCATCGACCAGCCAGTTCGAGCAGCATCTGCGGGCCGTTCTGGACTACCCGTTGGGATCGACGGCGGCCTTGGCGCCCGTCACGGTGATGGCCAACGTGTTGGGCGCACCGAACCAGCCGGTGATGAGCATGGATGAGCGGCTGCATCACCTGTTCGCCCGGCTGCCCGAGTCCCGGGTGCACCTGTACGGCAAGGGGGAGCGGCCCGGCCGGAAGATTGGCCACGTCAACATCATCGGCGCACCGGGCGGTTCGATCGATGACCCCGACTATGTGGCCGAGGTGCGGGAGCGCGCGGTGCGCGCCGCACATTGGTTGTCGCACGGTGAGTGGACGGATGGATGGAGTGAGCATGGGTGACGAGCGCTTGCGCGACGAACAGACGGCTACCGCGGCGAATCGTCCGCGCGTTGGCCTGATCATGGGCAGTGACAGCGACTGGTCGGTGATGGAGGACGCGGCAACCGCGCTCGCCGAATTCGAAGTGCCGTTCGAGGTGGGCGTGGTGTCGGCGCACCGCACTCCGGGCCGGATGCTGGACTACGCGAAGGGTGCCGCGGGCCGCGGTATCGAGGTGATCATCGCCGGTGCCGGCGGCGCGGCGCACCTACCCGGCATGGTGGCCTCGGCCACCCCGCTGCCGGTGATCGGCGTGCCCGTGCCATTGGCGCGGCTGGACGGCATGGATTCGTTGCTGTCGATCGTGCAGATGCCGGCCGGCGTGCCGGTGGCCACGGTGTCCATCGGTGGGGCGCGAAACGCCGGTCTGCTGGCAGTACGCATTCTGGGGTCGGCCGATACCGCATTGCGTGACCGGATGCAGGCTTTTCAGGACGACCTGGAAAAGATGGTGCTCGCGAAGGACGAGGCACTGCGAGATCGGTTGCTGGGCAAGTAAGCTGCCCATCGATGAAATCTACTTTTGCGCGGTACCGAAGCGTAGGCCATAAGTTCGTCACGGGTTTTATGGAGCCGGAGGTGCTCCAGGTGGTTGCTGCGCTGGATCAGGCGCAGCGGGCCAGGGGCATCGGCGGTGCGGTCGCCGAGATCGGTGTGCACCACGGCAAGCTGTTCATCGGCCTCGATCTGCTGCAGAAAGACGCCGAAAAGTCCCTTGCCATCGACATTTTCGATGACCAGGAGCTGAACATCGACGGCTCCGGTGCCGGTGACCTGGCGAAGTTCACCAGCAATGTCGACGTGTGGTCGTCGATGGACGGTGTGGTGATCCACCAGGGCGACTCCACCAAGCTGGCCCCTGAGGTGCTGCTGGAGAAGGCGGGCGCGAAGGTCCGGTTCTTCAGCGTCGACGGTGGGCACACCGAGGAGATCGTCTACAGCGACATGCAGCTGGCCGAAGCGACGTTGGCCGACGGCGGCATCGTGGTGGCCGACGACGTGTTCAACGAGTTCTGGCCCGGGGTCGCGGTGGGCACCCTCAAGTACCTCGACGACGGTGCCGGGCTGGCTCCATTCGCGATCGGGTTCAACAAGGTGTTCTTCACCCAGCCGGAGTTCTGTGACTACTACCAGGCCGAACTCGAGTCGGCAGTGCACCGCTCGGCCCGGATTCAGCACACCACCTCGGTTTACGCCGGGCACCCGGTGCTGCTGCTGGGCCCGGTCACGGCCGTCGATGTGCTGCGCCGTAGCGAGATGCTGCGCTCCGTCTATCACCGGACTTACCGTGAAGTGGTCCGTGGTCTGCAGAAGGTTTCCGGCCAGGGGCGGTAAAGTTACCGGCGAGTAGCAACACTGCATCGCACATTCGGGCAGGCAAGGAGCCATCAATGTCTATCGGTAACCCGTCATTCGATCTGTTTCAGCTGCCCGAGGAGCATCAGGAGCTCCGGGCGGCGATCCGGGCGCTGGCGGAGAAGGAGATCGCGCCGTACGCCGCAGACGTGGACGCCAAGGCGCGCTACACCGACGAAGCTCTGGCCGCACTGGACGGTTCGGGTTTCTCCGCGGTGTTCATCCCCGAGGAGTACGACGGTCAGGGCGCAGACGCGGTCGCCGCCTGCATCGTCATCGAGGAGGTCGCGCGGGTGTGCGCGTCGTCCTCGCTCATTCCGATCTGCAACAAGCTGGGCACCACGGGCCTGCTGATGCGTGGTTCCGAAGAGCTCAAGCGGCAGGTGCTGCCGTCGATCGCGGCAGGGGAGGCCACCGCGTCCTACGCCCTGTCCGAGCGGGAAGCCGGTAGTGATGCGGGCGCAATGCGGACCCGGGCCGTCGCCGATGGCGACGACTGGATCCTCAACGGCACCAAGTGCTGGATCTCCAACGGCGGACACTCCACCTGGTACACCGTGATGGCCGTGACCGACCCGGGCAAGGGCGCCAACGGGATCTCAGCGTTCATCGTGCACAAGGACGACGAGGGATTCTCTGCCGGGCACAAGGAACACAAGATGGGCATCAAGGGATCGCCCACCACCGAGCTGTACTTCGAGAACTGCCGAATCCCGGGCGACCGGATCATCGGTGAACCCGGCACCGGTTTCAAGACCGCACTGGCCACCCTGGACCACACCCGCCCGACCATCGGTGCGCAGGCGGTGGGTATCGCGCAGGGCGCCCTGGACGCCTCGATCGCCTACACCAAGGAGCGCAAGCAGTTCGGTAAGTCGATCGCCGATTTCCAGAACACCCAGTTCATGCTGGCCGACATGGCGATGAAGATCGAAGCCGCCCGGCTGATGGTCTACACCGCCGCCGCCCGCGGCGAGCGCGGCGAGGCGAACCTGCAGTTCCTGGCCTCGGCGTCGAAGTGTTTCGCCTCTGACGTGGCCATGGAGGTGACCACCAACGCGGTGCAGCTCTTCGGCGGGTACGGCTACACCGTCGACTTCCCGGTGGAGCGCATGATGCGCGACGCCAAGATCACTCAGATCTACGAGGGCACCAACCAGATTCAGCGCGTCGTGATGTCCCGTCAGCTGCTGCGCTGATTTCTCTCTCGCGAGCAGACACATCGGGCCACGCACGCTCGGCGTGTCGGGGACATATGCGTCTGCTCGGCACGTAGCCGTCAGAGATCGGCGGTGACTTTTTCGGTCTCGCGGCGCCGGGCCAGCTTGGTCTCATCGGGGTTGGCCACCTGCACCAGCGAGGCGCCACCGGCGAACACCGTCAGCAGGTTGGCGATCAGCTCGTCGGTGGTGCTCCACGCGGCACTCGACAGCAGTCGGGTGCCGGCACTGAAACCCTTTGTCGCAGCGCCGCTCTGCGCCGCGGCGAGCACCTCGGCGGCGGACTTGCCGGCCAGCGCGGGGCCGGGAGCGCGTTCCGGCACGATCTGGTCGCCGTGCACGCGCACCGACGTCGCGTAATCGGTGACGCCGAACGGCAGGTCACCGGCGGGCTTGCCGAACGGGTCGAGCGACAGCACCACGACCTCGCCGGCGCCCGTGTCGTCCGCCTCGGCAATTCGGTCCGCGGTGCACAGTGCCACGTCGCAGTTACCCGAAACAGGTTCTCCGATAACGACTTCCGCGCCGATGTACCAGATGCCGAACAGCACGCCAGCGGTCTGCCAGTGCGCCGGCAGCAGTACCGCCACCCGGCTGCCCGGGCCGGCGCCGAGTTCGTCGCGCAGCAGGTTGGCGGTCTTGGCGGCCCAGTTGGCCAGGGTCGCCGCCGACAGTTCGATGCGCTCGCCGGTGCTGTCGTCGTAGTAGGTGATGCGCGGTCCGGCGGGATCGGTGCGCAGCAGGGGGTCGAGTATCGCGGCCGCGAGATTGGTCACAGGATCAGTCCACACATTTCGGGTCGGAGGTGCCCGCAGTGATGATCGGGGCTGGCGGCACCTGCTGGGCCGGGCCGGAATCGACGGCGTCTGCAGCGGTTTCGGTTGTCGCGCTTGCCATCTGGTGATCGCCGCCCAGCCCGGAGCCGGGGCCGGTGTAGTCGTGCGCCAGCACCACCCGCACCGCACCGGCCGGCACCGAGGTGTTCTCCACCACCGGCAGATTGCCCAGCGCTTTGGCGATGGCCTGCGCCCCGACGTCGTCGGACTTCGCCGCCTGGATCTGGCTGGAGGTCACGTGGCCGGCGTCGTTGTTCCCGACTTTGCCTGCGGCAAAACCTTTTCCGGTGAGGACCTCGGACACTGCCGCGGCCAGCCCGTTGATGTCACTGTCGTTGACGACGTCGACGATGGTGTTGGCCGGGGAGTACGCCAGCTGTTCGGTCTTGCCGTCCGACTGGTCCTTGAGCAGTCCGGACACCCACTGCTGCACCTGCTCGGGGTCCACCCGCACGACGCTCTGCGTGCCGTCGTCGCTCCAGCCGTCCTCGGCCAGCACCGGGACGGTGGCGAACGCGACGTTGCCGCCGGCCAGCTTCTGCAGCTGCTGGACGAAATCCATGATGTCCCAACCCTCGGACAGCACGACCGACCGTTGCACGGCCTGCCGCAGCCGGTTCAGGGTGCTGGGGCTGGACATGGTCTGTCCGGAGATGATGTCGTGGGCCAGCGATGCCATGAAAACCTGCTGACGGGTCACCCGGTCCAGGTCGCCGCGGGGGAGGTCGTGACGTTGCCGCACGAAGCTCAGCGCCTGCGGGCCATTTAGCTTCTGCCAGCCGGCCGGGAAGTTTGCGCCCGAAAGTGGTTCGTCGACAGCATCTTTCAGGCACACGCTGACGCCGCCGAGGGCGTCGGTGATCAGTGCGAAACCCAGCAGCCCGATTTCGGCGTAGTGATCCACGGTGACGCCGGTGAGCTTGGCGACCGTCTTGATCAGTGCCTCCCGCCCGGCCTCGGTGGCCTTGGGCTCGGCCTGGGTGGCGTCCTCGCCCTGCTGCTCGACGAGCTCCTTCATCTTCTCCAGCTTGACTTGGCCGAAGACGCCGTTGATCTTGGTCTTGCCCAGACCCGGCGCCTGCACGTAAGAGTCGCGGGGGATGGAGATTGCGGTGGCCGATCGCCCGTTGTTGGGGATGCGCACCAGGATGATGGTGTCGGTGTTGGTCGAGACGTCGTCGCCGGCGCGTAGCGTCGCCAGTTCCTCCTCGGACAACGGGTTGCCGTGCGCATCGGTGCGGCTGTCCATACCCACCAGCAGGATGTCGACCGCGCCGTCGTCGCCCCCACCGCCGAGGGCCGCGGTGCTGATCCGGTTGATGCCGGATTCCAGCGAACGCAGGCTGGTCCAGGCCATCCCGGTGCCGACCATGACGATCACCGTCGTCACGGCAGCGATCATGCGGAACAGTCGGCCTGGCACCAGGACAGGCTACTGGGGGGCGGTTCGTGCATCGGGTAGCGCGCAGTTCGGCGGGTCCCGCCCCTGGAGCGCCGGGCCGCGTCGACCGGTGACAAGGCAGACTGGGCAACTGTGGCAGGACGAATAGTGATCCTGGGGGCCGGTGGCCTGCTGGGGCAGGTACTCACCAGACGAGCCCGCAGTAGGGGACAGCAAGTGCTGGCGCTGTCGTCGGGCCAGTGCGATATCACCGATCCGGCAGCTGTCCGCGGGCACCTCGTGCCGGGACTGGTGGTGATCAACTGCGCGGCCTATACCAAGGTCGACGACGCCGAGACCGACGCGGCGCGGGCGTTTCTGGTGAACGCCACCGGGGCGGGAAACATCGCCCGGAGCTGCGCCGAGATCGGCGTGCAGCTGGTGCACGTGTCCACGGACTACGTGTTCAGTGGCGATCGGCGGGCGCCTTACGACACCGATGAACCCACCGGTCCGGTCAATGTCTACGGCCGCAGCAAGCTCGCTGGTGAGGCCGAGGTGCTCGCTGCCCTGCCGACGGCCCGCGTGGTGCGCACGTCGTGGGTGTACGGCGGTGCCGTGGATGGGACGGATTTCGTCTCGGTCATGCGGCGCAAGGCGGCGGGGCCCGATGAGGTGCAGGTGGCGGACGACCAGGTCGGCTCGCCCACGTACGTGGCCGACCTGGCCGACGCGCTGGTGGATATCGCCGATGGGGCGGGGACCGCGGCGGTATTGCATGCCGCGAACGGCGGCGCGGCGAGCCGGTTCGAGCAGGCGCAGGCGGTGTTCGAGTTGCTGGGCGCCGATCCGCAACGGGTCCGCCCGGTGTCCAGCGAGCGGTTTCCCCGGCCGGCCCCGCGCCCGGCGTACACGGCGCTGGCGGCGCGCCGGTC
>JARLGS010000844.1 GCA_031292695.1 Mycobacterium sp. | reverse complement strand
GGACGAGCATCATGTTGCCCAGGTCGACCGCCTGCCGCCATGGTGACGGGCGCACCAGGACGAACGCCACGTCGATCAGCAGCAGCTCCCCGGAGCGGACCATCAGGTTGCCTGGTTTGATGTCGCGGTGGGCGATCCCCGCGTCCCACAGCGTGCGGATCAGCTGCAGTCCCTGGTCGATCACCGTGTCGTCGACGTCGGCTTCGCCGATTTCGACGGCGCCGGTATGGAATTCGGTGACCAGCATGTACTCGCGCTCGGGCGTGATCTCCACGATGCCGTACGGCCGGGCCGTGCGGACCCCGATGTCCTGCAGCAGGCGCAGGGCATAGTCCTCGTACTCGACCAGGCGCCGCACGGTCTGGAAGGGGTGCTCGTCCTCCAGGGAGCCGTACAGGATGGTCCGCCACAGCTTGTACCAGCGGTCGGCGCGGACGTGGCCCTTGGTGTAGAGCTTGGCGAACACGAACTCCTCCGGGCTGCCTTCGACTCGCAGCCGCAACGGCGTGGAGCCGGCGGAGGACTCCAGGCCGACCGGCTTGATCTCGGTCACCGTGAGCCCGAGCTGGTCACGCACGGCCTGGCGGATCGCCTGCCCCCGCCGGCCGGTCACATCCACGTGCGCGGTGTTGCCGCGGCGGTAGGCGACGGGGAACGCCTCGTTCGGGGTGAAGTACCGGAACGCGGTGACCGGGATCGCGACGGCGAGTGCCACACCTAGGAGCAGGTCATCCACGTGATCGACAGCCAGGTACAGGCGAGCCAGACAGAACACGGCGACCACGACGGCCACCGCAGCCTTAGTGTAGGTGCGGGGGCGGCCCGGCACGGCCAGGCAGTAGACGGCGCCCATCAAGAAGATCGTCAGGACCGCCGCCGGGGGGGACACCCCGGAGTACCCGCCCCAGCTGCCGATGATCGTTACGCCGTACGGGCGTGGCCTGGACAGCCCGAAGTAGATCGATGTCCCGGCAATCTCCAGGAACAACACACTTCCCAGGAACACCAGCAAGTGCCGCCAGCGGCGGAACGCCATCGTCAGGGCGACCACCGACAGGCCGAGCGCGGTGGCCCCCCAGCCGGAGC
>JARLGS010000843.1 GCA_031292695.1 Mycobacterium sp. | reverse complement strand
TGTTGCGCTGCCGCTGAGCGCTGGACAGGCCGACCGAGTCGCGGGTGAACGCCCGCATGGTCAGCGCGGGCGCCACCGCGATCCCCGGCAGGCCGGCCGCCGCCGTGCGCGCAATCCTCGTCACCGGATCGCCGCCACGGCGGCGGGCGGCGACCGACCGTGTCGGTGCGGGCACCACCGTCAGCGGCGGCACGATCAGTCCCCACCCGACGAGCGTGCGCAATGCCGCGGCCACAGCGAGGGCCAGCGGCGGCACCAGGTCGGTGCGGCCGTGCTCCTTGAGACCGACGTTGGCCCGCCGCCGCGCGCCCGCGTACCGCCCGAGCGCGAACACCGGAACCCCGGGATCCTGCCGGGGCGTGATGACATGCGGCTCGTCGGGACGAACGGCCAACTCGGCCGCACACGCCGGGCACCACGGGGTCGACGGTGCCCCGCAGCCGCCGCATTCGATGGGCAGTACCAGGTCCAGCATGGCGTCAGCATGCCGACAGGGTGTGACAGCGGACGGCGGTCACCTGTGAGCGGCCCTGAATTGCACGCTGATTGCGGCGTGCCGCTGTACAGACACGCGCGCTCGCGGAGTGCTCAGCCGGGGAGCACGGGCTGGGCGCCACCGACCATCAGCGGCCGGACGTCGGTCCACATCAGATTGTTATCCGCGGCCGAGCCAGACAGCTGCACCACCCCGCGCTCGTCAGCGACATACACCGTCGAGGCATTGGCCGCCACGGTGGACGCGGGGACGACCAGGTTCTGCGTCGGCCCGTCGGAGTTCACTCCGTCCAGGTTCACGTAGGACACCGGATGCTGCGGGTCTGTCCGCGTCACCACGATGTCATCGCCGGTGCGCCACGAGAGCGCCAGCGCGGTGTTGCCCAGGCCGAAACCCAGCCGGCGCGGATAGGTCAGCGCGAACTGTCCGCCTTGGGCCTGCTCGATACTGGCCAGGATCACCTGGCCGTTGATCACCATCGCGGCCCGGGTGGCGTCCCGGGACAGCTGCAAACCACTGATCGCGCCCGGAAATTTGGTGGCCACCGCGGACGAGTCGACCGGGATGCGGGCGGGTTGTCCCGACGCCGCCTCCTGGATCGCCCGCACCACGTTGTTGCCGTCCACCACGATCCAGATCGCATCGTCAAGTGACCAGCTGGGACGCGTCAACGTGTGGGCGTCAAGCGACTGGGCGGCATCGCCGTTCACCGGCCCCACCCACAGTGACGCGGCTGCGTCCGGGGCACCGGGCCGCACCGTCACCACCGAGGCCACCTCCTGGCCGCCCCGAGACAGCGCGGCTGACGTCTGACCGGGCAACTGCCCGAACGCCCCGGCCACCCGCGGCGCGCTGTCCGCTTCCAGAGACACCAGCGACCCGCCCACCAGCGCGTGCAAACCGGCCGCCGCACCCGGATCCGCGCCCGGGTCGGTCGCCGCCACATCGGAGGTGTTCCAGCCGTCGGCGAACCGGTCGTCCAGGGCGGCGCCGTCGGCGTTGATCACGTACGGCCCGTTCACGCCGGCCCGAAACAGCGTCCAGATGATCTGTGCGGCGAGCAGTTGCCGACTGTGCGGGTCGGTGGTCGACAGGCTCTCCAGATCGATCCGGGCCCCGCCATAACCGCGCCCGACGCCGGTCTTGCCACCGTCGGCACGGGTCACCGGGCCCCGCAGCCGCAGCGGCGCGGCCATCAGATTGCGGACGCTGTTGGCCATCTCGGGACGCGGCCCGGACAACAGCTTGGTGACCAGCTCGGTGGCGAGTTGGTCAGGGTCCGACACCGCGACATAGCGGGGGTCGGGCACCACGGTCTTGCCGGTCGGGTCGACGAAATACAGGGTGTCCCGCTTGTAGGTGGACTGAAACTGTTGCCAGTCCAGGAAGACCCCGTTGGGCAGTTTGTCGATCCGCCAGCCGCCCGGCGTCTTCACCAGATCGATCGGGCCGGGATCGGGCAGCGCACCCTCCCCTGTCTCGAACACCCCGACGTCCGACAGCGAACCCAGGATGTCGGCGTGCATGGTCACCGAAACCTTGTCGGTGCCACGGGTTTCCACGAACACGACCCGGTCGATGAGCAGCGCACTACCAGCGTCGTCCCAGGACCGGGACGCCGACTCGGTCAAGAACTGCCGCGCCGCCAGGTGCCGGTTCGCCGGATCGGCGGTGGCCTTGAGGAATTCGCGCAGCAACAGGTCGGGGTCCATACCCGGCGACGGCGTCGGCAGGTTGCGCGGCGCCGGCCGGTCCACGGTGCCCACGGCTTGCGGCGCCGACGAACTGGGCACGCCGGCGCACCCGGTCAGGATCAGCAGCGAACTGAGCACCAGGGCGGTCAGCCGGGCCGCCAACCGCACGGTTCTCACGAGCGCTCCCCGGCGTGCGACTCTGCGGCGGTCAGCGCCGACGGAGATTCGGGCACAACGGGTTTGAGCGGAAGTGGTGACGTCGTCACCTTGTGACCGCGCACCAGCGGCAGCGTGAGCCGGAAGCAGGCACCGTTGCCGGGCTCGCCCCACGCCTCCAGCCGCCCCTGATGCAGCCGGGCATCCTCGATGCTGATGGCCAGACCGAGTCCAGTGCCCCCGGACCGGCGCACCCGGGATGGGTCGGACCGCCAGAACCGGCTGAACACCATCTTCTCCTCGCCCGGCCGCAGTCCTACGCCGAAATCCCGGACCGTCACCGCCACGGTGTCCACGTCGGCGGCCATCCGGATCTGCACCGGCTTCTTTTCCGCGTGGTCGATGGCGTTGGCGATGAGGTTGCGCAGGATGCGCTCGACCCGGCGCGGATCGACCTCGGCGATCACCGCTTCGGCCGGAAGCTCCACGGCCAGTTCGATTTTCGCATCATCGGCCAGGTGCCCGACGTTGTCCAGAGCGCTTCGCACGGTGTCGCGCAGGTCGACCGACTCGACCGAGAGCTCGGCCACACCGGCGTCGTGCCGGGAGATCTCCAGCAGGTCGGCCAGCAGCGTCTCGAAGCGGTCCAACTCATTGACCATCAATTCGGTGGAGCGTCGCAGTGCCGGATCGAGCTCCTCACTGTGGTCATAGATCAGGTCAGCCGCCATCCGCACCGTGGTCAGTGGCGTGCGCAGCTCGTGGCTGACGTCAGAAGTGAAGCGGCGCTGCAGGTTTCCGAACTCTTCCAGCTGGGTGATCTGCTTGTGCAGACTTTCGGCCATATCGTTGAACGAGACGGCCAGCCGCGCCATGTCATCCTCACCGCGCACCGGCATGCGCTCGGTGAGGTGGCCCTCGGCGAACCGCTCGGCAATCCGGGACGCCGACCGCACCGGCAGCACGATCTGCCGCGCCACCAGCAACGCGATGGCCGCGAGCAGGCCCAGCAACACGATGCCGCCGGTGGCCATGGTGCCGCGCACCAGCGCGATGGTGCTCTCCTCGTTGCCCAGCGGGAAGATCAGGTACAGCTCGAGATTGGTGACCTGTGACGACGTCGGGCTGCCGACGATCAGCGCCGGCCCGGAGAACCCGTCGGTGTGCACGGTCGCGTACTGGTAGCTGACCTGACCGGCCTTGACGAAGTCGCGCAGGGAGTTCGGGACCTCCCCCACCGGCCCGGCCGAGGTGGCCGCGCGCGGACCGTCGCCGGGCACCACCAGCACGGCGTCGAACGCCCCGGCCAGGCGCGAGCCCGAGTCGACCTTGCGGTCGATCAAGGTATTGCGCGCCAACTGCAGACTGCTGTTCAGCGACCGGGTTTCCTCGCCCCCGACGATGCCGCTCACTGTGGTTCGGGCATGCTCCATCTCCTCGGTGCCGGCGCGGACCTTCGCCTCCAGGATGCGGTCGGTGATCTGGCTGGTCAGCACGAAACCCAGCACCAGGATGACGGCCAGGGACAGTCCCAGCGTCAAGGACACCACGCGTAGCTGCAACGACCGGCGCCACGCGTAACCGACCACCCGGCCGACCGCGGCCAACCCGCGGACGAAAGCACCGGACCCGAATCCCCCACGGATACGCCGTCGGGATCCCCAGATCACCGGCGCCGCCCTGTTGCGGACAATTCACAACGACCGCGAGCATTGCGCATCGCGGTCGTTGCGAAACGTACGGCCACCGGCTCGGTGAGCCGTCCGATCACGGCGGTCCGGCCTTGTATCCCACTCCTCGAACAGTGAGCACCACCTGCGGGTTCTCCGGGTCCTTCTCGACCTTGGCCCGCAGCCGCTGCACGTGCACGTTCACCAGCCGGGTGTCTGCCGGGTGGCGGTAGCCCCACACCTGTTCGAGCAGCACGTCACGAGTAAACACCTGGCGCGGTTTCCGGGCCAGCGCGACGAGCAGGTCGAACTCCAGCGGGGTCAGAGAGATCTGTTCACCCTGGCGAGTCACCTTGTGCGCCGGCACATCGATTTCGACATCGGCGATCGACAGCATCTCCGCCGGCTCATCGTCGTTGCGGCGCAACCGCGCCCGCACCCGCGCCACCAGTTCCTTCGGCTTGAACGGCTTCATGACGTAGTCGTCGGCGCCGGACTCGAGACCCAGCACCACGTCGACCGTGTCGGTCTTGGCGGTCAGCATGACGATCGGCACACCCGAGTCGGCACGCAGCACCCGGCAGACGTCGATGCCGTTCATTCCGGGCAGCATGAGGTCAAGCAGAACAAGGTCCGGGCGCAGCTCACGGACCGCGGTCAGCGCCTGGCTGCCATCGCCGATCACCGCCGTGTCGAAGCCTTCGCCCCGTAGCACGATGGTGAGCATCTCGGCCAGCGATGGGTCGTCATCGACGACCAGAATGCGTTGCCTCATGGCGTCCATGGTGTCACCAGATCGCGATAAAGCTGTGATCTCCGATGGGCGTTTTGCCACTTACCTGACAACTCGCTGGCGAGCGACCTTGCCGGATCAGCCCAGCAGCCGGCCCGCCAACTCGACGGAGTCGACGTCCGGAGCGACCAATGCCCACCGGCCGACCCAGTTTTCGGCTGCCAGGGCGGCGTAAACCGCGCTCGTGCGGTCCTGCAGACCACCGTCGCGCTCATAAGCGTCCCGGGTTCGGGACGCGTCCCGTTCCTCCCGCCGGGCGGCGCGCTCGGCGGCCAGCTCGGTGGGCACGTTCAGATAGAGCTGCCAGTCCGGCACCGGCAGGGCCAGCCGCTCGAACTCCAGCTGCCGCACCCAGGCCACCACGTCCCCGTCGACGCCCTGGTGCAGCCGGGCCGCGCTGTAGGCGGCGTTGGAGGCGACGTAGCGATCGAGGATCACCACATCGTGCGTCTCGGCCAGTTCGGCGATCTCGGCTTTGGCCCCGGCGCGATCGAGCGCGAACAGCATCGCCATCGCGTACACCGAATCGGACAGGTCGCCGTGCCGGCCGTGCAGCGCCTCGGCCGCCACGTCGGCCTCGACGGAGCGGCCGTAGCGCGGGAACGCCAGGCTGGCGACGGACTTGCCGCGAGATTCGAACTGCGCCCGCAGCCCCTGGGTGAGGGTGTTCTTGCCGGCACCGTCGACGCCCTCGATTGCGATCAGCACGTGCCGAGCGTAGTTGGTGCCCGTTTGCACTCGCCGCGTCACGGAGCGACCCAGCACCCGGCAACGGTGGCATTCGGGGTTCCCGCCACCTCTTGACAAGACAGTCGTCTTATTAAGACACTCGTCCTATGTCAACTATGTGCGCCCTGACGCTGGTTGGAACCGCGACCGTCCGGTGGGACGAAGTGCCAGTACCTGCCATCACCGATCCCAGGCAGGCGATCGTCCGCCCCATCGCGGTGGCGACATGCGATCTCGACATCGGCGTGCTGCGGGGTACCTATCCCCTGCCGGGGCCGTACCCGCTCGGCCACGAAGGGGTTGCCGAAGTCCTCGAGGTCGGTGAAGACGTTCGGACCGTGGCGGTCGGTGACCGGGTCGTCGTTCCGTTCCAGATCTCCTGCGGAGTGTGTGGACCCTGCACCAGCGGGCGCACCGGCAACTGCGCCCACGTGCCGAGAATGGCCACCTACGGACTGGGCCAAATGGGCGGCGTGCAGTGGGGCGGGCTGTTGGCCGACCAGACACTTGTGCCGTACGCCGACGCGATGCTGGTGCCGCTGCGTGCGAGGGTCGATCCCGCAGCGGTCGCCAGCGCGAGCGACAACATTCCCGACGGGTGGCGCGCGGTGGGCCCGCAGCTGGCCGCAGAACCCGGGGCGGACGTGCTCATTGTCGCGGGAACCGGCGGCACCAACTCGATCGGCTTGTACGCGGCCGGGTTGGCGGTGGCGGCAGGTGCCGGCCGGGTGGTCTACCTGGACAGCGACGCGCAGCGGTTACAGATCGCGACGCGCCTTGGTGCCGAAGTCATCGAGAGCACACCCGGGAAGAAGGTTGGCGCCTTTCCGATCACGGTTGACGCAAGCGGCAGCGAGGCCGGATTGGCCTGCGCGCTCAACAGCACTGCCAGCGACGGGACCTGCACCAGCACGTCGGTGTACCTGTCCGACCCGCGAGTGCCCATGTTCGCGATGTACTCCCGATGCTGCACGCTGCACACCGGCCGCGCGCACGTCCGCCCCGCCATCCCGGAGGTACTGCAGCTGGTCGCGGACGGATCGTTCGAACCCGCGCGCGTGACCACGACCGAAGCCGCCTGGGACGACGCCGTCGACGCACTCGCCGAGCCGACCATGAAGGTGGTTCTCACCCGACCCGGCGCCGCGACGCCTTGGGGCAAGCTGCATTAGTAGGACGACCGTCCTGCAAAACCGGTATCCTCGGCCCGTGCCGCGCGTCTCCGATTCCCGGGCCAAGATGGTCCGCGCCGCCGCAAAACTGTTCCGCCGGCAGGGGTATGCCGCGACCGGCTGGCGCCAGGTGATCGCCGAGAGCCGGACCCCGTGGGGGTCGCAGGCGCACCACTTCCCCGGCGGAAAAGTGCAACTGGCCACGGAGGCACTCGACCTCGCCGGGCGTGAGTACGAGGCGCTGCTCCGGCACGTGCTGACGACGAGCGGTCCCGCCGAAGCGGTCCGGCAGTGGATGGGGGCCGCCGCGCATCAACTCAAGCTCAGCGGATGGGCCGACGGTTGCCCCGTCGCAACCGTCGCACTCGAATCCGCCGCGGACTCGGAAGTGCTTGCCGCCGCCTGCGATTCGGCATTCAGCAGTTGGCGGGTCGCGCTGAGCGAATCATTGGCCGCGGCGGGCATCAACGATCCCACGGAATCGCTGGCGCTGACCATCCTGGCCGGCATCGAGGGCGGACTGCTGCTCGCACGCGCGGCCCGCGACGAGAATGTGCTGCGCCGGGTGGGAGACGAACTCGCCGACCTGATCCAGGCCAAAATGCCGCAACCGACGGCCAGGTAACCGCAGATGGCAACGGAACCCGGCGTCCACCCAGCCTTGGCAACGCGATTCAGTCCGGTGCGATTCGATGGCACCGCGGTGATCTCCGCCGACCAGGTGGACACCTTGCTGGACGCGGCCCGGTTGACGCCTTCAGCGGGGAATTCGCAGCCCTGGATGTTCGTCGTCGGTCGGCGGGGTGATGCGATCCATGCCCGAATCGTGCCCCACCTGGCGCGCAGTTCCGCGTCGTGGGCTCCCGACGCGTCCGTGTTGGTGATGAACCTGGCTCAGGTCGGGGTGCCCGAAACCACCTGGGAATATTCGGAATTCGCTCGCTATGACCTGGGGCAGGCAGTGGCCTACATGACGGTGCAGGGCCTGTCGATGGGCTTGGGTGCCCATCAGTTCCGCGGGTTCGACCGGGACGCCCTCGCCCGCGAATTCGACGTACCGACCCATTGGGAAGTGACGTCCCTGACGGCGATCGGCGTCGTCGCTCAGGGCGCTGACGACGCCGCGGCCCCGGGCACGTCCCGCACGCGACGCACCCGCGACGACATCACCTGGGCTCGGGCGTGAACACCGCGACCAAGCCTCTCACCAATCCGACTGTCGCCATACTCAATTCGCAATCACCGGCAGCGTGATCGACGACGGGTGCGCCGGATCGTGCAGGATGGTCTGCGTCGCCGGCACGGTCGCCGCGTCCCGACCGAACGGCGCCCCGGTATTCGGGTTCGGCGCGAACTGCGGGTAGTCGCTGCTGGAAACCTCCACCCGCACCCGGTCCCCCGCGCTGAGTTGGTAACTGGTGGGCCAGATTTCGATCCGGTATTGGTACGCCTGCCCGGGCACGATCGGCGTCGGCGCCGACAATGAATCCCGGAACGACGCCCGCGTGATGCCGTTGTTCAGGTTGATCGCCCGCCCGTCGGGCTTGACCACCACCAGCTTGGCCGTGAAATCGGTGTCCACAGCCGAGGACTGGGCCCACAACGTGACCGACGCCGGACCGGTGATCTCGGTGTCGTGGGCCACGGGATCGCCCGTGTACACCAGGACATCAGAGCGCTGCTCTACCGGCATCTGGTCGTACGGCCCCTGCGGCCCGGACGACGCGCTACAACACGAATGCCCACCAAGGCTCGGCGCGGGATTCAGCGGGTCGTAGGTGTAGGTGTCCGGAGGCTGCGGCCCCGGCAGTACCGGCAGCAGTTTCCCGCCCCGGTCATTGAAGTCCCCGGCGCCGGACAAGTAGTAGTTGATCCATTGGGTCTGCGGCAGTGGCCAATTGGTGGCCGACTTCCAGGTGTTCGAACCCATGGTGAAATAGTCGACCCGCGGTGTGCCGGCCACGCCGTTGTCGACCCCTTTCAGGAAATGGTCGTACCAGGCCAGCATCAGTTCGTTGATTGGGCTGTTGCCCACCGCGCCGATGTCCTTGAGCATGGGCGCGGGCTGCGAATCCGGGCGGCCCCAGGCCAGGTGATCCCACGGGCCGATCACCAGTCGCTGGTTCTGCCGTGCGTAGTCGTTGCCGCCATGGGCCACCATCCCGGCGAAGTTCTCCACCCCGCCGGCGAGGAACGCGTCATACCAGCCCTCGAAGTGCAGCACCGGAATTCGCACTGACGGATACCGATCCCGGATGCTGAGCCGCTGCCAGAAGTCGTCACGGGTGTTGTGCCGAACCCAGTCGAAATACCACGGCGCCACCGCCGGGTTGTGCGGCTGCATGGGCGGAAGTTCTTGCTGTGGACGGAAATTCAGCCACCGAGTCGGGTCCGCGGCGGCCGCCTGCAGCTGCCGTTCCGCTTCGGTGTCGCGCCTGTTCTGGGCGGCGCCCAGCGCAATCGAGTCGATGGCCCACGGCTGCACGAAGGCCAGCCGGAACTCGCCGCCCTCGTACGTCCAGCCGTCGTAGTAGTCCGATGCGGTATTGGCCGGCGCAATCGTCACCAGGTGCGGCGGGGCCGTCACCGCGGCCAGCCACTGGGTCGCGCCCACATACGACGACCCGTACATCCCGACCTTGCCGTTCGAACCGGGCAGACCGGCGGCCCACTCGACGCTGTCATATCCGTCGGCCATGTCGTTGGTGAACTCGCTGAACACCCCGCCCGAGCTGCCCTGGCCCCGAACATCCTGAACCACAACGAGGTAACAGTGCGAGGCGAACCAGTCTGGAGGCTGATAACGGACGGGATCCGTCTGTGCCCCGGATTTGCCGTACTGGGTGCGCATCAGGAGCACCGGCACTGCGTCGGTGGTCTGCGGGCGGTAGACGTCGGCCCGCAGCACCGTCCCGTCACGCATGGTGGCGCCGACATCGTGTTCGGTGTGCACAGCACACGGTCCGCGCCCCGCGGCAGCCGGGAATCGTGATGCGGTGGACCGCTCCGCGCTACAGGCAGCCAGCAGTGCCAGCACCGCCACGAGCGCGGTCGATCGGATCAGAGAGCGCACACCGCCACGCTAGCTGGACCACGCGACCGGGGTCACTTACTCCCGGCGGTTGTCATCAGCACCAGGGTGTTGCGGTCCTGATCGAGGAACGCATGGGTGGTCATGGTCGGACTGGAAAACGAGTTGTCGAGTTCGGGCCCCGTCAGATAGGGGCCGGTAGGTAGCTCGGGACGAAGAATTTTCTGCACCGCCGGCTGCTGTCCGGAGTCAACCGGGTGATACTGCGCCATCAGCCGGCCGGTGTCCGCCGGTGGCAGCTTGACCACGGCATCGATCCAGTGGACCGAGCCGTCCAAACTCGGGTCTCCACTGTTGTTCCAGGTGACCCACACCGCTTCGTCGGGCTTGCCCAATTGCGGGAACTGCCAGATCAATTGCTGTGTGTCATGCCGGACCATGGCCGGGGGCAGCGGTGCGCCCTTCACCGACTGGTTGTCGTTTCCGAGGAGGCCATCGATCCCGTCGCAGCCGGTCGAAACCGCGCTCAACGAGAACAGCAGCGCGGCAAACGCCGCGGATCGCTTGGCCCACATGCCTCGACGTCCCTTCACGAGGATGTTCCTGGAAGAATATTCCAATTCTAGCTACTGAATTCAGGAAATTGACAGCACTTCAGCAAACACCGGCACGGCCCCGCAAAGAATCACGATTTTCGCGTATTGCAATACCTCGGCGAGACCCGTGCTGAAGTCAGCTAAGGAGTACCGGGCCAGAGCAGCAAATCAAGGTTGGGTGCCAGCAGCAGGCCCGGCCAGCAACAGAATTCGCGCCGACACCGCCCCGCAGTGCGTCAACGCCTTGATGAGCAGACGCAAATGTCCCCGACACACCGAGGTGCCGGGGACATTTACTGGGGGTACCTCCCGCTTGCGGGGGACTGCTCGCGGGAAACAGTTAGTAGCGGTAGTGCTCCGGCTTGTAGGGGCCTTCGACGTCCACGCCGATGTACTCGGCCTGCTCCTTGGTGAGCTTGGTCAGCGCACCGCCCAAAGCTTCCACGTGAATGCGCGCGACCTTCTCGTCGAGGTGCTTGGCCAGGCGGTAGACCTCGTTGTCGTACTCGTCGTTCTTGGTCCACAGCTCGATCTGGGCAATGACCTGGTTCGAGAAGCTGTTGCTCATCACGAACGACGGGTGGCCGGTGGCGTTGCCCAGGTTGAGCAGGCGGCCCTCGGACAGCACGATGATCGACTTGCCGGTGTCACCGAAGGTCCACTCGTCGACCTGCGGCTTGATATTGAGCCGAACCGCGCCCGAGCGCTCTAGTGCAGCCATCTGGATCTCGTCATCGAAGTGGCCGATATTGCCCAGGATGGCCTTGTCCTTCATGGCCTTCATGTGCTCCAGCGTGATGATGTCCTTGTTGCCGGTCGAGGTGACGACGATGTCGGCGTTACCGATCGCCTGCTCGACAGTCACCACGTCGAACCCGTCCATCAACGCCTGCAGCGCGTTGATCGGGTCGATCTCGGTGACCTGGACACGGGCGCCCTGACCCGCCAGCGACTCGGCGCAACCCTTACCGACATCGCCGTAGCCGCAGATCAGCACCTTCTTGCCACCGATCAGCACATCGGTGCCGCGGTTGATGCCGTCGATCAGCGAGTGCCGGGTGCCGTACTTGTTGTCGAACTTGCTCTTGGTCACCGAGTCGTTGACGTTGATGGCCGGGAACACCAGCTCACCGGCGGCGGCGAACTGGTAGAGCCGCAGCACACCCGTGGTGGTCTCTTCGGTGACGCCCTGGACCGACTCGGCGATCTTGGTCCACTTGTCCTTTTCGGTCTCGAACCGGGTCCGAACC
>JARLGS010000842.1 GCA_031292695.1 Mycobacterium sp. | reverse complement strand
GTAACCTTAACTAAACGGTATTGCAACTAGCCCCGCAGCCGCAGGCGCGCTGGAATCGGGGCGCCGGCAACCATCGTGAATGGCGCTGCCAACGGGTAATCCGCTTCCAGCGCAATGATTTCCACGTGCTGAATGATCGTCGCCAGCGCGAGGGTCGCTTCCAGCATCGCGAAATGATCACCAATACAGCCGCGAGGACCACCACCGAACGGCACATACTGCCACCGGTCACGGCCGCGGACATTTTCTTCGGTGAACCGATCAGGGTCAAAACGCAGCGGGTCTTCCCACAAGGCGGGATCGCGTTGCACAGACATCCGCCCCATCACCAACATCGTGCCCGCAGGGATCCGGAACCCGGCCACCTCAACATCCTTGGTAGCCATCCGCGATCCAGTCGCACCGGGCGGGCACAGTCGCATGGCCTCCTTGAGAACCTGAACCGTGTACCCCAGATTCGGCACGTCGTCAGGGGTGAGCTGGCGACGCCCGAGCGCAGCCACCTCGCTCGCCACGCGATCTTGAAAATCCTTGTGCCGACCTAGCGCCCACAGTGCATACGACAGCGAAGTGGCTGTGGTGTCATGGCCGGCGAACATGAAAATGATGAGCTCATCGGCAATCTGCTGATCAGTCAACGGCTCACCCGATTCCGGGTCTTTTGCGGCGATCAACGCGTGCACCAACGGGGCCTCCCGGCCAGGGTCCGCGTGGCAGGCCCGCACGATATCGAGCGCTGCAGCTCGGATCGTCGCAGCTGCGGCACGCGCCCTACGGCGCGCTGGCGTCGGCACCCAGTGCGGCAAGCGCATCGGACTGATCGCGCGGCCCACTGCATAGGTGACGGCGATGCGCATCGGTTCTGAAATCGCGTCGGTGTGGTCGGCGAGATCGAGCCCCAGCACCGAATGCCCCAACGCGCGCATGGTGAGCTGGCGGCTTTGCGCGTCGAGGTCCACTTCGATTCCATCGGTCCAGGCTCCGCAGACCGCTTCCGCCGCGTCGGCCATGTGCCCGCCGAGCTGATTCACCGCCTGTTTGGTGAACACGGGCTGCAACGTGCGCCGGCGCGGTAGCCACTCCTCGTGCGCAGCGACAAACAGGTTGGGCCCGATGATGCGCTGCAACTCCA
Organism: Mycobacterium sp.; assembly: GCA_031292695.1. GTDB lineage: Bacteria > Actinomycetota > Actinomycetes > Mycobacteriales > Mycobacteriaceae > Mycobacterium. The sequence continues at coordinate 14,411 of JARLGS010000842.1, read as the reverse complement.
ACGACACCCCAGAGGTCTTGTCGATGGAGCCATCTCGGCACGACACGATGTCGCGGATACCTTGCGGCGAGGTAACCACCACCAACGGAGGCATCAACCATTTCGGGGCAAGACTGAATCGCGTCACCGGTCCGCCGGCATCACGCAAGGTGTCCGTACCAGTGTGAAATGACTTGCAGGCCGCCATCCGCTCGCGGTATGGCAGCGGATTCAGCGGCGGCAGTGGAAGTTTGCTCACATCTCCGTCAACAGCCATACCAACCACGACGCGACCTCCCCTTGTCGTCGCAACAGTTTACGGTCGCCGTCATATCCATCGGCACTGCGCGACAACCCCAATGCGCGCGAATACCCGCGCGTATTCAACATACCCACCTACCACCGCACCGACGACTCTGCGAGGACGCCGACCGTTGACGTGCCGGACCCGTACGGGTGCGCTTCTGGGCCTTCTCCGGTGACCTAGGCTGACCGTTGACCACGTCAAGCAGCGGCCCTGCATGACGAGCTCGCGCCGCGGCGGCGCCGGAAACCAGGGGATGCACTTGACCGAACCCGATACCTCTCACAGCGCACAACTTCTAGACCCGGAGCAGTCCGCCGACCGAGCCGTCCTTCAACAATTGCGCGCCACCGCCGGTATCGCGTTCCTTGATCACTTCAGCACCCAACTAGCCGGTCTTCGCACGCTGCGGCCGGCACCCGACCCTGACCTGTTGAGCGAACCGCAGCGGTGGGCCTACTACCCGTGGCGCCGAACCGTTGTGGGCCTACTCGGACCGCGCGGATTCCGCGCACTGCGCTTGGACCGCAACCGCAACAACATCACTCGCCCTGAGCAGGACAGTCTTGGGACATTGACGATCGGGGTGGCCGGGCTCAGCGTCGGTCACGTCATCGCCCACACCTTGGCCGCGCAAGGCATATGTGGCCGCCTCCGCCTCGCCGACTTCGACGAGCTCGAATTGTCCAACCTCAACCGGGTGCCGGCCACAGTGTTCGACCTCGGGGTCAACAAGTCGGTCGTGGCGGCACGGCGAATCGCCGAACTCGACCCCTACCTGCCGGTCGAAGTGGTGGCCGCCGGCCTGACCATCGACTCACTTGACCTGTTCCTCGACGGGCTCGACATCGCCATCGAGGAATGCGATGCCCTCGACATGAAGGCACTCCTGCGGGTCGGCGCCAGAGACCGCCGTATCCCCGTCGTCATGGCCACCAGCGACCGCGGCATCGTTGACGTCGAGCGCTTCGATCGCGAGCCCCAACGACCGATCCTGCATGGACTCTTGGGGCAGCTGGACATCGACCTCCTGCCGGGCATGAGCAGCCGCGAGAAGGTGTCCCACGTCCTGCGGCATCTCGAAGCCGAACGCCTGTCGCCGCGCACCGCGGCCTCCCTGGTCGAGATCGACCGCACAATATCGACCTGGCCACAGCTTGCCTCCGATGTGATCGTCGGCAGTTCGGCGGTAGCCGAGGCGGTCCGCCGTATCGGCCTCGGCGAGGAGCTGCGGTCCGGACGGTGCCGGATCGATGTCGGGTCCGCACTGGACCAACTGGAGGAACCTCAAATTGCCTCACGCTCAGACCCGCCACCGTCCGAAGAGCCTGCCAACGAACCGTTGTCATTCACCGACATCAGCGGCGACATCGTGGCCGCCGCGATGCGAGCGCCCTCTGGAGGCAACGTCCAGCCGTGGCACATCGACGTGTCACCGGCAGCGGTCACGATTCGCATCGACCCCGCCCACACCTCAACCTTGGATGTCGCCTTCCGCGCCAGCGCGGTAGCCGTCGGTGCGGCCGTCTACAACGCCCGGATCGCTGCCGCCTCCTGCCGTGTTCTTGGGCCCATCAGCATCACCGATACCACCGCGGCTGCCCCGCTGGTTGCGACTGTGCATTTGGGCGAGGACTACGACGCTGAGTTGGCCGACCTGTATCCGGCCATGCTCGCCCGTGTGACGAATCGGCATCAGGGCAAATCCACCCCCCTGCCCGATGAGACCCTAACCAGTCTGACTGCTGCAGCCGAGCGCGAGGGTGCCCGGTTGCAGATACTTTCGGACCGCGACGACATCGCCGCCGCCGCAACGATTCTCGCCGCTGCAGACCGCACCCGATACCTGACGCCGCAGCTGCACGGCGAGATGATCGCCGAGCTTCGTTGGCCCGGCGATCCCGACCCGCACACCGGCATCGACGTCCGCAGCCTTGAACTCGACGCCGGCAGCCTCACCGTCCTTCAGGTACTGCGCCGGCCGGATGTCATGGCAGAGCTCGCATCCTGGGGCGCCGGTAGCGCACTCGGCGAAGACACCCGGGACCGGGTCCTGGCCAGTTCCGCCCTGGCCGTAGTCACCGTGACCGGAGCGAGCCTGCGTGATTATGCCCGCGGCGGTTCGGCTGTCGAGGCGGTGTGGATCGAGGCACAACGGCAGGGCTTCGGAGTTCAGCCCATATCGCCGGCCTTCCTCTATGCACACGGATCTGATGATCTGCACACTCTGTCCGCGACCTTTGCAAACGAATTAGGCTCTCTGCAAAGCGAATTCGCCAGCTTGACGCGCACCGCGGCTGATGAATCTATTGCGTTGGTGCTCAGGCTCGCGGAGACCCCGCCCGCATCGGTACCTACCCTGCGCAGCCTCAGCCGGATCGCACTGCCGCCCAGTTAAGCCGCAGTCGGTCGAACGCGGACCTCACCATCGGGGCTCATGCGCAGTGTTCGGTCAGCGGGCCGCCGAGGCGCCTGCGGTCACCTAAGGTCCGGTAAGCGTCAACACATCAGCTTGACCGTCGCTTGCCGCCAGAGCTGTCCGGAAGTACAAGTTGGCGCCCACGCCAGCGGGTTCGTTCGTTACCGTAAAGAGGTGCCCCTCGACCTCAACCGGCTCGTGTCGAAGTCCGCTGAGCTACTCAGCGGCGCCTCCGCCAACGACGCCGTCGAGGTCAGCGAACAAGTCTTGACCGACATCGCAGACTACTTCGGCCTCGACGTCGCATTCCTACGGCATAACGACCACTCGATCCGCGCAACCAGACTCATCGCGCAGTGGCCCATCCGCAGCTACATTCCCGATCCCGATCCCATCGGCACCGTCTACTTCGAGGAAGCCGACCCCATCTTCGCGATGGCCGAACATCTCAAAGAGCCCAGCATCGTCCGCCCGGCCGCCGACCCCGAATTCCAGCAGCGGATCGAGGAGGGCACCACCATTCCGGCGATCTCCATGGCCGGAGTTCCACTGTTGTCCCCCGCCGGCGTCACCGAGGGCACTCTCGGCTTCATCAAGTACGGCGACCGCGAGTGGACCACCGACGAAATCAGCGGTCTACAGCTGATCGCAGCCCTCTTCTCGAACCTCAAGACCCGCCTCGAATCCGACGCAGCCCTCAAATGGCTGGCGACACACGATGATCTGACAGGACTGGCCAATCGCCGCAGACTGCTGGACTGTCTGGAACGCCGCCTGGCGCCGAACCAGCCCGGTCCTGTCGCGATCCTGTACATCGACCTCGACCGACTCAAAGCGATCAACGACCTTCTGGGCCACGAATCCGGCGATCAGGCCCTCTCCCAATTCGCCGCTCGCCTTTGCCAATACGCAGGCGATGACACCGTCCTGGCTCGCCTCGGCGGAGACGAACTGATCGCCGTTTTCAACGATCCCATGCCCCTCGAGGACGCCCTCACCTTCGCTCAACGAATCCGCCCCACCCTTCAGAACCGTTTGCTCGTCGCCGGCGGCTTCATCAATTGCACGGTCAGTATCGGTGTGGCCGTAGGTATTCCAGGCCTGGACTCGGTATCAGACCTGATGAGCCAAGCTGAAGACGCCCTTGCGGCAGCAAAAGCCGCCGGCGGCAATGGAATCGCGATATTCACGGACGAATTGGCCGCAAAACGCGCCCTTCACACCGACATCGAACTACACCTGCCCGACGCCCTCGAAAGCGCAGACCTGTTCCTGCAGTACCAGCCAGAAGTCGACTTGAGAACCGGCGCGGTCGTCGCCATCGAATCCCAGCTGTGCTGGAATCACCCCACTCACGGCCCCCTCAAATCCGAGACTTTCATCCCCGTCACCGAAACCATCAACCTTGCAGCCGCACTCGACCGCCGGATCCTGTGGCTCGCGTGCGAGCAACTGCAACGCTGGCGCAACGACGGCCTGGCCACCGACATCCCACTGCGCGTCAAGGTGTCCCCCGTACTGACCATTACGGAGGGGCTCGTTGAGTACCTCACCGACGCACTCGCGCACTTCGATCTACCCGCCAAGGCGCTATCCCTGGAGATCGCCGAGAGTATCGTCGTGGCCGAGGCCGCCGCCAGCCGCGATACCCTGCTCGGCCTGAAAGATCTTGGCGTCGGACTGGTCCTGGACCATTTCGGCACAGGCTATAGCGATCTCGCCGGCCTCAAATCACTGCCGATCGACACCGTGAAAGTTGATCGATCATTCGTACAGAACCTCAACCGTGATCCCGGTGACATCGCCATCATCCGATCAGTCATTGCTCTCGCCAATGCGTTTGGCCTCGTCATTGTCGCCGACGGACTCCAGACCGCCACGGCCGCAGAGATACTCGTACGCGAGGGGTGTCTGCAGGCGCAAGGACCACTGCTGTCCCCTCCCCTGGACGCCCCCGCCATGGGCGCACTGCTGAAAAACCCCGTCATCCGGCCACCACTACCGACCAGCGTGCAGCACCTACGTGCCTGACTCGGCAATCACTTTGCCAGACTACAATTTCCGCGCCGTAAGCAGCAGCGCCGGCAGATGCACCCGACCTGCCTCGTCAACCTCAAAGTTGTGCTCCGGAAGACCTGGGATGTCCGGCAGCTTCACCGCCACGAACGCCGCGTGCGGCTGCACCTCCGCCCAGAACTTGCCCACCGCAGCAACGACCTCATCCTGCGTCACTTGGTTAGGAATCGGACACGGCGAGTCGGCCGGTAACGCATCCTTCGTGAACACCAGCAGATACAGGACCGCACCTTCGGCGGCCGCGTCGTGAATACCGCTGAGGTAGTCATCACGGGCCTCGATCGGCAACGAATGAAACAGGGTGCAGTCGATGACCGTATTGAACTTGTCCGGCAGACCCAGCGCAGCCAAGTTACGCAGGTCGCCTTGGACGAACTGGGCACCGCTCAGACCCCGCTCGGACGCGGCCGCCGCGGCCACCTCGATCGCCACTGCCGAGACATCAACACCGACCACCTGGTAGCCGCGCGCCGCTAGCTCAAGCGCGACATCGCCAACCCCGCACCCGGCGTCGAGGACAGGCCCACGCACCTTGCCCGCGTCGATCAGAGTCATGATCGCCGGTTGCGCAACCCCGATATTCCACGGCGGCGGGCCCATGAATATCTCGTTACGGTAAGCGGCGTCCCAGTCCATGACTTCACCCATAGCCACATGGTAGATGCGGACTTTTACGGACGGTCGTGAGATCGGCTCCGGGCGACTTCGAGGTTCCGAGCTCGGCGCAGTCAGGTCCACCCGGTGGTAGGGAGCGATTCTGACAGTGCTCGATCCCCGGCCACACCCACGCAACGGCGGCTACTGGTTCACCGTCCCGTGGATATTTCGTTGACCCCAACCAACAAAAAACCCCGGCCAAAAGGCCGGGGTTCCCTGTAACCGATGACCCGACTCACACAATGAGTGGAGCTAAGGGGACTCGAACCCCTGACCCCCACACTGCCAGTGTGGTGCGCTACCAGCTGCGCCATAGCCCCTTAATTTGTGCTTGTTGAAGCTACACCACGAGTCGCACCGGGAACAAAACAGCTGGTCACAGCGACCCCTCAACCGGCTCGTGGCCCAATGGACAGATCGGCGTCTCCTCTTCGTCACCAGACATCAGGGTTTCCGGTGCCAGCCACCAGCCCAGCGCAGCCACCAGCAGAATCGCCCCGCTGACGGCGAAGGCCGCACCGAATGACACGTGCTGCGCGATCTCCCCCACAATCAGCGATCCGACGATCGCGCCCAGGTCCGACATCATCTGGAACGTCGCGACCGCGGTACCGCCCCGCGCGCTGTTGCCGATGATGTCCGCGACGGCGGCCTGCTGCGGCGAGATGAAGATGCCGGTGGCTGCGCCGGTCACGAACGCGATCGCCAGAAACACCGACAATGACGTCGCCCAGCCGAGCAGCCCCGTCGCGACCCCCGACACCGCCAGCCCGATGATCAATAGTTTGCGCCGCCCGACCCGGTCCGACAGGTGCCCGCCGGGGAACACTGCACACACGTTGCCGACCGCGAACATCGCCAGCACCAGGCCTGCCATCCCGGCGCTGCGGTGCAGGACGTCGACCACGAACAACGGAACCAGGGCAACCCGAAGACCCAACGCCGCCCAGCCCGACGCCAGGTTCGACAGCAGCGCCGCCTGGTACGCGCGGTTACGCAGCACGGTCCGCACCGATACCGGCGGCCCACTCTCCTGCTCAGCCGCGGCCAGTGTCGAGTGCCGCAGGCTGACATACACCACTGCGGCAGCGACCAGCAGCGCCACGCCGTAGATGGCGAACGGCACCGAAAGGCCCAGCCCAGCGGTCACACTGCCCAGCACCGGCCCGGCGACGCCGCCGATCATGAAGGCACTGGAAAACAGCCCCGCGACCCGGCCGCGGGCGTCCGACGGCGACAACCGGATCATCAGCGCCAAGGACGACACCGTGAACATGGTCGATCCGGCACCGCCCAGCGACCGGAACAGCAACAGCTGCCAATACGTCTGGGCGAAAGCACAGGCCAGCGTCGACATCGCGACGATCAGCAGACCGGTGAGATAGACGCGCCGCTCCCCGAGCTTCTGCACCAGCAGCCCACTGGGCGGCGCGAACATCAGCCGCATCAGGGCGAACGCGGTGATGACGAAAGTCGCTGCGCTGATGCTGACGCCGAAGTTGCGGGCGTACTGCGGCAACACCGGCGCCACCACGCCATATCCCAGCGCGATGACCACGTTGGCGCCAGCCAGCAGCCAAATCTCGGCGGGAAGTCGAGTCGGGGCTGGACGATCGTCCGCGGTGACAGAACTCACCCGATAACTGTATTCACCACTTCCCGCGCGGCTTCCTGGACCTGTGCAAGGTGGTCGGGGCCTTTGAACGATTCGGCGTAGATCTTGTAGACATCCTCGGTCCCGGACGGCCGGGCGGCGAACCACGCGTTCTCGGTGGTCACCTTCAACCCGCCGAGCGGCGCGCCGTTGCCCGGTGCCGCGGTCAGCTTGGCGATGATCGGTTCGCCGGCCAGCTCTGTCGCGGTGACCTGCTCGGCGGACAGTTTCGCCAGCCGCGCCTTCTGCTCCCGGTCGGCGGGCGCGTCGATGCGGGCATACGTTGGGGCACCATACTTTTCGGCCAGTTCGCGGTAACGCTGGGAGGGCGTAAGGCCCGTGACCGCGAGGATTTCGGAGGCCAGCAGCGCCAGGATGATGCCGTCCTTGTCGGTGGTCCAGACGGTTCCGTCGGTCCGCAGGAACGATGCCCCGGCGCTCTCCTCACCACCGAATCCGATTGCCCCGCTGACCAATCCGTCAACAAACCATTTGAAGCCGACGGGCACCTCGACCAGGTTGCGGCCCAGCCCGGCCACCACGCGGTCGATGATCGACGAGCTGACCGCAGTCTTACCGACCGCGGTGTCGCCCGGCCAGTTCGGCCGATGTGTGTAGAGGTAGTCGATAGCGACGGCCAGGTAGTGATTCGGGTTGAGCAGCCCGCCGTCGGGCGTGACGATGCCGTGCCGATCCGAGTCCGCGTCGTTGCCGGTGGCGATCTGGTACTCCGCACGATTAGCAATGAGCCTGGCCATCGCGTTCGGCGAGCTGCAGTCCATCCGGATCTTGCCGTCGGTGTCCAGGGTCATGAATCGCCAGGTCGCGTCGACCAAAGGGTTGACCACGGTCAGGTCGAGCCGGTGGCGTTCGGCAATGGCGGCCCAGTAGTCGACGCTGGCCCCGCCGAGCGGGTCCGCCCCGATCCGCACCCCTTCGGCCCGAATGGCATGCAGGTCAACGACATTCGGCAGATCGGAGACATATGCGTCGAGATAGTCGTGGCGCTGCGCCGACCCCAGTGCGCGCGGCAGCGGAATCCGTTTCACGTCCCGCAGGCCATCGCGCAGAATCTCGTTGGCGCGCTTGGCAATCGCACCGGTGGCATCAGTGTCCGCAGGACCGCCGTTGGGCGGGTTGTATTTGAACCCGCCGTCCCGCGGCGGGTTGTGCGACGGCGTGACGACGATACCGTCGGCCAGGTCACTGTCCCGGCCGCGGTTGAAGGTCAGGATCGCGTGGCTGACCGCCGGGGTGGGGGTGTAGCGGTCCGCGGAGTCGATCATCGCCACCACCTCGTTGCCGGCGAGCACCTCCAGCGCCGTGACCCAGGCGGGCTCCGACAATGCGTGGGTGTCCCGCCCGATGAACAGCGGACCGGTGGTCCCCTGCGCTGCCCGGTACTCGACGATGGCCTGCGTGGTGGCCAGGATGTGCGGCTCGTTGAACGCCGCATCCAAGCTCGACCCGCGATGGCCCGAGGTACCGAACACCACCTCCTGGTCGACGTTCTCCGGATCCGGCGACACCGTGTAGTACGCGGTCACCACGTGCGCTATGTCGATCAGGTCGTCGGGTTGGGCTGGTTGGCCGGCGCGCGGGTTGGCGGTCATGGGCTCGATTCTGCTACCGAATCTCCCCCGGTGCCGGTTGGTCGACAGCTAGCCACCATACTTTTGCTTCATGTTCGGCCACGACAACCGAGAATTGGCCGCCGTGTTCGTCGGAGGTGCCATCGGCACCGTGGCGCGCGCCGTGCTTGCCGTCTTCGCTGCGCCCAATCCCGAGCACTGGCCTTGGCCCACCTTCGTCGTGAACATCGTGGGCGCCTTCATGTTGGGGTACTTCACCACCCGATTGCTGGAGCGCCTGCCGGTGTCCAGTTACCAGCGCCCGCTACTCGGCACCGGCGTGTGCGGCGGGCTGACCACGTTCAGCACCATGCAGGTGGAGACCGTGCGAATGCTCGGGCATGGCGCCTACGGATTGGCCGCCGGTTACACGGTGGCCAGCATCGCCGCCGGCCTGACCGCCGTCTACCTGGCCACCGTCCTGGTTCGGCGCGTGCGGGTGCGGGCATGACGGCAGTCATTTGGGCGGGAGTCGCGCTCATCGGCGGCGTGGGTGCGGTCACCCGGTTCCTGGTCGACCGCGCGGTGGCCAAGCAGGCGAGCAGCAGCTTCCCCTTCGGCACCTTCGTGGTGAACCTGAGCGGCGCCTGGCTGCTCGGTTTCTTCGGCGGACTGGCGTTGAGCCCGAACGTCGCACTGCTGGCCGGTACCGCGTTCGTCGGCGCGTATACGACGTTCTCCACCTGGATGCTGGAAACCCAGCGCCTCGGTGAGGAACGCCAGGTGTGGTTCGCACTGGCCAATATCGTGGCCAGCGTGGTGCTCGGGCTTGCCGCCGCAGCGCTGGGACTATGGATGGGAGGCCTGGTGTGAGCGATCCCGCCGATTATCTGAAGCTGACCACGTATTTCGGTGAACGACAACGCCACCACAACCGGTTCCTGGTCGAGGAACTGCTCGATCTGTACGGCGCTGAGAAGGTGGCCACCAGTGTGGTGTTGCGTGGCATCGCGGGGTTCGGGCCCCGGCACCAACTGCGCACCGACCAGACCCTGAGCCAGTCCGAGGACCTGCCGGTTGCCATCGCCGCGGTGGACACCGCCGAGAAGATCGCCGGCCTGGCCGAGCGGACGGTGGAACTGACCACCCGCGGCCTGATCACGCTGGAACGCGCCCGCCTGGTCACCGCCGAAACCGTCGGGGAACCCTCATTCCCGTCGCTTCGCTCGCCCCAGAGCACCAAGCTCAGCATCTACGTCGGACGCCAGCACCGGATTGCCGGCCGCCCGGCTCACATCGCGGTGTGCGACCTGCTGCACCGCAGCGGATTCGCCTGTGCCTCGGTATTTCTCGGGGTCGATGGCACCGTCCGCGGCCGACGCGAGCGGGCCCGATTCTTGAACCGGAACATCGACGTTCCGGTGATGATCATCGCGATCGGCGACGGTGACTGCGCTGTCAGGGTGCTGCCGGAGCTGGAACGGCTGTTGCCCGATCCTCTGGTGACGGTCGAGCGCGCCGAGTCGTGCAAGCAAAGCGGAACCTTGCTGGCGCGCCCGGGCTCGTTGCCGTCGCATGACGCCGCGGGAAACCCGTTGTGGCAGAAGCTGATGATCTATACCGCCGAGGACACCCTGCACAACGGCGAGCCGGTACACCGCGAGATCGTGCGGCGTCTGCGCGCCAGTGCGGCCAGCCGCGGGGTCACCGTCCTGCGCGGCATCTGGGGCTTCCACGATGGACGGACACCGCACGGCGACAAGCTGTTCCAACTCGGTCGCCAGGTTCCGGTCATGACGATCGTGGTCGATACCCCCGAAAACATCGCCACCGCATTCGATCTCGTCGACGAGATCACCTCACATCACGGAGTGGTCACCTGCGAGCGGGTACCGGCACTGGTTTCTGTCGACGGTGGGCACCGGAAGGGCGGCACCACGCTCGGCCGCTTCGCCTGAGCGTCAAAGCTTGACGAGGTTCACCAGGAATTCGATGGTGACGATGGGATCGACTGCGAGGACGCCGGCAAAGGGGGCCGGCGGGTTGATGCCGTAATCCGAGAAGGTGACGGGGATTTGACCGACTGCGACGACCCGGTTGCTTGCCCGTTGCACCTCCAACCGGACAGCCACCTGGCGCGTGGTGCCTCTGAGAGTGAGCTGCGCCGGAACCTCCATGGTCGCCGGCGAGCCGCTGCCCGAGATCGCCGACAGGTTGACCGGATCGACGATCGAGAGCTTGGCCGTCGGGAATTGTTTGGCATCCATCACGTCGGCGCTGCGGAACTTGTCATCGCGACCACGGTGCGGAGAGCGGATCGTACCGACATCGACCACGAAGCTCGCAGACTGCAAGATGTTCCCGACGATTGTGGCGTCGCCGCCGACCGTATTGGTCCGCCCGGTGACGGTCACGGTCTCCCACAGCAGGTGCTGCCCGGCCCGGTATCCGGCCTGAGTGCGATTCGGCTCGTCGTCGGGGCCGGCGGTCACCGCCCAACTGCCATCGAGGTTGGTGCTGGCCGGACGCTGTGTGGACGGCAGACTCAGCCCGGGAGCCGGCGCGCCCTCCATCTGGGTTCGATAGAACCATGGACCGGCACACACCCCGACGACGGCCAACACTGCGAGCAACAGCAAAAGCCTTTTCGCCACTCCCCCTATATACAGGGTCAGTCCGACGGGCGCGTCAGCGCGTACAGGGCCATTCTGCGATTGGCCATGTCGTGCTCACCGAGAAATTGGCAACCGGCGTGCTCGCACGCCCGCCGGGCGCCGACATTCCGGTGGTCGGGGTCGAACATGACTCGACGGCAGGACGGCACCAGGTCGAACAGACTGGCCGCGAGCTGCGGCAACAACGTCACGCCGATACCGCGCTTCATTGATTGCTCGTCGGCGATCGCGGCGTGCAACCCGAGATCATGCGGTTCCGCGTCATACCGCGGCGCGATGGAATCCTTTGCCGCCCAATACAGCTCGAGGTAGCCGAGGGCGACGCCGTGGTGGCTGACGATGAACGGTCGGGAGTAGTCGCCGGCAAGCTGGGCACGCAAGTGACGATGCCAACGTGCTGGCGGCCAGTCGTACTCCCACGCCTCGGCGAGATGCGGTCGGTTCATCCATGCGGACAGCAGCGCAGCATCGGCTTCGTCGTCGGCAAGCCGCAGCGACCACGGATCGGCGAGGTACGGAATGGGCAGCGCGCCCACCGCCCGCACCTCAGCGGACAGTGAGGTCAATTCGCGCGGCAGCACCGGCGCGTGATCTGTCTCGGTCATCTTGGCGCCGAGCCTACCCGATGAACTTAGGGTAGGTTTGCCTATCTCGCATGAGAGTGTGCCCGGACTCGACTGCAGGGTGCGCCGCCGCGGTCAGATACTTACCAATCCACCTCGACGTAAGTAATGTTTCGGCCATGCTTCATGGCCGCCTGGCTGACCCGGACTGCACCATCGGCACCGATCCCCGTTCAGACCCGCGCATGGTTGCCGCATTCGCGCCGCTGGGGTTTGACGGACGCCTGCCGGCCCCGCCACTGACCGTCGATACGCCACTGGCCGACCGCCTCGCATTCGCCCAGTTCGCCGAGCAAGGTACGGGCGCCGTCATCGCATCATTCGCGGCCGGCCTCCCTCCCGTGCCCGGGGTGTCGACGTCCACGACGACCATCAGCGGCGTCGACGGAAACGACGTCACCCTCTACATCAGCCGGCCGGACACGGCAGATCGAGCGCTGCCCTGCGTAGTGCACCTGCACGGCGGTGGCATGGCGATCCTCGCCGCATCCGATCCGGGCTATCGCTACATCCGCGAAAGCCTTGCCGCGACAGGCCTTGTCGTGGTCGGAGTGGAATTCCGCAACTCCGCCGGCAAGCTCGGCGCACACCCGTATCCGGCCGGCCTGAACGACTGCGCGTCGGCCACTCAGTGGGTGGCAGCCAACCGCTCCGAACTCGGTGTCTCGCACCTGGTGGTGGCGGGCGAATCGGGCGGTGGAAACCTCACGCTGACGGTGACGCACAAGGCCAAACGCGAAGGCTGGCTGGCCGATATCGCCGGGGTGTACGCCCAGTGCCCGTTCATCTCCAATCGGTGGCTGGAGCAGCCCGACGAACTGCCGTCGCTGAAGGAGAACGACGACTACTTCATCAGCTGTCTGCAGCTTGCGCTACTCGGGTCCCTCTACGATCCGGACGGCGCCCACGCGCACGACGCCGCGTGCTGGGCACTCGAAGCCACCGAGGACGACCTGAAAGGCATGCCGCCGCATGTGATTTCGCTCAACGAGCTGGACCCGCTGCGCGACGAGGGTCTGCTGTACTACCGCAGACTCCTGCGCGCAGGCGTGCCCGCGGTCGGCCGTACGGTGGCCGGTACGTGCCACGGCGGCGACCTGCTGTTCCCGAGCGTGATGCCGGACGTGTTCGCCGCGAGTGTGCGCGATGTCAGCGGGTTCGCGAAGTCGCTGGGCTAACCGGGCCGGACAACCGGCTCACGCGGAAACCGGTTGAAACGCAATGATTTCCAGCGGGTGGTGGCGCGAGGTCGTCAGAGCCGGTCGAAGATGCTGTTGACGATGTCGTCGCCGATGCCGAAACCCGCCCCCCGTACGATCGACTGACCGAAGTTCCCGCCGAGGAACCGCTGCAAGGTGCCGCCCTGCTGAGCCTGATATTGCGGCTCGACGTACGTCGGCTGCTGGTACTGCGGCTGGTACTGCTGGTACTGCGGGACCGGCTGCTGATACTGCGGCTGGTACTGCGGCACGGGCTGCTGATACTGGGGCTCGGCAGGCATTGCACCCTGTACGTGGTTGTCGACGAGGGCGTGAATCGACTGGAACACCGAGCCGGTGGCGCCTTCCTCGTCCCGAATGGCCAGCGCGATCTCCTTGAGGTCCAGTTGCCATTCCCGTGCGTTGACGTCGCCCGCCGCCGCTGCTGCCGACAGCTTTCCGGCCAGCGCCTGAATCAGCGATGCCGTCTGCTGGGCCTGCTGCTGAAGTGTCGCGTACTGCCGATCGACGGTCTCGACATCCATGGCGCGGACTCCTTAATTCTTGTGGCATCCCGATAGTCGGTCGCCACGGTACCGGCGGACTGCCGCGTGAAACTGGCCATCGGCTGTGAATAGCCTGGTCGCAGGCGAGCAGTGGCAACCGAAACGCCTGGCCGGACGGCCCTGCGTCAGGCTGCGCGGAGCCGGCCAGCCGACGAAATCGACGCTGTAACACGCAGAAGCAGGTAGTCGATAGAACTGCTAACGTAGTTAGTAGTCACTTTGTTCGCATCGGCGTGCTGGTGCGGGAGGGAACCAAAATGTCATTGACCACTCGGATGATCGTCGGTGCCAGCGGTGCGCTGGTCGCGCTCATGGCCAGCGGAGCCGTCGCCACCGCTCAGCCGGACCCGACCGCGATCATCAACTCGACTTGCACCTACCCGCAGGTGATGGCGGCTCTGACCGCGCTGGATCCGGCTGCTGCCGGCCAGCTGCAGGCGAACCCGATTGGCGTCGGTTACTTGCACCAGCTGATCGCGGCCGGCCCGCAGCAGCGTCGTCAGATGATCCAGCAGGCATACAACACCCCCGGCGCCGGCCAGTATGCCGACCTGGTGGTCAACGTCGCGAACACCTGCAACAACTTCTGACACCCGCACGTCGGGCAGACCTCAGGCGGGGGGGGGGCCGCCCCCCGGTGGGCCGGCGCGGGTTGTGGGGGGTGGGTGGTGTGCGCCCCACCCGGGCC
>JARLGS010000841.1 GCA_031292695.1 Mycobacterium sp. | reverse complement strand
GCGGTGGCGGGCGGCGTAGCGTTCCATACCGCATATCACTGCCTGCGCTCGACAGCACGGGTGGCGGCGGGCGATGACATCGTCGTGCTCGGCGCAGGCGGCGGGGTCGGACTGGCGACCGTCGCACTGGCCTCCGCCATCGGCGCCCGTGTCACCGCAGTCGCGTCGACTGACGAGAAGCTGGATGTGGCGGCCGAACACGGCGCGTCCGCGGTGATCAATCACCGCACCACCGACGATCTGCGCGCGGCGCTGCAACAGGTGCTGCCCACCGGTGCCCGGGCGGTCATCGATCCGGTCGGCGGTGATCTCTCCGAGCCCGCACTGCGGGCACTCGCCCGTGGTGGCCGGTTCGTCACCGTCGGCTACGCCTCCGGCACCATTCCCAGCATTCCGCTGAACCTGGTGCTGGTGAAGGGAATTCACATTCTGGGGTTCCAGTTCCAGGATGTACCTGCCGAAGAGTTCAGCCGGAACGAGGCCGAACTGCGGGAACTGCTGATCACCGGCGCCGCCAGGCCACACATCGGTGCGGAGTATCCGCTCGACGAAGTGGCAGCCGCGCTGCGCCATGTCGCCGACGGCAAGGCAATCGGCAAGGTGCTGATCACCGTGGGCCGGCACCTACGCAGCATCGGCTGAACAGCACGCCAACGCGAACTAGCTGGCAGGCACCAGATCGGCGGCCACCGACGGACACGCCATGACGCCACAGCGGAATACCTCGGCCCCCGCCACCGCGCCACCATCACCCAGGGCCGTCATCGCCTGAGCCTTGAAAGCCCGTGCTGCAGCACTCAATTCGTGCTGCACGACGTCGACAGTCGCGTCGAGCTCCGCGGGCCAAGTCTCGCCCCAGAGCGTCACTTCCGTCAGTCCCTGCTCCAGAGCGCCGAGCACGCCTTCGCGGACGCGTTCGTCGCTGCTGAACAGATCGGCCGCCACCGCAACGGTCTGCGGGTGCGGCCGCCGTTCCCACAGCGCCATCGCCGACTCCAGATCGCCGATCTCGACCCCCAGGATGTGCAGCGGCCGCAACTCGTCGGGTGCGTAGGAGCCGGAAATCAGCACGGTCACGTCCCAACCGGCCATCACCCGGTCCACCAGCCAGCCGCCCGCGGCACCGACCACGTCGGCCACACTGGGGGCCACGACGTCGAGGCGGTACCGCATATCGACGTCCGGCATCGTGGTCACGCGGTCACCTGCGTTACGGCGAAGTCGCGGTCCAGGCAGTCGGCGTACCCCTTGAATACCGCGACCAGAGGGATCGACGGGTCGAGTAGCCATGCGGTCTCCATTCCATTGATAAACGCCAGGATTTCCACGGCCTTGACGGCCGCGTCGATGTCTGCGCGGTAGCGGCCCTCGTGCTGGCCGGTCCGGATGATGTCGGCCACGATGGTGGTGGCAGTGCGCTGACGGTTCAGTAGCCGGTCGTGCAGCGGCGCATCGGAAGCGATGTTCTCGATCAGAAGCACCGAGAAGGTCCCCACCAGCTCCGGGGCCCGGACGAACCGTTCGGCGACGCGGCCGATCTCGTGGGCCAGATCACCGGACAGATCGGCATGCGCGTTGTCGTCGGCATCGCGGGCATCGAGCACCGCGTCAAGCAGGGCTTCCTTGGATTCGAAGTGGTGCAGCAGACCGGCCGGGCTGACTCCGGCCTCCCGCGCGATCTGCGCCAGGGAGGTGTTGCGCCATCCGTAGCGAGCCAGCAGCCGCTCCGCGATCTCGAGAATCCGCTGCTTGCGGTCCTCACCCTTGGCCAGCAGCGATGCGTATGGCCTCGGCGTTTCCGGGGGCGCGGTCACGGACAACCTCTCGTTCAACCAACCAACTGAACACACAGTAGGTTGGTTGAACAGATGTGGCAAGGGTCACTTTCTGGCTACGGCGCCATCAGCCGCGCGACGCCGCGCATGACGGTACGGCCGGCAAGGAATTTCGCGTTGTCGATCAGCGATCGGGATGGCGGTGCACACGCGATGCCGAGACGCGGGAACAACGCGAGCGCGTTGTTCCGGTCGTCAGTTGTCGGGGATCCCGGCACCGGCCAGGGCTGGTACCGAATCTTCGCGGTGCAACAGCGAGGCGGCGCCGATTTTGAATTGGTTGAGCTTGTCGACGATGCTTTGCCCTACCGGGGTGTGACCCCAGATGCTGATGCCCTGGTAAGTCGTTGGTTCCCAAGTGTTTTCGTCGACGACAATCGGATTCCAGCCGACTTCCCATTCGAAGCCCGACGGGGTCAGTGCATAGTAGGACAGCTCCTTGTCGTTGGTGTGCTGGCCGACCCCCAGTGCCATGTGGAAACCGAGTTCGTTGACGCGCTGATACGAGGTGGTCATGTCGTCGAGATCAGCGACCTGGATGTTGAGGTGTTGAACACGCGTGCGGATCGGGTTGAGCGGTAGTCGGTTGACGGCGGCGATCGCCACGGAATGGTGGCGTTCGTTGACCCGCAGGAACCGGATCTTCACCTTCATTCCGCTGATCGTTTCGTCGATGTAGTCCGACAGCCGGGCGTCGAATACGGTGTTGTAATAGCCGCGCACCAGGTGCGGTTTCTTGGTGGTCAGCGCGACGTGCCCCAGGCCGGAGTCGCCGGTGACGAAGCCACCACGGTTGGCCATCTGCGGCGGAGTGTCGCTGGTGCGGGCTCGGGTGAAGATCTCCTGGGTGAGGCCATTGGGGCCGGGGAATCGCACCAGACGTTCCACGCCGCGCAACATGGCTTGCTCCGCGGTGCCTTCGGTGATCGGCACGCCCGCTCGGGTGACGCGGGACAAGACTTCATCGAAGGTGTCGTGGTCGTCGAGTTGCCAACCTAGCGCGGTGACGTCTTCCGCCGCTCCTCGCTGCAACAGGAACCGGCATTCATGGTCATCGAGACGGAACCGCATGACATCGCCAGACAGGTCATCGGCCTGCATACCGACGGCGTCCTGGCCAAACCTGCGCCAGTCTGCGAATTTCTGGGTCTCGATGACCACATAACCCAGGTGGACGTTGCCGAAGACACTACTCATGAGCGAGTCTCGAATCAGCACTGAGGAATTCGGCGACCAGCTGGTTGAACAGCTCGGCGCGTTCCCACTGCATCCAATGTCCGGTATGGCTGGTCATCACCAACTCGGCGTTGGGCATGGTGTTGAGCAGCATTGGGCCGCCGGAGGGCTTGTTGACCTTGTCGTCGCGGCCCCACAGCACCAACGTCGGAGTCTTCAGGCCCTTCAGCCGCGGGTCGCGGGTGAAGTCCATACGCCACAGAGTTAGCAGTGCGGTCGGACCGGAAGGTCGGCGCAGCGGTGGATTGGCGACCACTTCGGGGTCGATGGATGCTTGGTAGCGCAGGTCGATCAGCTCGTCAGGCACCGAATCACCATCGTAGACAAGATAATTGCGGATGAAGTGGGCCAGTTTGTCACGGCTGGGGCCGTCACCGCCGTAGTAGCCGAGCAGACTGTTGAGCCCGGCCGTGGGCAGACCCCGGGTGGTGCCGATGCCGCCGGGTCCCATCAACACAAGCTTGCCTACCCGGTGCGGGGTATCCAGCGCCAGGCGCAGGGCCGCGGCGCCGCCGTAGGAGTTGCCGATCAGGTGGGCGGAATCGATACCGAGCGCATCGAGCAAACCGCGGATCGCGGTGGCCAATGCACCAAACGGATCGGATTGGTTGAGCGCCTTGGCGGATCGACCGTAACCCGGCATGTCGGGCACGATCACCCGGTAGTTGGCGGCGAGGGCGTCGATGTTGCGGGAGTAGTTGGACACTCCGGAAGCCCCCGGGCCGCCACCGTGCAACATCACCACTACCGGACCGGAACCGGCCTCGGCGTAGAAGATCGCTCGGCCGTCAACGACGACGGTGTGTTCGGTCAACGTGGTGGTGGTCATGCGGGGACTCCGTCTCGGCTTTGGGTGGTTGTGCTGGGGCTGAGGCCCATTGGTGGTGGGGGCAGTACCTGCCCGACATCGACTGCGGTGTAGATGAATCCGTCGGGACGCACGACCACTGCGGCGGCTTTCTTACTGCCGAGCCACGCGGTCAAGGCCCCGGTGTGATCGCGCAGGTCGGCGCCGATCACGATGCTGCGTACCCCGCGGGCCGACCAGGCCCGGGAGCCCCCCGGTGCGGCACCCAGATGCAGCAGGGTCCATTGGCGGTCGAGCAGATCGTCGAGGCGAACAATGTCCCCGGTGGTGCTGTCAGTCACCCACGGTTGCGGAATCTGCCAGCCGGCGGCGTCACCCTTACCCAGACCAGGCCAGCGGCGGGCCGATGCGGTGAAGAAGCCGGTGCCGTAGCGAGCGTCGGGGATCCAGCATTTTTTCTGCAGGAACGTCAGGGCACCAGGGATTTTCGTGAAAGCGCGGATCACGTGATTGCGCGCCGCCGCGATGGCCCGGCTCCGTTCGGTAATCAGCCGGCCGGTGAACACCGCACGGCGAGTCACCTCGGTGACGTGCGGTTTGCGTTCGGCCGCATAGGAGTCCAACAGCGACTCGGGCGCCTGACCACGAAGGACCGCAGCGATCTTCCAACAGAGGTTGGCCGCGTCACGCACTCCGGCTGACATCCCTTGCCCGATCCACGGCGGCATGGCGTGCGCGGCATCCCCGGCGAGGAGCACTCTGCCCACCCGCCATCGGTCGGCGACGCGCACGTGGTGGCTGTAGACCACGGCCCGCAGGATTCTGACGTTCTCCTCCGTTATCCCCTGATCGTTCAGCACCTTCCAGACCGAGGCATCGCTGACCAGGTCTGCGTCGGATTCGCCTGTGCAAGCGGGAAATTCCCACCGGTGATGCCCCAGTGGGGTCGGGCAATCCACGGTGGGGCGCTTAGGGTTGCAATGAAAGCGCAAGCGGTCGTGCGCATCCCACTCTTTGATCACCTTGGTGTCGATGACCACCCAGCGCTCCGAATAGGTACGTCCCGAGTAACCCACGCCCAGGAGCCCGCGCGTTGGCGAAGATCCGCCGTCGGCAGCGATCACGTACGAGGCGCGGACCTTCCTGACCGCGTCGGTACACAGGTCTACCAAGAGCAGCTCGACGTGGTCATCTTTGTTGAGTGCCCGCAGCGATTCGTGTTCGAGCAGCACCTCGACGTTCGAGAACCGCGCGACGCCTTCGCGCAGCACCTTATCGATCGCGGGTTGATAGATGAACTGCTGCGGCGGATGCCCACAACCGTGACCGGCGATGGTCATTTCGAAGAACGGCACACCGTCGGCATCGACGAAAGCGACCGGCCGGTCGGGCAGCATGTCCTGCTGCAGTCGATCCGCCAGGCCGATCGACTGCCACACCCGGAGCACCTCTTCGTCGGTCGAAATAGCCCGCGCCCGGTTGTAGATGTCGGGATCGCGTTCGACCACAAGAACTTTCAGACCGAGCTGCCCCAACAGATTGGCTGCGGTGGCGCCGGTGGGGCCGTACCCGATGACGGCGACGTCGTAGGTGTCCTGAGTGTTCACTGGTCCTCCAGTTGATCTGTAGTGATCGCTACGGTAATGTAGCGATCACTACGGAGTCAAGACCTGGGAGCGGAAATGACCGAAACCTCCAAACCTCGCCGCAAGCGCGCCGATGGCGAACTGTCCCGCGAACGCATCCTGGACGCCGCCACTGAAATTGCCTCCGAACGCGGGTACGAGGGCACCAGCATCGCACTGGTCAGCAAGAAGTGTGGACTGCCCGCCAGCTCCATCTACTGGCATTTCAAGGACAAGGACGACCTGCTCGCCGCGGTCATCGAGCGCAGTTTTGCCGACTGGCTGCACACCTGGCGGATCCCTACCGATGGTGAGCCACGCGACCGCATCACCACCCTGGCCCTACAACTTGCGAAGGCGCTGCTCGACAGCCCCGACTTCCTTCGCCTCGGGCTCATGCTGGCGTTGGAGCGCCGACCGGTGGAACCCAGAGCTCGCGAGAAGTTCCTGTGGGCACGCGCGCAGGCGGCAGAGTCCTTGCTCCAGGCCCTCGCGGAAATGACTGTGGAGCTTGACGCCGCACAGGTTCAGCAGTTGGTGACCTATGCAATCGCGGGGGCCGACGGGCTGTTCATCGCCAAGGAGATCGGCGGCGACTCCGTGGACCTGCCCGCGCTGTTCGAGTTGCACGCCCACGCTCTGTATGACACTGCCCTACGCATGATCGCCGAAAACTCCAGAGGCAACGCATGATCGACGAAGCTGCCCAACTGCTTCACTCAGCCCAGGTCAGCCGCACGCCCATCGCGCCACTGACCGAACGCTATCCGGGCTTGAATGTCGTCGACGCCTATGGCATTGCGCAGACCAACCTCCGACGGCACCTCGCTGCCGGCCGACGCATCGTCGGCCACAAGATCGGTTTGACATCGGCCCCCATGCAATCCCTGCTCGGCGTGGACGAGCCCGACTTCGGCTACATCCTCGACGATATGACGCTGCGCGACGGCAGCACCGTGCCTGCGGCACGATTCTGCGCGCCACGCGTCGAACCGGAGGTGGCCTTCCTGCTCCGAGAGCCGTTGCACGGTCCCGGTGTCACGGCCGACGACGTGCGCGCGGCCACCGAGGCGGTCGCCGTCGCACTCGAGATCGTGGACAGCCGCATCGCGCACTGGAAGCTGACCCTGCCCGACACGGTAGCCGACAACGCCAGCTCCGGGGCCGTGGTGCTGGGTGACTGGGTGCCCTATACCGATGAGCTCGCGTTGCCGAACACCGTTGCGTCCCTGCATCTCAACGGTGCCGAGATCGACTCCGGCACCGGTGCGGCGGTGATGGGCGACCCCGCCGAAGCGGTCGCCTGGCTGGCCAACGCGCTCGGTCCGTTCGGCACCGAGATCGCCGCGGGCCAGTTCGTCATGTCCGGTTCGTACACCACGGCGGCGTTCGTCCATCCCGGCGATACCGCCGCCACCACCATCAGCGGGCTGGGCAGCGTATCGCTGCGCTTCACCTAGAAGGAAACCCATGTCTTCCCAACACGATTATCCGGTCGCCATCATCGGGTCCGGCAACATCGGCACCGATCTGATGATCAAGATCCTGCGCAGCGACGGCCCCCTGCGCGTCGCGGCGATGGTCGGTATCGATGCCGCCTCCGACGGGCTGGCCCGGGCCCAGCGCCTCGGCGTACCGACCACCGCCGGCGGCGTCAGCGGGCTGCTGTCGATGCCCGAATTCGCCGATATCAAACTGGTCTTCGACGCCACTTCCGCTGACGCGCAACGAGACAACTGGGCGATGCTGGCACCCACCGGCGTCCGGATGCTCGACCTCACGCCGGCTGCCATCGGCCCCTACTGCGTGCCGGTGGTGAACCTCGATGACCATCTGGACGCTCCCAACCTGAACATGGTGACCTGCGGCGGGCAGGCCACCGTACCGATCGTCGCCGCCGTCGCCGCGTGCGGCATTGTTTCCTATGCCGAAATCGTCTCCTCGATATCCAGCAAGTCCGCCGGTCCCGGCACCCGCGCCAATATCGACGAATTCATCGAAACCACTTCTGCCGCACTGCAATCGGTCGGCGGGGCCGGGCGCGGCAAAGCTGTCATGATCCTCAACCCGGCCGACCCGCCGGTCCTGATGCGCAACACGGTGTACTGCCTGGTCGACGGTGACACCGACCGGGAGGCCATCGAGTCCTCGATCACCGACATGGTCACGCGGGTCAACTCGTACGTGCCCGGATACCGGCTCAAACAGCGCATCCAGTTCGAGACGTTCAGCAACGACAACGCGTTGCACATCCCCGAAACCGGAAAGTTCACCGGTACCCGGGTGACCACCTTGCTCGAGGTCGCCGGGGCCGCACATTACCTGCCCGCCTATGCCGGCAATCTCGACATCATGACCTCAGCGGCCAAAGCCACCGCCGAACGCATTGCCGCGCACACCAGGCTCACCGCCGAAACCACCGGAGCTGCAACGTGAGTCATGACCTCTACCTCAGCGACGTCACCTTGCGCGACGGCATGCACGCAGTCCGCCACCAGTACAGCCTGCCCGACGCAACAGCCATCGCCGGAGCTCTCGACCGTGCCGGGGTGGATTCGATCGAAGTCGCCCACGGTGACGGTCTGGGCGGGTCCAGTTGCATCTACGGATTCGGCGCGCACACCGACCTGGAGTGGATCGAAGCCGTCGCCGGCGTAGTGCGGCAGGCCAGGGTCGCCACCCTGCTCCTGCCCGGCGTCGGCACCGTGCGCCATCTCAGGGACGCCCACCGCGCCGGCGCGGCCGTGGTCAGGGTCGCCACCCACTGCACGGAGGCCGACATCGCGGCTCCCTATCTGGCCGCTGTCAGGGAACTCGGCATGGACACCGTCGGATTCCTGATGATGAGCCACCTGACCGATCCGCACTCGTTGTCCGAGCAGGCCAAGCTGATGGAAAGCGCCGGGGCCACTTGTGTTTACGTCGTCGATTCCGGCGGTGCGATGACCATGCGCGATATCGCGGACCGGGTCGACGCACTACGCCAGACGCTCGAAATCGCGACCGAGATCGGTATCCACGCCCACCACAACCTCTCTCTCGGCGTGGCCAACTCCATCGTTGCCGTCGAGCGCGGAGCCAACCGGGTCGATGCGTCGCTGACCGGCATGGGTGCCGGCGCCGGCAATGCGCCGCTCGAAGTGTTCATCGCCGCGGCCACCAAGATGGGGTGGCGGCACAGCTGCGACCTGCACGCGCTGGAAGACGCGGCCGATGACTTGGTCCGGCCCCTGCAGGATCGTCCGGTTCGCGTCGACCGCGAAACGCTCACCCTCGGCTATGCCGGCGTGTACTCCAGCTTCCTGCGGCACGCCGAAACAGCCTCGGCCCGCTACGGCGTTGATGCCCGCAGCCTGCTCGAAGAGGCCGGCCGGCGCGGCATGATCGGCGGCCAGGAAGACATGCTGGTCGACATCGCCCTGGACCTCACGGCAGCCGACGCCCCGTCCTGATCGACCTGGACCGACCTCAATGCCAGAAGCCACGCATATTGTGCTTGTGCTCGTCGCCTTCGACATCGGCCCACTGTCCGGACTGATAGTTGAAAGGCTTTTTCGCACCGGTTCGGACCACGTCGAGGCCACCATCGTGGCGCTTGAAATATGCATCACCGAAACGCGAGTACTCGTCGATACTCCCGTCGGAACAGGTGACGATAACGGTCATGTTCGAATCTCCAAGGAGCCGGAATCGCCGGCAGGTAGGTAACAAATCAGGTCAGGCTTCGGCCGCACGTCTCTCGAAGATCGAATTCGACCCGCTCGGGTGCCCAGCCAGCGGAACGCCAGGGACGATCGCAGATTCCTTCGTAGTCGGCGATTTCGGCTCGCCAGCCGAGCTACCCGCTGCCACCGACGCTACGCCACATTCGGCCCGGTGACAGGAGAGTTCGAGCTACAACCCCAGATCTTTAGCAATGATCACTTTCATCACTTCGCTGGTGCCAGCATAGATCCGGGCCACCCGGGCATCGGTGTACAGCCGGGCAATCGGGTACTCCATCATGTAGCCGTAGCCGCCGAAGAGCTGTAGGCAACGGTCGATCACCCGGGCCTGCATCTCGGTGCAGAACAGCTTCACCCGAGCGGCATCCGGCGCGGACAACTCGCCCTCGGCGTGTAGCGCGACGGCACGGTCCAGCATGGCCTGGGCCGCCTCGACTTCGGTTGAGCAGGCGGCCAATTCGAACTTGGTGTTCTGAAACGATGCCACCGGCGTGCCGAATGCCTTGCGGTCGCGGGTGTAATCGATGGCCGCGGCAATCGCCGACCGGGCCTGCGCCACCGAACCGACCGCGACGGTCAGCCGTTCCTGCGGCAGGTTGTGGCCCAGATAGCCGAACGCCTCGTCGACCTCGCCCAGCACGTTGACCGCCGGCACCCGCACGTCGACGAACGACAGCTCGGCGGTGTCCTGGACTTTGCATCCCATCTTCTCCAGTTCGCGGCCGCGGGTGAAGCCGGGCATGCCGTCCTCGACCACGAAAAGCGTGAGTCCGCGACGGCGGTTCGATGGGTCAGTCGACGTGCGGGCTACCACGATCACCAGGTCGGCCTGCATGCCGCCCGTGATAAACGTCTTGGCGCCGTTGATGATCCAGTCGTCGCCGTCCTGAACCGCGGTGGTGCGCATGCCGGCCAGATCGGAGCCGGTGCCGGGCTCGGTCATCGCCACCGCGGTCAACAGGGTGCCCGCGGCCAGGCCCGGGAACCAGCGGGTCCGCTGCTCGGCGTTCGCGTAGTGCAGGAAGTACGGCAGGATCACTTCGAGCTGGGTGCGCACCGTGGACAGCGTCACCAGCGCCCGCGCCGCCTCCTCCTGCAGCACCACGTTGTAGCGGTAGTCCGGCATCCCGCCGCCGCCGTACTCCTCGGGGATGGCCATGCCGAGCATGCCGAGTAAGCCCATCTTCTCGAAGACCTCGCGCGGCATCCGGCCGCCCGTCTCCCACGACGGGTAGGCGGGCACGACCTCCTTCTCGACGAAGTCGCGCGCCAACGCGCGGAAGGCCTCGTGGTCCTCGGTGAACAGATTGCGCTGCATGCTCTCCCCTACGCGACCAGTTCCACCAGGGTGGCATTGGCGGTACCGCCGCCCTCGCACATGGTCTGCAGTCCGTATCGAATTCCGTTGTCCCGCATGTGATTGATCATCCGGGTCATCAGCACCGCACCAGACGCGCCAAGGGGATGCCCCAGGGCGATGGCGCCGCCGAGCGGATTCAGAGCGGCCTCATCGGCGCCGGTCTCGGCCAGCCAGGCCAGCGGCACCGGCGCGAAGGCCTCGTTCACCTCGAACACCCCGACCTCGCCGATGCCGACGCCCGCCTTGCGCAGCACCTTCTGTGTGGCCGGAATCGGGCCGGTCAGCATCAACACCGGATCAGCACCGGTCACCGCTCCCGCGACGTACCGCACCAGCGGGGTCAACCCGAGTTGGAGCGCGTTGTCCAGCGTCATCACCAAAAGTGCTGCCGCACCGTCGGAAATCTGCGATGAGTTGCCGGCGTGGATCACCCCGTCGTCCTGGAACGCCGGCTTGAGCCCGGCGAGCTTCTCGACGGTAGTGCCGCGCCGGATGCCCTCGTCCTCGTGCATGATGCCGCCGTCCGCCCCACCTGAATCGCTCCTCACGTCCGCGGTGAACACCGGGACGATCTGCGTGGTGAACGCGCCCGAATCCTGGGCGGCCGCGGCGAGCTCATGCGAGCGCGCCGAGTACTCGTCCAGCCGGGTGCGCGAGAGGTTCCACTTCTGCGAGATCAGCTCCGCAGAGATGCCCTGATTGAACGCGAAACCGTGATAACGGGCAAGGGCTTTCGGGCCGTACGGCTGTCCCGTCTGGCGGGCCGCGCCGAGTGGAACCCGGCTCATCACCTCGACGCCGCCGGCGACCACGATGTCCTGCTGGCCCGACATCACGGCTTGCACCGCGAAATCCAAGGCCTGCTGCGACGACCCACAGGCCCGGTTGACCGTGGTGCCCGGGATGTGTTCGGGCCAGCCCGCGGCCAGCACCGAGTAACGTCCGATATTGCTGGACTGGTCACCGACCTGCGAGACGCAGCCCCAGATCACATCGTCGACCAGATCCGGTGCCACCCCGGCCCGTTCCATCAGCTCGTTCAGTACCACCGCCGACAGGTCGGCGGCATGCTGGCCGGCCAACCCGCCGTTGCGCTTACCGACGGCGGTACGCACCGCTTCGACAATGACGACTTCACGCATGATCATTCCCCGATCCGTAGACAGCTCCGATGGCACCGGCGGCCCGCAGACCGTCGATTTCTGAAGTCCCATAGCCCAATTCGGCCAGTACCGCATCGGTGTGCTGGCCCAGCCCGGGGATCGCACCCATACCCAGTTCCAGGTCACTGATCACCGGCGGCGGCAGCAGCGCCTCGATGGGCCCATTGGGGGTACCAACCTGGCGCCATCGGTCGCGTGCCTTCAGGTGCGGGTGGGTGATCACCTCACTGGGCACGTTGTATCGCGAGTTGCCGATTCCGGCTTGGTCGGCGATTCGCTGGACCTCGTCGAGATCGTGCTCGGCACACCAGGATTCGATGGCCTGGTTGAGCGCATCGCGGTGCGCGCAACGGTCGGGGTTGGTGGTGAACCGGGGGTCGTCGGCAAGGTCCGGCCGGTCGATGATCTCCCGGGCCAGCCGCTGCCATTCCCGGTCGTTGGTGGTACCCAGCACCACAGTCTGCCCATCCCGGGTACCGAATGCACCGTAGGGCGCGACGGCCGGTGAGCTCATGCCGAGCGGCACCTGATTCACGCCGGAGTGCTGGGTGTACGTCAATTGGTAGCCCATGATGTCGGTCATCGTGTCGAAGAGGCTGACCGCCACTGAATGGGCTGGGCCGGTGTCTCCGCTGCGAGCCCGGCCCAGCAGCAGCGCCATGATCGACAACGCCGAGTACAGCCCGGTGGTGATGTCAGCAACCGCCGCACCGGGTTTGGCCGGCATACCGGCAATCCCGGTGGACGCGCAGGACCCCGCCTCCGCTTGTACCAGAAGGTCATACGCCCGTTTTTGGGAAAGCGGACCGCCAGGCCCGTAACCGTCGATCTCCAGCGGGATCACCTGGGGATGGCGGTCCCGCAGATCGGCAGGCGCCAGGCCCAGCCGCGCGGTCGCGCCGGGTGCCAGGTTGGAGACGAACGCGTCGGCACCGTCCAGCAACCGGTGCAACACCTCCAGGCCGGCCGGCGACTTGAGGTTCAGCGTCACCGACTGCTTGCCCCGATTGGCCCAGACGAAGTGGGCCGGCTGGCCCAGCACCACGTCGTCGTAATCACGGGCGAAGTCGCCGCCGACGGGATTCTCGATCTTGATCACCCGAGCCCCGAAGTCGGCCAGTACGCGGGTGCACATCGGCGCGGACACCGCCTGCTCCATGGCGATCACGGTGATTCCGGCCAGCGGCAAAGAGGAATTCGCCGTGGCCGGTGGTTC
This sequence comes from Mycobacterium sp., assembly GCA_031292695.1. GTDB lineage: Bacteria > Actinomycetota > Actinomycetes > Mycobacteriales > Mycobacteriaceae > Mycobacterium. The sequence continues at coordinate 5,897 of JARLGS010000841.1, read as the reverse complement.
GCTCGTAAACTCGCTCACAAGCTCACATAACCATGCCGCCATCAACCGGCAGCACCTGCCCGGTGATGTACGACGCGGCGTCGGAGGCCAGGAAGACGAAGGGCCCGGCGACTTCGTCTGCTTCGGCCCAGCGCTTCAGCGGGATGCGGTTCATCATGTTGGCCGCGAACTTCTCGTTGGTGCGGATGGTTTCGGTCATCGGCGTAGCCGCCAGCGGCGCCAGCGCATTGACCAGAATGTTCTTGGTGGCCAGCTCCCGGGCCAGCGATTTGGTGAGGCCGATGATGCCGGCCTTGGCTGCCGAGTAGTTGACCTGGCCCAGGGTTCCGGTGATACCGGCCGACGAGGTCACGTTGATGATCCGGCCCGTGCCATCGGTCGGGAGGTACGGCAGCGCGGCCTGGGCGCAATGGAAGGTACCCATCACGTGGACGTCGAAGGTCAGCCGGAAGGTCTCATCGGTGAGCTTCGCGAACATCGCCGGCGCGGTGACACCGGCATTGTTGACCAGGATGTGCAGAGTGCCCGCGGCCAGTTCCGCGGCCCGTGCCGCCGCGGCCTCGGCCTGCTCGCGGGAACTGACGTCGAGTGCCATGCTGGCTGCCGTGCCGCCGGCCGCGGTGATCCGGTCGGCGACGGCGGCGGCCGATTCCGGGTTGATGTCGGTGACCAGCACGACGGCTCCGGCCTGCGCCAGGGCGGCGGCCACCGCGGCCCCGATGCCACAGCCGGCGCCGGTCACCAGCGCCGAACGGCCGGCGAGGTCGAACAGTGAAGTTGGAGCGTTTGTCACGTCATTCCCTTCAGTAACTCTTGGGCAGGCCGAGCACGTTGGCGCCGAGGAAGTTCAGGATCATCTCCTGGCTGACGGGCGCGATCTTCATCAGTCGGGACTCCCGGAAGAACCGGGAGATGTTGTACTCCTCCGAGTAGCCCATACCGCCGTGGGTCTGCAGCGCCCGGTCGGCGGCCTCGAAACCCGCGTCGGCACAAAGATATTTGGCCATGTTGGCCTCGCGGCCGCAGGACTTGCCGTTGTCGTAGAGCCAGGTCGCCTTGCGCAGGATCAGCTCGGCGGCGTCCAGCCGGGCCAGCGAGTCCGCCAGCGGGAACTGGATGCCCTGGTTCATGCCGATCGGCCGATCGAATACCACGCGTTCGTTGGCGTACTTGACCGCCCGGTCCAGCGCGACGCGGCCGATGCCGAGGGCCTCAGCGGCGATCAGCATCCGCTCCGGGTTGAGTCCGTGCAGGATGTAGCTGAACCCCTTGCCTTCGTCGCCGATCCGATGTTCGACCGGCACCCGCAGATCGTCGATGAACAATTCGTTGGAGGACACCGCGTTTCGGCCCATCTTGGTGATCGGCCGGATGTCGACGTGATTGCGGTCCAGGTCGGTGAGGAACAGGGTGAGACCGTCGGTGGGCTTGGGCACCTCATCGCGCGGGGTGGTGCGCGTGAGCAGCAGAATCTTCTCCGATTCCAAGGCCTTGGAGATCCACACCTTGCGGCCGTTGACGACGTACTGGTCGCCGGCCCGCTTGGCGAACGTGGTGATCCGTGAAGTATCAAGTCCCGCAGTTGGTTCGGTGACTCCGAAGCACACGTGCAGGTCACCGTTGACGATCCGCGGCAGCGTCTCGGCCTTCATCTCATCGGAGCCGAAGACGACGACCGGCTGCATACCGAAGATCGACATGTGGATGGCGCTGGCAGCGTTCATGCCACCACCGGACCGGGCCACCTCTTCGGCCAGGATGGTGGCCTCGGTGATGCCCAGCCCGTGCCCGCCGTACTGCTCGGGAATCGTCATCCCGAGCCAGCCACCGCCGGCGATGGCGTCGTAGAACTCCTGCGGGAATTCGTGCGCCTGGTCCTTCTGCATCCAGTAGTGGTCGTCGAACTTGGCCGCGAGTTCGGCAACGGACTTACGGATCAGCTGTTGGTCGTCGCTCAGCTCGAAGTTCATTCCACTGGACACGTCTTGCTCCTCAACTTGATTCGTCTACCCAGCATTGTGCGCACAACTCAGTGCGCCGGTGCGTTACCGAACCGCCCCGGCGCACTGGCCATCCGGCCTGGATCAGTCCGTGTTGCCGGTGACTTCCTTGGCGTTGGCAGCGAAGGCCGCCATGTCGTGGTGGCCGTGATCGTGCTTGCTCAGCGCCTGGATCGATACGTCGTGGCCCTCGGCGGCCTTGCGTAGCGCCCCCACGGTGGCCTGCTCCCTCGAGATATGGGTGAACGGGTCGAAGTGGTACCAGCGCATGGCGTTCTCGTAGGTCATCTTGTTGATCTCGTCGTCGGCCACATCGTTGGCCTTGAGTACCTCGTCGAGCTGCTCGGGCGCGCCCGGCCACATCGAGTCGCTGTGCGGATAGTCCGCCTCCCAGCAGATGTTGTCCACCCCGATCTGGTGCCGCGTGGTCACGCCGACCGGGTCGGCGATGAAGCAGGTCAGGAAGTGCTCGCGGAAAATCTCACTGGGCACCTTGCCCTTGAAATCCTGACCGGTCCAGGTCGAGTGCATTTCATACGTACGGTCAATGCGCTCAAGGAAATACGGAATCCACCCGGTGCCGCCCTCGGACAGCGCGATCTTCAAACTCGGGTACTCCTTGATCGGCCGCGACCACAGCAGATCCGCCGCGGCCTGCACGATGTTCATCGGCTGCAGCGTGATCATCACGTCCATCGGCGCGTCCGGGGCCGTGATGGCCAGCCGGCCCGACGATCCGATGTGCACGTTCAGCACGGTGTCGGTGTCGACGAGGGCATCCCACATCGGCTTCCAGTGGTCGAAGTCATGAAAGCTGGGGTAGCCCATGGCGGCCGGGTTCTCGGTGAAGGTCAGCGAGTGCACGCCGCGCGCGGCATTGCGTCGGATCTCTGCCGCACACGCCACCGGATCCCAGATCACCGGCAGGGTCATCGGGATGAACCTGGCCGGGTAGGCACCGCACCATTCCTCGACGTGCCAGTCGTTGTAAGCCTGCACCAGGGCCAGCGAGAAATCGTGGTCCTCGGTGGCGAACAACCGGCCGGCGAAACCGGGGAACGACGGGAAGCACATCGAGCCGAGGATGCCACCGGCATTCATGTCCTTGACCCGCTCGTCGACGTTGAAACAGCCGGGGCGGATCTCGTCGAGGCCCTGCGGCTCCAGGCCGTACTCCTCCTTCGGCCGTCCGGCCACCGCATTCAGCGCGACGTTGGGAATCACCACGTCACGGAACTGCCAGGTGTCGCTGCCGTCCGGATTGTGCACCAGGCGCGGCGCCTCGTCCAGGTACTTCTTGGTCAGGTGGTTCCTGAACATGTCCGGCGGCTCGACGATGTGGTCGTCGACGCTGATCAGGATCATGTCGTCTTTGTTCACAACCGCTCCTAGTCCACAACTGGTTCTCTACTTTAGGAAACTAGACTCTCGTAGAACGAGAATCAACCTGCCAACGGCCAACTCCCTCGGTAGTGCCTGCGGTTTTGGCGGTTCGTCAGGCGACGCCATCGAACCACCGCAGCGCTGCGGCGTTGACGTTTGGAACGAAAGATGGAAATCTGTTGGTCAAATATGAGAATGTGATTCTCGTCGGCGAGAGTCAAGAGAGGACGACGTGTCGATTCGTCTAGCGCCACTGCTCCCCGACGAGTGGGACGACGACGTGGTCAAGGCGCTCTCCGGCTTCGTCTCGCCCGAGCGGATGGCGCGGCGGGATGCGGGAACCGCCCTGGCCACCCTGGCCCGCAACCCCAACCTCACCCGGTCCTTCCTGCGGTTCAACGGCTATCTGCTGTTCAACTCGACGCTGCCGGCGGACCTGCGCGAGCTGGCCATCCTGCGGGTGGCTCACCGCCGCGGGTGCGAATACGAGTGGGTGCACCACGTCGAGATGGCGCAAGACGAGGGCATCACGCCCGAAGCCATCGAGAAGGTGCGCTCCGGGCAGGCCGACGACGAGGTCGGGCAGCTGATCATCGCGGCGGTCGATGAACTCGAAGAGCAGTCCAACCTCTCCGACGCCACCTGGGCGGCACTGTCGGAGCACCTGGACGAGCGCCAGCGCATGGACCTCGTCTTCACCATCGGCTGTTACGGCCTCCTGGCCATGGCTTTCAACACATTTGGCGTCGTACCCGAAGAGGAGAACTGACACATGGCGCACTTTCCCAAGCCCGAAGTCGGCAGCTGGACCGAAAACTGGCCGGAACTCGGCACGGCGCCGGTCGACTACACCGACTCGATCGACCCGGAACAGTGGAAGCTGGAGCAGCAGGCCATCTTCCGCAAGACCTGGCTGCACGTCGGGCGGGTCGAGCGGCTGCCCAAGGTCGGCAGCTACTTCACCCGCGAGATGCCGTCGGTCGGCGCCGGCACCTCGATCATCGTGAACAAGGGCACCGACGGTGTCGTCAGAGCCTTCTACAACATGTGCCGGCACCGGGGTAACAAGCTCGTCTGGAACGACTACCCCGGCGAAGAGGTATCGGGCTCCTGCCGGCAGTTCACCTGCAAGTACCACGCCTGGCGATACGCGCTCAACGGCGACCTGACCTTCATCCAGCAGGAGCAGGAGTTCTTCGACGTCGACAAGGCCGACTACCCGCTCAAGCCGGTGCGTTGCGAGGTCTGGGAAGGCTTCATCTTCGTCAACTTCGACGACGCCGCCGCACCGCTGACGGAATACCTCGGCGATTTCGCAAAAGGCTTGGCGGGCTACCCCTTCCACGAGATGACCGAGGTCTACAGCTACCGATCCGAGATCAAGGCGAACTGGAAGCTGTTCATCGACGCCTTCGTCGAGTTCTACCACGCGCCGATCCTGCACATGAAGCAGGCGACCAGGGAAGAAGCCGACAAGCTCGCCAAGGTCGGCTTCGAAGCGCTGCACTACGACATCAAGGATCAGCACTAGATGATCTCGTCCTGGGGTGGCATGAGCCCACCGAAGGACCTGAACATGGTCAAGCCGATCGAGCGCATCCTGCACAGCGGCCTGTTCGGCCCGTGGGACCGGCCCGACATCAAGGGCATCCTGCCCGACGAGCTGCCACCGGCGGTCAACCCGGCCCGACAGCAGACCTGGGGCCAGGACTCGTTCGAGTTCTTCCCCAATTTCACTCTGCTGCTGTGGGTTCCGGGTTGGTACCTGACCTACAACTACTGGCCGACCGGGGTGGACACCCACATCTTCGAAGCCAACCTGTACTTCGTGCCGCCGAAGAACACCCGCCAGCGGCTGTCGCAGGAGCTGGCCGCGGTGACGTTCAAGGAGTACGCACTGCAGGACGCCAACACCCTGGAGGCGACCCAGACCCAGATCGGCACCCGGGCGGTCACCGAATTCCCGTTGTGCGACCAGGAGATCCTGCTGCGCCACCTGCACCACACCGCGCACAGGTACGTCGACGAATACAAAGCCTCGCAGGCCGTCAAGACCAATGGAGTCGCACATGTCTGAGACCACGGAAGCCTTGCTGCCCGCCGAATTCGCCGATCTCCAGCGCTTTTCCGACTGGATTCTGGCCACCGAGCCGGAGCGCTACGCCAAGCGGCTCGCCTCGACCATGGCCGAGATGCAGGACCTCTATGACGTCGGCATGGCCCGGCTCGAGGAGGTCATGGTGTATCTCGACGCACGATTTCCGTTGCACGACATGCCCGAAGACGCCAAGCGGCTGATGCACCTCATGCAGTCGGTCGTGATGGTCAGCTTCCCGGTCGAGGTGTGGAAGCAGCCCCGCGTGCTCGACAGCGGCGCGGCCTGGGTGGAACTGGTCCGCGAGCCGGTGGTCTGAGTCATGTTGACTCTCAAAGCAGCCGGTCTGCTTGACGTCGATGCCGGGACGATCATTCGTCCCGGCATCGTCCGCGTCGACGGTGAGCACATCGTCGGTG
>JARLGS010000840.1 GCA_031292695.1 Mycobacterium sp. | reverse complement strand
GCCGCGGTCATCAAGGAGCTCCAGGCTGCCGGGCGGGTGGTGGCGATGGCTGGGGACGGGGTCAACGATGCCGCCGCCCTGGCCCAGGCCGATCTGGGCCTGGCCATAGGCACCGGCACCGACGCCGCCATCGAAGCCTCCGACCTCACCCTGGTCCGCGGCGACCTGCTGGCGGCCCCGGACGCGATCCGCCTATCCCGGCGCACCCTGCGCACCATCAAGGGCAACCTGTTCTGGGCCTTCGCCTACAACGTCGCCGCGATCCCGCTGGCCGCGCTGGGACTGCTGAACCCCATGATTGCCAGTGCGGCAATGGCCTTCAGTTCGCTGTTCGTGGTGAGCAACAGCCTGCGGCTGCGCCGCTTCACGCCGAGCCGCTGAACCGCAGTCGCCGCCGAGCTACCAGACCTTCACCCAGTCGATCAGCATGTCGGCCGGGTACGCGCCGGGGCCGGGGTCGCCACCACCGGAACCGGCGACAGCCAGGTCGATGATCGGGAACAGCGTGTAGCCGGGATCGCTGAAGTGCCAGTCCGGCAATGCTTTTGCCGGCACGCTGAAGTACGGCTGGGCACCGTCGGTGTAGTCCTGCCAGAACCGGATCCCTGCCGCGTCCCACTGGCAGCGCCAGGTGTGCCAACCGCTGTCCGGCGAGATCGTCTGCGAAACATGTTCGCCGCCATTGAGCTTCGCGTGCACCGCGGTGCCTGCCGCCCAGTGGCCGTTGCCGTACCACTCCATGATGTCGACCTCGCCGCCGACCACCGGATCGTTGTTGGCCAGGTACCAGGCCGGCCAGCATCCTGGCGTCAGGCAGTCGAGCTTGATCCGGGCTTCCCAGGTGGTGCCGATACCGCCACGGAACGTGCCGAAGATCTTCCCGCCGTAGAACGTGTTGCCGTCCTTGGCGGCCCGGATCACCAGATTCGACTTGCCGTCCAGGAACAGGTTCCGACGATCGTTGCGGTACTGGCCGACGTGCTCGGGCAGCTCCCAGTAGGTGGGGTCCTGCATCGATTCGCGCGCTGTCGCGATCTCCCACTTCGAGGTGTCGGGCGAAGATCCGGCCGGGCCGTCGAAGTCATCGACGAAGAGGTACTTGCCCGGCTTGTCGGCCCGGGCCTCGGGCAACGGAAGCGCGGCGGCCAACAGGCCCATCCCCGCCATCGACATCATGCTGCGACGATCAATCTCCGGCATGACTACCCATGAAAGCCGGGCACCGGGGCTGGTGCAAGTCGGTCGCGATCGCCCGGCTATTGCACAGCGGTCCGGGCACGGAACAACTTGACCTCGTCGCGGATGCCCTTCAATCGGCGCGCACCGGCGAATGACCAGGTGAAACCCTTCGCGTCGCCGACTGCCTCGCGGGCCGATTCGGCCAGCAGCACGGTGCCCGGCCGGGCCACCCCCGTCACCCGGCTGGCCAGGTTCACCGGGCTGCCGAACCAGTCGCCGGCCCGGCTGACCGCCTGACCCGTCGCCATCCCCGCTTTGAGCCGGGGCAGCGTCTCATCGGCATCGGCCGCGTCGACCAGCTGCAGCACCATCTCCAGCAGCGGCACCGGCTCGGCACTGACCAGCATGACCGCGTCACCGATGGTCTTGATGAACCGCACCGGCGGCTCGGCATGATCGCGGGCCAGGTCCGCCAGTCGCTGCGACAACCGCCCCAAATCCTCCGGCGGC
>JARLGS010000100.1 GCA_031292695.1 Mycobacterium sp. | reverse complement strand
CCAGCTCCCGGCCGACCTGCACGCCAACCAGAACGGGTCCGTGCCCAGCTACTCTGGCAATACGGGCAACTCCGGCAACTCGGGCAGCGGGAACACCGGCAACTCAGGAGGTGCGCTCTACGGTGACTGACGTCATCGCTCCACCCGGGACACACGAGCCCGCAGAGGTCCACCTCCCGCCCGAGGTGCCCGGCGACGGGCACGAGCCCCACGGCGGCGGCCATGAGGACCACGGCCCGACCGGCATCCTCAAGTGGCTGACCTCGACCGACCACAAGGTCATCGGGCTGAGCTACATGATCACGTCGATCGTGATCTTCTACATCTCGGGGATCATGGCGCTGATCATGCGGCTTCAGCTCACCTCGCCGCACTCGTCGCTGCTCAGCTTCGCGCAGTTCAACGCGCTGTTCACCATGCACGGCAGCCTGATGCTGTACCTCTTCGCCGGGCCCTTCGCGTTCGGCGGCCTGGCCAACTTCATCGTGCCACTGCAGATCGGGGCGCCCGACATGGCCTACCCCCGCCTCAACGCGTTGAGCTACTGGCTCTACCTCAGCGGGTCCATCACCATGCTGATGGGGTTCTTCGTGGCCGGTGGCGCCGCCCAGTTCGGGTGGGTGGCCTACGCACCTCTCTCCAGTGCGACCAGCTCGCCCGGCGCCGGGCCCGACCTGTTCTTGATGGGGATCGCCCTCACCGGGTTCTCGGCCATCTTCACCGGCGTCAACCTGTGCGGGACGATCTTCTACCTGCGCGCGCCGGGCATGACCATGTTCCGCATGCCGATCTTCACCTGGAACATGCTGGTGACCGCGATCCTGATCCTGATCGCCTTCCCCGTTCTCACCGCCGCCGTGGTGATGCTGTTCGCCGACCGCCACTTCGGCACCCACATCTACACGGCGGTCGGCTGCCATCTGGTGAACGGCTTGCCCATGCGATCGTGCGGCTCACCGCTGTTGTGGCAGAACCTCTTCTGGTTCTTCGGCCATCCCGAGGTCTACATCCTGGCCCTGCCGTTCTTCGGCAT
>JARLGS010000839.1 GCA_031292695.1 Mycobacterium sp. | reverse complement strand
GCGTACCAACGAGTTGTGCACGCCGCTTGACGTCGCGCACGTCAACCGGGAGCGTCACGAACTTGTAGTGCTGAAAGCGAAGGGAGATCGGCCGCGGGCGATTCCTATCCCTGAGGTGATTTATACCGAATTGCTCGCCTATCTACTCGAGCATGGGAAACGCGGACCGTTGTTTCGAACCAGCATTCGTAAACGGCGTTTGCGCATCGCCGATGTATGTGAAGTTGTGACAGCAACTGCGGCGCGGGCTGGTCTACGCGACGGCGTCACGCCTCGTACCCTCCGACACAGTTTCGCAACTCACTTGATGGATCGCGGCGTCGATCTTGCCATTATTGCCTCACTGATGGGTCACCGCAGCCCCCAGGAAACTGGTGTTTATCTCCATGTTTTGCCCGAACGGCCTCAAGCCGCTGTTCGAACCTTGCCGATCGGAGAACGCTCATGAAATGGTCATTCTGGATCGATTTGTATATTCGTACACACTGCGTTGCTCGTGGTTTACGTCCGCTTACACTTGCCGCTTACGAAGCCGCGCTGAAACAGTTTCATGAGTGGGCACAGGTGAAGCGCGCAGATATCGCACCGGATCCTTGACCCCGCGTCAGCACACCTGCTAAGCAAGTGCTCAGGATTGCCCGGCCCGGCAGGAGAACCCGCTTGTCCCAGAACGATGTCGCATCGACCACCGATCTCTACTACGACCCTTACAGCGTCGCGCTGAACATGAACCCCTATGCGGTGTTCGCCCGCATCAGGGAAGAGGCCCCGCTCTACTACAACGAGCAGCACGACTTCTATGCGCTGAGCCGCTACGACGATGTCAACAAAGCCGTCATCGACCACGAAACCTTCATCTCCGGCCGTGGAGCCGTGCTCGAAATCATCAAGTCCGGCATGGAAATCCCGCCGGGCACACTGATTTTCGAAGATCCGCCGATCCACAACATCCATCGCAACCTGCTGTCGCGGCTGTTCACCCCACGCAAGGTGCTCGCGCTCGAGCCGCAGATCCGCGAGTTCACTGCGCGGTGCCTCGAACCACTCGCGGGCACGGACCGGTTCGACTTCGTCAACGACCTCGGCGAACAGATGCCGATGCGCGTCATCGGCATGTTGCTGGGCATCCCCGAAGATCGGCAACGGCAGATCACCGAACACGGTGAGGAAACCCTGCAGGGGCAGGGACAGAAGCTCGAAGGGCTGGCCACCGGCGAGGTTTTCGCCGAGTTCATCGATTGGCGCACCGAGCATCCGTCCGACGACATCATGACCGATCTGCTCAACGCCGAGTTCGAGGACGAGACCGGTACCGTCCGCAAGCTGCGCCGCGACGAACTACTGCTGTACTTGACGGTCATCGCCACCGCCGGCTCGGAGACCACCACCCGGCTGATCGGCTGGGCCGGAAAGACCTTGGCGGAGTATCCCGACCAGCGCCGCGACCTGGCGGAGAACCCGGCACTCATCCCCCAGGCGATCGAGGAGATCCTGCGCTGGGAGCCGCCGGCCCTACAGATCGCCCGCTACGTCACGCGCGATGTCGAGTACTACGGCCAGACCGTGCCGAAGGGCTCGGCGATGCTCATGCTCGTCGGCGCCGCCAACCGGGACCACCGCCGCTTCGCCCCGGACGGTGACGTGTTCGACATCCACCGGGAACAGCACTCACACATGACTTTTGGCGCGGGCACACATTTCTGCATGGGCAATGCCCTGGCCCGGCTGGAAGGCCGCATCGCCCTGGAGGAAATCCTCAGGCGCTTCCCGGAGTGGGAGGTCGACTGGGCCAATGCGGTACCGTCCGAGACCGCCGCCGTCCGCGGCTGGGCTGCCATGCCCACGTTCGTTTCCTGACCCCGAAGAAATCCTCAGGCTTCGGACTCCCCGGCCGCCTCGGCGATCATTGCCGCGAAGTCCGGCATGGGCAGCGGGTCGCCCTCCAGGCGGCGCAGCCAGGTGTCGACGAATGCCAGCGTCTCGTCATGGCCCGAGGACATCCCCAGCTCCTGCTCCATGACCAGCACCCGTGCGACGCTGGTGCTGAACACTGACCACACCACGGGAGGCACCTCGGCCTCCGGCACGCCGTACCGTTCCAGCGCCGCGGCAAAGGCCTTGGTCTCCTGTTCGCGGAATCGCTCGGCGTAATAGGCAATTTCAGCGCGAAGTGCCTTGCGGTGATTGGCCAGGCCCATGATCTCCATGGTCAACCGGGTACCCGCCGGGTCGGTGTTGAACCGCCACAGATTCCACAGCGGCTGCTCCGACTGCAGCGCCAACTGCTGAGCTTCCAACCCTTGCTCGGCCCGCCGCCGGAAGACGGCCTGGAACAGGTCGTCCATGGTGCGGAAGTAGTAGTGGACCAACTGCGGTTTCAGGCCGGCCTGGTCGGCCACCCGCCGTGACGTCACCGCCGCGTAGCCCTCGTCGAGCATCAACTGCTCGGCAGCGTCGAGCAGAACGCCGCGGTTCTTCGCATCGGGTGCCCCGATCCGTCGCGCCGATGCCATGCACCGTCCTTCCCGCTCCGCCCCTACTTCCGGGCCCATCGAGCAGACGAATCCTATCGTCGGGTCGACGGCGCGACCTTGACTCGGGCGGGTGCCGGCCGCGAAACAGCCGGCACCCGTTTCACCGTGCCGGCGGACCGGAGATGATATTCTCCACACCGGAGAATGCCGATCTCGTCAATCCCGGGGCTTGGCGTTCACCCGCCTCGAGTCCATGATCGACCGGGCAGCGCGAAGCGGTGGAGGAGTGTAATGAAGTTGCTCGCGATGGGCGCCGCAGTGCTGTCTGCGGCGTCGATTGCCCTGGCGCCCCCCGCCTCGGCGACCATGTGGCTGGGCAACTACAACCTGAACATGCCGGACCGCCGCGACTTCCACACCTGGATCTGGTCGGCTCTGGTGCCGTGCTACAACGCGGATGGCAACCAGGTCAGCCTTGACCAATGCATCCACGTACTGACCGTCCCGCAGCCGGTGGCCAAGGCCGACAGCTCCATGGGTGACGCGCAGCTGGTCAACGGGCAATACACGTTGACCCTCAACGAGGACATCGGATTGCGCTGCGGCGACCTCTATTACGGACCAACCATCCCAACTCACGACGTATACGTCTGGGACGCAAACACTCTCGCCGGGACCATGACCTCCTCTTTCGACACCGGCTGCGACGGCGCACCCGGCGGTACGCTGACCTATCCGTTCAGCCTGAGCAGGACGTGACGATGCGTACTTCGCTGACCCTTGCTACAGCCGTGCTGTGCTCCACCACGCTGGTATCGGCGGCACCGGCCTTCGGGGACGACGATCCCCCGGAACCGCCACCTGCGGCACATCACGTCCGCTACATCGTGAGCGCGACCGCCCCCATCTTCAGCAACATCTACTACCGGGATACCGATCCGCCGACCTGGTCGGACTACAGCCACAACCCGTATGAGTTCAGCCCGCGAGCCGACGTCACCGTCGGACCCAACCAACCGTGGGTCTTCGACACGACGTTGACCGACCCCAACCTGTGGGCGACTGTCATGGTGCAGTCCGGCGAGGCGCCGAACTTCAAGACCCCGGTGTTCAATTGCCGCCTGGAGGTCGACGGTGTCGTGGTCAAGCAGAACAGTGGCCCACATGGCGCCCTCTGCTCGATCCGAAACTGGTAGATCACAGCGAAAATGCCAGGGCCCCAGATGAATTCATCCGAGGCCCTGGCGCTGGAGAGAGTCGGTGACTCAGGTGTCGCCGCGCATCCAGCGGCTGACACCGTTCATCGGAACACAGGTCAGGAACAGGCCGTCCGGAGCCTGCGCGACCATGTTCTGTTCGGTCATGCAGTCGCTGTTCTCGTCGCGGATGCCGGCCATCGGGGGCGAACGGAACCAGCGCGGGTCATACCGCCGGGGCGAGCCGCAGAACATCAGCCGACCCCAGTCGGTGGTGGCGAACACGTAGTAGGTGGTGTTGTCGCAGGTGGCGCCCAACACCCGGTGCGGGATGATGCCCGGCACACAGAACGCGTCGTTACAGGTCTGCGGATCCGCATGCGCCTTCGGCGTGACATCCCAAGATTGGGGCGCAGCAATCAGCATCCCAGCCACCAGCACCGATGCGGCCGCCATCACGATCACGCGCACGCCATCAACTCTCGCACATGCGGAAACCAAATTCTCCGTTTTAGAGAAGATAATTACGATGCCGTGGTGGGGCGCCAACCTGCCCACCGTGCCGAACCGGCGAGCCAACTAGCCTTGGCACTGCGCCACCGAACATAAGGAAGTTTCCACCATGGCACCACAGGCCGTCGACGGTTCCGCAGACACCGCAGCGGCCGACGACGCGGCAGCGGCCGAGGCCGAGGCCGCGCTCGCCGATGAACG
>JARLGS010000838.1 GCA_031292695.1 Mycobacterium sp. | reverse complement strand
TTGGTCTTTGGCGTGATCGCCGCGGGCCTGACCGCATTGGTGGCGGTCTTTGGCCAGATCCCTGCCATGGCGCCGGTAGCTAACGGCGTGCAGTACATCTCCCGGATCGGGTTCACCTACTGGCCGCTGTTGCTGATCGGCTCCGGGGCGATCATCGTCATGATCATCTCGCTTGTCGGCTGGTGGGCGATGTCGCGCGTTCTCGACCGGTTGAGCGGCATCCCCGATGTCCACACCCTCGACGTCTCGCCCGCAGATCTGGCCGGTGACGCGCCCGCACCCGTGCCGGTGACATTGCAGGGCGCCGGCTTGCGCTATCCCGACGCCAAGCATCCCGCGCTCACGGCCACCGACGTCACCGTCGAGGTGGGCGAACACGTTGCGGTGGTGGGCGCCAACGGTTCCGGTAAGAGCACGCTGATGCTCATCCTCGCCGGTCGGACACCCACCGCCGGTACTGTGCACCGTCCCGGTGCGGTCGGCCTGGGCCGACCCGGTGGGACGGCGGTGGTCCTGCAGCATCCGGAAACCCAGGTGCTGGGCATGCGGGTTGCCGACGACGTGGTGTGGGGTCTGCCGCCTGAGGTGGCAGTCGACGTCGACCGGCTGCTCGACGAAGTTGGACTGGCGGGCATGGGCGACCGCGCCACCGGCGGACTCTCCGGTGGGGAACTGCAGCGCCTCGCGGTCGCCGCCGCATTGGCACGCGAACCGAAACTACTCATCGCTGACGAAATCACCTCAATGGTCGACCAGGACGGTCGCAGCGCGCTGCTCGGGGTTCTCGCGGCCCTGACCGAACACCGTCAGATGTCGCTCGTGCAGATCACCCACTACAACGACGAGGCCGAATCCGCGGATCGCGTCATCAGCCTGTCGGAGTCCGGAGACAACACCGCCATGGTCCAGACCGACCCGGCCCCGGCAACGACTGTCGACGATGTGCAGGCGACCGGGGTGCCCGTGCTGCAGCTCGACCGGGTCAGCCATGAATACGCGGCCGGAACGCCGTGGGCCCACACGGCTCTGCGTGACGTCAGCTTCACCGTGCACGAAGGTGACGGGGTGCTGATCCATGGTGGCAACGGGTCGGGTAAGTCAACGCTGGCCTGGGTGATGGCGGGGCTGACGACGCCATCGGTCGGAGCAGCGCTCGTCGACGGCAAACCAGCTTCCGACCAGATCGGTTCGGTAGCCATCGCCTTCCAGGCGGCGCGCACCCAGCTGATACGGGCCAGGATCGACGAAGAAGTCGCCTCCGCGGCTGGATTCTGCCCGACCGACCACGACCAGGTGGTCGCGGCGCTGGCAAAGGTCGGACTGGATGCGACCCTGGCCCGGCGGCGGGTGGA
>JARLGS010000837.1 GCA_031292695.1 Mycobacterium sp. | reverse complement strand
TGCCGCCGTTGGAGAGGTTCGTCACGTAGTACGTCGTGCCTTGCTGGAGCACGCCCCCCGGCTGGCCGGGGCTCATGATCGGCAAGTTGTAGGTTGCAATCAACGTCTGGACGACGCTCGCATCCGATCCCGACGTCGATGGTGTGAGTGTGAGGGCCTGCTGCGGGTCGACCGTCGCGCTCGCGGCGGTGCCGTTCGGCAACGATCCAATACTCGAAAGGGTCAGAATACCGCCACTGATGCTGCCGATGGTGTAGGTGCCATTGTCGGCGGACGTGCCGGAGATCTTGATCTGCTCCCCGTTCGAGAGGGTCGCGGGCCAACTGCCGCTCGCCAACGTGATCTTGTCATGCGTTGAGCCGGTCCCCTTCGTGAACGTCAGGTTCGAGAGCGTGTAGGTGTAGCCCAACTGCACCAACTGTCCTTGCACGCTAGACGACACACTGTAGACCTTGTAGGTGGTCCCAGGGGTCAGTCCACCGATCGGCGTGCCGCCGTCTGGCGTCTGGTAGAGGACGCTGTCCCCTGCGTTGAACGTGCCATTATAAATGTAGATATTGTTTGCGCCCGGCGCGGCGTTGAACGTCACACCGCCTCCGCTTGCCGCGACCGGATTGACGTTCACGGTCGAGCTACTGAACTGCGACGGTTGCGGTCCGTAGTACGTCACCGCCTCGTTGTTGCTGAAGCCGGGCGCACTCGGCAGGGTGATCGTACTGCCGCTGATCTGCGACGGAGTGAAATTCTGCAGGTAGTTCTGCGGGTTGACCGCCTGGTCGTACGTGTTGGTGAGCCGGATCGAGCTGGGGGTGACAACCTCGACGTAGTAAGTCGCGCCCGGCGTCAGGCCGCCGATGGTCTGAACGGGGCCGCCCCCGGCGGGCGTGAAGCCCTCGAAGACGACCTGGTCGCCCGATTGGAAATTGTGCGGGGCGGCGAAGTTGATGGTATCGGTGGCAGAGTCGACGCCAATACCGCCATTTCCGCTTGACTCGGCCCCGGAGAACACTGCGCCGAGCGAGATATTGTTGGGATCGATCGTCCCGTTCGGTTCCACGAAATTGACGACGCCGTAAGCGCGCTCGATGGGCTGACCGTGCGGGTCGGTCTGCTGCCCAGTGAGGCCGGCGATCGGCGTATTCGCGCCGTTCTGGTAGTACACGGTATCGCCGGTCTGGAGGCCG
>JARLGS010000099.1 GCA_031292695.1 Mycobacterium sp. | reverse complement strand
GGGGGGGGGGGGGGGGGGGGGGTGGGGGGTGTCGCGCCCCCGGTGCTGACCCTGGTGCCACCGCATCCACCGGCATCACGGCTGCCGATGGCCGCTGTCATTGCAGCGGGCGTACTGGCCCTCTTGGTCCTGCTGCTGTCGCGACGCAGCTCCGGCGACTGATCCTGCCGCCTGAGATAATCGGCGGGTGACCATCGAACCCCGCGCCACCGCCGACCTGGTTGACGAGATCTACCCCGACGTCCGCAGCTGCGATCTGCAGTTGCAGAACTACGGCGGTCGGACCATGTTCGCCGGCCGTATCACCACCGTGAAGTGCTTTCAGGACAACGCCCTGCTCAAGTCGATCCTGTCGACGCCGGGCGACGGCGGCGTTCTGGTGGTCGACGGCGGCGGATCGCTGCACACCGCCTTGGTCGGGGACATCATCGCCGGCCTCGCACACGACAACGGCTGGTCGGGCGTGATCGTCAACGGGCCGGTGCGCGACGCGTCGACGCTGCGGACCATCGACGTCGGGGTCAAGGCGCTGGGCACCAACCCCCGTAAGGGCACCAAGACCGGTGCGGGCGAGCGCGACGTCGAGGTGAGTTTCGGTGGCATCACTTTCGTCCCGGGCGAGATCGCCTATGCCGACGAGGACGGAATCGTGGTGCTCGCGCCCTAGTCGCGTCTGCTCAGCGGGGAACTAAACCCCCACGGCAGCACGGTGTTTGGTGAAGTGCAGCGACTGTTCATCAACCTTGCCGTACCTGATGGTTCGCATGTCGAATAGGTAGTTCTGCTTGAGCTTCCACGGCGCCTCCGAACCCGACTTGGGCAGGCTGTCCATGGCCCGCCGAAAGTAGCCCGGCGTGAAGTCCATGAACGGCAGCTCATCGACGGCGGCACCGGGGTGCTGGGCCTCGACGCGGTCAAAACCGTTGGCGTCCATGTAGTTCAGCACGCGGCAGATGAATTCGGACACCAGGTCGGCCTTCAGGGTCCACGAGGCGTTGGTGTATCCGAAGGTGATGGCCATGTTCGGCACGCCCGAGAGCATCAGGCCCTTGTAGGTCATGCAACCGGGCAGGTCGATCGGCTCACCGTTGCGGTAGGCCGTCGCGCCGCCGAAGAGCTGCATGTTCAAACCCGTTGCGGTGACGATGATGTCGGCCTGCAACTCCTCGCCTGAGGTCAGCTTGATACCGGTCGGTGTGAAGGTCTCGATGGTGTCGGTGACGACACCGGCCTTGCCCGAGCGGATGGCCTTGAACAGATCGCCGTTGGGCGCCAGGCAGACTCGCTCATCCCACGGGTTGTAGCGGGGGCTGAAGTGCTTGTCGTAGTCGAAGCCCTCCGGCAATCGGCGGGTCGCCATCTCGCGCAGCGCCTTCTTGAACACCGCCGGGAACTTCCGGGCGAGCTGGTACTGCCCGGTGCTGTAACCGATCTGCTTCCACCGATTGACGAAGTGCGCCAGGTGCTTCGGCAGGTACTTGTTGGTCTGCTTCGCCACCGGGTCCTCCAGCGGCAGTGCGCCGATGTAGGTGGGCGACCGCTGCAGCATGGTCACGTGGCCGACGCCGCCGGCGACCAGCGACGGGATCAGCGTGACAGCCGTTGCGCCGGAACCGATCACGACGACGTTCTTGCCGGCGTAGTCCAGGTCGTCCGGCCAGTGCTGCGGGTGGATGACCTGGCCCTTGAAGTCGGCCGCACCCGGGAACTCAGGCGAGTAGCCCTCGTCGTAGTTGTAGTAGCCACTACACACCGACAGGAACGAGGCGGTGAGCTGCTTGGCCTCACCGTTGTGCTCGACGTTGATGGTCCACCGGTTGTCGGCGTCCGACCAGTCCACCGAGACGACGCGGTGGCCGGTGCGGATGTGTTGGCGAATGCCGTTCTCGTCGGCCGCCTCGTTGATGTAGTTCCAGATCGCCTGGCCGTCGGCGATCGACTTGGCCGACTCCCACGGCTTGAACCGGAAGCCGAGGGTGAACATGTCGGAGTCCGAACGAATACCGGGGTACTTGAACAGGTCCCAGGTACCGCCGATGTGCTCCCGGCGCTCCAGGATCGCGTAGCTCTTGCTGGGGCAACGGTCCTGCAGGTGCCAGGCCGTGCTGATGCCGGAGATGCCGGCGCCGACGATGACAACGTCGAGGTGTTCGATCATGGTACCGACGGTATCAACGCGGTGTTGATACCGTCAACGGTCTGTTGAGAAACTCGACAAACTGTTAAGCTCAGCCGCGTGAGTACCGCCGCACAAACCCGGGCCCCCCGGGGCAGACGCGCTACTCGACCGTCCGGCGACGACCGCGAAGCGGCGATTCTGGCCACCGCTACCACACTCTTGCAGCACCGCACCTTCTCGGATATTTCCGTCGATGACCTGGCCAAAGGTGCCGGCATCTCGCGGCCGACGTTCTACTTCTACTTCCCCTCCAAGGAGGCGGTGCTGCTCTCGCTGCTCGATCCCTTGATCAAACGCGCTGACACCGGCTTCGACGGCGCCCTGGAGGACATGCCGGCCGAACCCAAGCGGGCGATCCGGCGCGGCATCGAAATCTTCTTCAGCTCGTTCGGGGACCACCCAGCCACCGCCCGCGCCGGCGCCGAGGCTGTCAACACCGTCCCCGAATTCCGCGAGTTCTGGGCCGGCCTCATGCGCAAGTGGATCAGCCTGACCGCGGTACTGATCACCGCAGAGCGCGAACGCGGCGCCGCACCGGACACCATCCCCGCCCTGGACCTCGCCATCTCACTGAACCTGATGAACGAGCGCACCATGATGGCCACCCTGGCCGGCGAACAGACCGCCGTCGCGCACGACGACGTCGTGGACACGCTCACCCACATCTGGCTGACCAGCATCTACGGAAGCTGAGCTTCCGCGCTTCACCTCACTATGCGAACATATGTTCGTGTCGAACGTTCACACCGCAGCCATCCTGCATGCCGACCTCGACTCGTTCTACTCATCGGTCGAGCAGCGCGACGATCCCGCACTGCGCGGGCGGCCGGTGATTGTCGGCGCCGGCGTGGTGCTGGCGGCCAGCTACGAAGCCAAGGCCTTCGGGGTGCGCACCGCGATGGGCGGGCATCAGGCCCGCAGTTTGTGCCCCCATGCCATCGTCGTGGCACCCAGGATGTCCGCGTACTCGGCGGCCAGCAAGGCGGTGTTCGAGGTCTTCCGTGACACCACTCCGGTGGTCGAGCCACTGTCGGTCGACGAGGCCTTCCTGGACGTCAGCGGTCTGGGGCGGGTGTCCGGCACGCCGGTGCAGATCGGCACACAATTGCGCGACGCGGTGCGCGAGCGGGTCGGGCTGCCGATCACGGTGGGGATCGCCCGGACCAAGTTCCTGGCCAAGGTCGCGAGCCGCGAGGCCAAGCCGGACGGCCTGTTGCTGGTGCCGCCGGATCGCGAGCTGGCCTTCCTGCATCCGCTGCCGGTGCAACGACTGTGGGGCGTCGGCGCGAAGACCGCGGACAAGCTCCGCGAGCACGGCGTCGAGACCGTGGCGGATGTCGCCGATCTGACCGAATCCGCGCTGGGTGCCATGGTGGGGGCGGCGATGGGGCGACAGTTGTTCGCGCTCTCGCACAACATCGATCGCCGGCGGGTGACGACCGGCGTCCGGCGTCGCTCGGTCGGCGCGCAGCGGGCGGTGGGACGACGTGGAAATACCATGTCCGACAACGATATCGACACAATGGTGATCAACCTGGTCGACCGCATCACCCGGCGCATGCGGAGCAGCGGACGGACCGGCCGCACGGTGGTGCTGCGGCTGCGGTTCGACGACTACAGTCGCGCCACGCGGTCGCACACCATGCGCCGGGCGACCGCGTCCACCGATGAAATTCTCTCGACGGCAAGAGGATTGATCGCCGGCGCCGGTCCGATGATCGCCGAGCGTGGGCTGACCCTGATCGGGTTCTCGGTGTCGAACGTAGACAACGGCGGTACCGAACAACTTGAGCTGCCGTTCGACGGGGCACCGGACACGACGGCGGTGGACTGCGCCGTCGACCTGGTGCGGCAGCGGTTCGGCAACGCCTGCTTGACCCGCGGAGTGCTGGTCGGCGCGGACCCCGGCTGGGAAATGCCGATGTTGCCGGATTAGCCCGCGGGCCCGCTCAACACATAAGTCCAGCCGGCGTCGGCGACGCAGCGCCGGATCGGGCACTTGATGTCGTCAGTCGTGATCAGGTAGCGCAGGCAATTCGAGTTGCCCGACCAGGACAGGTGCAGGTCGCCGGTGTCGTGGCACTCCATCCACTGCGGCGGTTCCTCTGGCCCCCGTCGCCATTCAACCAGGTGGTCCAGGACCCGTAGTTCCCGCTTTTCGGCGTCCAAGCACATGTGCACTTGAAAGGTCAGCGCCACGGAGAGGTCCTCGAACACCTGCCGCCAGTCCGGGTCGTCGGACTTCCACTCCGCAACCAGGTCGGCCCCTTCGGCGGTACCGTCCCGGATCAGCCACGAACGCGACGGGCTGTTCAGCGAAAGCAATCGGTCTCGCATGGGTTACGCCAACTGGCCGACAATGAACCCCACCAGCAGCACCGAAAACCCGCCGACCTCGCCGAGGATCAGCGCCGCCATGCCGGCGTGCAGACCCGACCCCGCATGCTCGAACTGGTTGGTGGTGTCCTGCTTGAGCCCGTGCTGGATGTACGCCGCGATGGCGACTACGAAGAAGAACACCAAAACCATTGCGGCCGTGAGGTTCACCCAGGACGGCCACGCGCTCAATTCGACGAACACCGCGACCAGCATGGTGGCAAAGGAATAGAGCAGGGCCGCCCGGTGCGCGATGTCCACGTAGGGGTGGGCCAGGTGGTCGGGGTGCACGGCCATCTGCCGGTACTTCCAGATGCCCAGGATCAGTGCCAGTAGGAAGATCAGGCCCGCCGCAAGCAGGGTGATGGTGGTCGCGGTGCCGATAAGCATGGGCTGACGCTACGCCCCGGCCCACGCCAGCAGCCGCTCGACCGGCCAGGTGTTGACGATCCGGTCCTCGGGCACGCCGGCGTCCAGCGCCCGTTGGGCGCCGTAACCGAGAAAATCCAATTGCCCCGGCGCATGCGCGTCCGTGTCAATGGAGAACAGGCACCCCGTCTCCAGCGCCAGGTTCAGCAGCCGGGTCGGCGGATCGCGCCGCTCTGGCCGTGAATTGATCTCCACCGCAACACCATTGGCTGCACACGCGGCGAACACCTGGTCGGCGTCGAACGACGATTCCCGGCGGGTACCCCGAGCCCCTTCGACCAGCCGGCCGGTGCAGTGCCCCAGTACATTCGCCTGACCACCCGATACCGCGCGAACCATCCGGCGAGTCATGGCCGCACCGTCCATCGCCAGTTTGGAGTGCACACTCGCCACCACCACATCGAGCCGTTCCAACAACTCTGGTTCCTGGTCCAGGGCACCGTCATCCAGGATGTCGACCTCAATCCCGGTCAGGATTCGCATCGGCGCGAACCGGTCGCGGATTTCGTCGATGACATCCAACTGCCGCCGGAGCCGATCGGCGGACAGCCCGTTTGCCACCGTGAGCCGCGGTGAGTGGTCGGTCAGTGCGCAGTATTCATGGCCGAGAATCTTTGCGGTGGACATCATTTCACTGATCGGCGCCGACCCGTCCGACCAGTTCGAGTGCAGGTGCAAGTCGCCTTTCAGTGCAGCGCGCAGCGCTCCCCCACCCAGATCCGTTGCTGCGGCACGGAGTTGGACCAGAGCGTCAGGCTCGCGGCCCGCCCAGGCCTGGGCGATCACCGCGGCGGTCTTGGGCCCGACGCCGGGCAGTGACTGCCAGCTGTTGGCGCGGCCGCGCATTTCCCGCTGCTCGTCGGTCAACGCCTCGACAACATCGGCCGCCTTGCGGTAGGCCATGACCCGCCGCGACTCCTCGCGAGCGCGGTCCTTGTAGAAGGCGATCTCACGGAGCGCGGCCACGGGGTCCATAGGTCCCAGTCTGCCAAGACAATGAACCAAACAGTCTCAGGAATTATTCGGCCCTGGCCGCTAGTTTCAGAAAGCGTGCGATTCGCCTTCAAAACCTCACCACAGAACACCACCTGGTCGGACATGCTCGCCATCTGGCAGGCCGCCGACGACATCGACGTCTTCGAGTCCGGCTGGACCTTCGACCACTTCTATCCGATCTTCTCCGACTCCAGCGGGCCGTGCCTGGAAGGCTGGATCACGCTGACCGCGCTGGCCCAGGCCACCCAGCGGGTACGGGTTGGCGTGCTGGTCACCGGCATCCACTATCGACACCCTGCGGTGCTGGCCAACATGGCCTCGGCCCTGGACATCGTCTCGAACGGCCGGCTTGAGCTGGGCATCGGCGCGGGCTGGAACGAGGAGGAGTCCGGCGCCTATGGCATCGAGCTGGGCTCGGTCAAGGAGCGCTTCGACCGCTTCGAGGAGGCCTGCGCCGTGCTCAAGGGCCTGCTCAGCCAGGACACCACGACCTTCGACGGCAAGTTCTATCAACTGAAGGACGCCCGCAACGAGCCGAAGGGACCGCAGCAGCCGCATCCCCCGTTCTGCATCGGCGGCAGCGGCGAGAAGCGGACCCTGAAGATCACCGCCAAGTACGCGGATCACTGGAACTTCGTCGGCGGCCCGCCGGAGGAGTTCGCCCGCAAGCGCGACGTGCTCGCCGCGCACTGCGCCGATATCGGCCGGGACCCCGAGGAGATCACCCTGTCGGCGCACGTCCGGCTGGGCGCGGACCGCAACTACCAGCAGGTGGTCGACGAAGCAGCCGGACTGGCCGCCGAGGGGCTGGATCTGGCGATCATCTACCTGCCGCCGCCATACGACGTCGCTGTGCTCGAGCCGCTGGCCGAGGCACTCCGCGATTCGGGGCTGCAAACCGCCTGACACAAAACAACCGCCCGGAGCCGAGATTCTCGGTTCCGGGCGGTTTCTGTCTTAATTAGCGGTAGGTCACAATTTGATAACGATCAGCAAATTTGACGTTGTCGTCAACGGCGAGCCGGCGAAACCGGTCACCGCGGACGCTAGATGGCGAAGCGGCCGAGTTCCGCGGCTGTGACCAGGCGCTCGTTCTTGGCCGGAAATTCACGGCTCTTGACCGGGTGGCGGAACAGGGACCAGGCAATACGTCCCATACGTGAACGCGAAAACGGATTGTTGTACACGGTGATCACTCCTGCGGTCGGCGATTGGTTGCACCGTGGGGCCAGACTATCTCACGACCCTCGCGAATTCATTACAACGCCGATCACCGGCAAACACCGGCAGGCGCGCCGAGCACAATTCTGATGTTTCTGGTGGTGCTGGTGCGACTAATGGTGCGCAAGACGCTCTTAACGAGCCCTTAATTTGCACAGCTGATCGTCTCGGGATGTGACCCGTCAGACAATGTGACGTACACCACTTCAGTGTTCAGGCGGGGAGATCGCGTGGCTTGCGGAACACGTCATCGAGCGTCACCGTGCGCAGCTGCCGGTCCTTGAGCAGATCCACCAGCTGGCCGTAAACGTGCGTCACGGGCAGGTGATTGAGGTGGCCGATGACCATGGTCTGCGGCGTGAAGTATTTCCCCGCCATCTTGAGGATGTAGTCCTCGGCAACGATGTTCTGGTCCTCGAGCGATCCCGTCCACATGGTCGGCACGGAGTAGCCCAGCTCGTTGGCGATCGAGTCGACGATCGCATTGTGGCTGCCATACGGCGGCCGGAAGTACGGCCGTGCGTCAACCCCGAACGTCGACTGCAGGAACTTGTGGTTGCGCTGCAACTGGTCGACGATCTGGTCCTTCGGCAGTTTCGCCAGATCAGGGTGCGACCAGGTGTGGTTGCCCAGCTGAATCTGCCCCGACTCCACCAGCGGCCGGATCAGGTCCCGATTCTCGGTCCACGACTGGTACCGACCATTGACGAAGTAGGTGAGCCGAATTCCGGTGTCCCGGGCCAGCTCGGTGTAGCCGCGCACCACGTCGGAGTTCACCCCGTCGTCGAGCGTGATTGCCAACCTGTTGCCGGCCACGTCCGGCAGGCTGCTCAGCTCACCACCACCAGGCAGCGTCAACTGCATGCCGCTATGGACGGGCCGCGGCGCCGCTGGTGGCTCCGCAGCCGCACTGCTCGCCAGGTCGTCGACGACCCATCGCGCCAACCCCACCCCCGCGACCACCGACGCCGACAAGCCCACCAGGAAGCGTCGCCGGCTCAGTTCGGAGCCTGCGAACAGGGCTGAGGGGGAGGTGGGGTATCGGTTCGCCATCGTGTTTCGTCATCGGGCCACATCCGGGCAGAAAGGGGCCCGAACCGACTAAGTTTGCAACTCCAGCAACATCAGCCCCATGCGACACGCCCAAGACGGCGTGTCGTGTTAGCTACGCCACTCACAGGCCAGATGAACGTGCACTCGCGAACTGAGTTGGTCACCCGTCTGATGCACGGCTGAAATGCCAATCCGCCGGCCCCAGTTTTCTGAGGCCGGCGGACCAAGGCTTCTTAGCGCTTAACGCTGCGGAGCCGCCGTCGGCTTGATCGGGGCCGGCAGTACCGACTCTCCCATGAGGTAGCGGTCCACCCCGGCAGCCGCGGCGCGGCCTTCGGCGATGGCCCACACGATCAGCGACTGGCCGCGGCCCATGTCACCGGCCACGAACACGCCGGGCACGGTGGTCTGGAAGTCGTTGTCCCGGGCCACGTTTCCGCGGTCGGTCAGCTCGACGCCCAGTTCGGTCAGCAGGCCCTCACGCTCCGGTCCGACGAAACCCATGGCCAGGAAGACGATGTCGGCCGCGAGTTCGAAGTCCGAACCCTCGACTTTCTCGAACCGGCCCGCGTTCATGACGACCTCGTGCACCTTCAGCGCGGTGAGCTTGCCGTCGGTCCCGACGAACTCCTCGGTGTTCACCGAGAACACACGGTCGCCGCCCTCTTCGTGTGCCGAGGAAACCCGGAACATCAGCGGGTAGGTCGGCCACGGCGTGGCTTCGGCGCGCTCCTCAGGCGGGCGCGGCATGATCTCGAACTGGTGGATGCTCTCGGCACCCTGACGGTGCGCCGTGCCCAGGCAGTCGGCGCCGGTGTCACCACCACCGATGATGACGACCTTCTTGCCCTTGGCCGTGATCGGCGGCTCGCCGTCGGGACCGAGCACGTCGTCACCGAACTGAACCCGGTTGCCCCACGGCAGGTACTCCATGGCCTGGTGGATGCCGTCGAGCTCGCGGCCCGGGATCGGCAGATCGCGCCACGCGGTCGCACCGCCGGCCAGCACCACCGCGTCGAAGTCTGCCTGCAACTGCTCGACGGTGATGTCCACACCGACGTTCACGCCGGCGCGGAACTGCGTGCCCTCGGCCGCCATCTGCTCCAGGCGGCGGTCGATGTGCCGCTTCTCCATCTTGAATTCCGGGATGCCGTAGCGCAGCAGACCACCGATGCGGTCGGCCCGCTCGAAGACGGTCACCTCATGCCCGGCCCGGGTGAGCTGCTGCGCGGCAGCCAGACCGGCCGGCCCGGAACCGACGACGGCGACCTTCTTGCCGGTCAGCACGTCGGGCACCATCGGCTTGACCCAGCCCTGCTCGAAGGCGTTGTCGATCAGTTCGACCTCGACCTGCTTGATGGTCACCGGGTCCTGGTTGATGCCGAGGACGCACGACGCCTCACACGGCGCCGGACACAGCCGCCCGGTGAACTCCGGGAAGTTGTTGGTGGCGTGCAGCCGTTCGATGCCGTCCCGCCAGCGGTCCCGGTACACCAGGTCGTTCCACTCGGGGATCAGGTTCCCCAGCGGGCAGCCGTTGTGGCAGAACGGGATACCGCATTCCATGCAGCGCGAGGCCTGCACCTGCAGGGTGGCGTGGTCGAAGTCCTCGTAGACCTCTTTCCAGTCCTTGAGGCGCAGGTCGACCGGCCGGCGGACCGGCGTCTGACGGTGGGTGTGCTTGAGAAAGCCGTTCGGATCAGCCACGAGCCGCCGCCATGATCGCTTCGCTGACGTCCTCGCCGGCGGCCTCGGCCCCGGCGATCGCCTCCAGTACCCGCTTGTAGTCGCGCGGC
>JARLGS010000098.1 GCA_031292695.1 Mycobacterium sp. | reverse complement strand
TGGGCCAGGCGCCGGACGGCGAGACCGAACTGGACCTGGTGCTGGCGATCCTGCGGGCCCGCCAGCTGTTCGGCGGCGAACAGTCGGTGCCGGGGCTACGCGAGGCGCTGGGCCTGGTCGAGGACGGGCAGGCGCAGAAGGCGGCAGTCGACGCCGCCGAGGCGCAGGCCCGCGAGTTGGTGACCAAGCTGCAGGAGTCCGGTTGGGATACCGCCGCAGTGGACGGCATCACCGACAATGCTGAAGCCGCGGCCGTACTGCGGTTCGCGGCCACCGAGGTGGTGCCCCGGCTGCGCGAGACGAGCCGCGAGATCGACCAGATTCTGCACGCCCTCGGTGGCGGGTTCATCGCGGCCGGACCGTCGGGCTCGCCGCTGCGCGGGTTGGTCAACGTGCTGCCCACCGGCCGCAACTTCTACTCGGTGGACCCCAAGGCGGTGCCGTCGAAGCTCGCCTGGGAAACCGGTGTGGCGATGGCGGATTCGCTGCTGGACCGCTACCGCACCGATTACGGCCGGTGGCCGGAATCGGTCGGGCTTTCGGTGTGGGGCACCTCGGCTATGCGCACCGCGGGCGACGATATTGCCGAAGTACTTGCGCTGCTTGGGGTTCGGCCGGTGTGGGACGACGCTTCCCGGCGGGTGGTCGGTCTGGAGCCGATCGCACTGGACGAGCTGGGGCGTCCGCGGATCGACGTCACGGTCCGGATCTCCGGCTTCTTCCGCGACGCGTTCCCGCATGTGGTGACCATGCTCGTCGATGCCGTGCAACTGGTCGCCGGACTCGACGAGTCGGCAGAGGACAACTACGTCAGGGCGCACTCCCAGGTCGACATCGCCGACCATGGCGACCAAAGGCGCGCCACCACAAGAATTTTCGGCTCTAAGCCGGGTACCTACGGTGCCGGCCTGCTGCAGCTGATCGACAGCCGCAACTGGCGGGACGACGCGGATCTGGCCCAGGTCTACACCGCCTGGGGCGGGTTCGCCTACGGTCGCGGTCTCGACGGGGCACCCGCCACTGACGACATGAACCGGGCCTACCGGCGAATCTCGGTGGCGGCCAAGAACACCGACACCCGCGAGCACGACATCGCCGACTCGGACGACTATTTCCAGTACCACGGCGGCATGGTCGCCACGGTGCGGGCGCTGACCGGCAAGGACCCAGCGGCCTACATCGGCGACAACACGCGGCCGGACGCAGTGCGCACCCGAACTCTCTCCGAAGAGACCACGCGGGTATTCCGGGCCCGGGTGGTCAACCCGCGCTGGATGACCGCGATGCGCCGACACGGCTACAAGGGCGCTTTCGAGATGGCCGCCACCGTCGACTACCTGTTCGGCTACGACGCCACCGCCGGCGTCATGGCCGACTGGATGTACGAGCAGCTGACCCAGAGCTACGTGCTGGACCCCGAGAACCGCAAGTTCATGTCCGAGTCCAACCCCTGGGCCCTGCACGGCATGGCTGAACGGCTGCTCGAGGCGGCCGGTCGCGGGATGTGGGCGGCGCCGGAGTCGGAGACCCTGGACGGGCTGCGACAGGTGCTGCTGGAAACCGAGGGCGAGCTGGAGGGGTAGGCACCCGCGGGCCCCATCGGTCACACCCGTTCCTTCGCGCGGCGCGACCCGACTTGCCCGCGTATGTGCGACAAACCCAGCGCGGAGCGGCCGGACGCGGCCGTCAACCCCGTCCGGCAATGGATTTGTCGCACAAAGGCGGGCAGATTCACGTTGCCTTCGGCAAGAGGCCAATGGGGCTGCTGTGACTGGGTGCCTCGAGTAGTCGACGGCGAAGCATCTCGCTACCGACGGCGAGCTGACTCGGTTTGGATGCAGCACCATCTGGCCACTCACAAGCCCTGAACTCCGGCTAGCCTGTTCGCCATGGCTCTTACGTTCGCCGATGTCGCCACGGCCAACTACATCCTGCTGACCACCTTCACCAAGGACGGCCGGCCCAAGCCCACCGCGATCTGGGCGGTGCCCGACGGGGATCGCCTGCTGGTCATCACCGAGGCCAAGTCCTGGAAGGTCAAGCGGATCCGGAACACGCCGCGGGTGACCGTGGCCAAGTGCGATATGCGCGGCAACCCGAAGAGCGAAGCCGTCGAGGCGGCAGCAGCGATCCTCGACAGCTCGCAGCTGGGCACGGTCTACGACGGCATCGGCAAGCGCTATGGGCTGATCGGCAAGGCCTTCAACTTCTTCTCCAAGCTGCGCGGCGGCATGCAGAACAACGTCGCGCTGGAGTTGCGGGCCGCGTAGTGGCCGAATTCCCTGCGGGCGCGCCGAAGCTGCCGCGCCACAAGGACATCGGGCGTCTGCTGCTGAGCTGCCCGGATCGGCGCGGCGTCATCGCCGCGGTATCGACGTTCCTCACCCGGTCGGGTGCCAACATCATTTCGCTGGACCAGCATTCGACCGCCCCCGAGAATGGCGTCTTCCTGCAGCGCACGGTTTTTCATCTGCCCGGGCTGGCTGCCGCCCAACCCGAATTGGAGCGCGAATTCGCGGCGGTGGCAGCGGAATTCGACATGGACTACCGGTTCACTGACGCGGCCAAACCCAAACGGGTGGCCATCATGGCCTCGACCGCCGACCACTGTCTGCTCGACCTGCTGTGGCGCAACCGCCGCGGGGAACTCGACATGACCGTGGTGATGGTGATCTCGAATCATGCCGACCTGGCCGAACAAGTGCGGGCGTTCGGTGTGCCGTTCGTGCACATTCCGGCCGGCCGGGACATCCGGGCGCAGGCCGAGCAGCGTCAGCTCGAACTGCTCAAAGGCAACGTCGACCTGGTGGTGCTGGCCCGGTACATGCAGATCATCACGCCCGGGTTCCTCGAGGCCATCGGGTGCCCGCTGATCAACATCCACCATTCGTTCCTGCCGGCGTTCGTCGGCGCCACCCCGTACCGGCGAGCCAAGGAGCGCGGCGTGAAGCTCGTCGGCGCCACCGCGCACTACGTCACCGAGGATCTGGACGAGGGCCCGATCATCGAACAGGACGTGGTGCGCGTCGACCACACCCACAGCGTCGAGGAACTGGTGCGCCTCGGTGCCGACGTGGAACGGGCCGTGCTGTCGCGCGCCGTGCTGTGGCACTGCCAGGACCGGATCCTGCGCCACGGTAACGAAACCGTCATTTTCTGACGGATCGGGAACGCGAGGCCCTGCCGAACACGTTGTCCAGTACATGGCGATGCGACTGTTTCTGGTTTATGCCCTGGTCGAGGTCGCGGTGCTGGCAGGCTTGGCGTCGACGATCGGTGTGGGATGGACGCTGCTGGCCCTCCTGGCGACGTTCGCCGCGGGTTTGGCGATCGCGGGCGCCCAGATCACGCGGCATGTCAGCAAGTTGTCCGACGCGCTGAGTGCGCGGTCCGCGGACCCGACGTTGGCCACGGACAGCGTGCTGGTGGCGCTGGGCACGGTCCTGGTGGTTGTTCCCGGTCTGGCCAGTTCGGTACTCGGGGCGCTGATGCTGCTGCCGTTGACGCGGTCGGCGATCCGGCCGGTCGCGAAGACGCTGTTGAAGCGTCAGCTGACTCCGATGGATTTCCCGACCCAGGTGATTTACATCAACCACGATGAGCGGTATCGAGGGCGCGGCGAGTACATCGACGGTGAAGTGATCGAGGTCATCGACAATGAACCGGTCGCCGTACGTCGTCACGCCGGCTGAACGGACTAGCCTGTCACTTTCGTGACGACACTGATGCTCAACGGCCGCGTCCACAGCCCTGCTGCGCCCGATGCCACTGCGATGGCGGTCCGCGACGGGTTGGTGGTCTGGCTGGGATCCGATGACATCGGGCGGATGCAGTATCCGGATGCGACCGTCGTCGATCTGGAGGGCGCGTTCGTGGCCCCGGCGTTCGTGGACAGCCACGTGCATCTGACTGCCACCGGACTCAACGTTTCCGGCCTGGACCTGCGTGCCGCCACGTCGCTCGGTCACCTGCTGACCCTGCTGGCCGAGCATGCTGCGCAGCAGCCAGACGGCATCATCTGGGGCCACGGCTGGGACGAATTCGGCTGGCCCGAGCACATCACGCCGACCACCGCGGATCTCGACCGCGTGCTCGGCGGCCGGCCCGCTTACCTCGCCCGGGTCGACGTGCACTCGGCGGTCGCGTCGACCGGACTGCGCCGCTTGGCGCCTGGCCTGGCCGGTGCTGCCGGGTTCGCCGAGGAGGGACCGCTGACCGCCGACGCGCATCATCGCGTGCGGGCTGCGGCCCGGGACCTGCTCACCGTGGCGCAGCGTCGCGACGCGCAGCGCGCCGCGCTCGACCTGGCCGCCCGCAACGGCATCGTCGCGGTGCACGAGTGCGCCGGACCCGACATCGGCGGCGCCGACGACTGGGCAGACCTGCGCGCCACCGAACATGGCGTCGACATCGTCGGCTACTGGGGTGAAGCGGTCGACAGCGCCGCCGCGGCCCGCCGGCTGATCGAGCAGACCGGAGCGCACGGCCTCGCCGGCGACCTGTTTGTGGACGGTGCACTGGGTTCGCGGACCGCGTGGTTGCGGCAGCCGTATGCCGACGCCGATCCGCCGAGCCACTGCGGGAACAGCTATCTGGACACCGACGCCGTGGCCGCACACCTGCTGGCCTGCACCGAGGCCGGCATCACCGCCGGCTTCCACGTCATCGGCGATGCTGCGGTCGCGGCTGTGGTCGATGCCTTCGCCGGGGCGGTGACGGCGTTCGGAGCACCGGCCGTTGCGCGCTGCGGTCATCGGCTGGAACACCTTGAGATGGTGGACTTTGAACAAGCACGCAGGCTCGGCGCGTGGGGCGTGGTCGCCAGCATGCAGCCGAATTTCGATGCGCTGTGGGGCGGTCCGGACGGGATGTACGCCCAGCGCCTCGGCGTCGATCGCGCACAGGGTTTGAACCCGTTTGCGCTGTTAGCATCGCAAGGCGTGCCTCTTGCATTCGGCTCTGACAGCCCTGTCACCAGTATGAATCCCTGGGAGTCGGTGCGCGCCGCCACCTCCCACCGGACCACGGGCAGCGCCATCTCGGCGCGCTCTGCGTTCCTCGCGGCTACCCGAGGAGCCTGGCGGGCCGGGGGCGTGCGCGACGGCATGACCGGCACCCTGGTGCCCGGGGCGGTGGCGTCGTACGCGGTGTGGCGGGTGCCGGGCGGGGCCGAGGCACTGGATGTCACCGCGCCGGCCGACGCCGTGCAGCGTTGGTCCACCGACCCGCGGTCGCGGGTGCCGGCCTTGCCGCCGCTGGGGCCGGACGACGAACTTCCGACGTGCTTGCAGACGGTGCACCGGGGTGAGCTGATCCATGGCTGACGGCGCCGAAGAGACGCTGGACGAAGCCGTGGCCGACGACAATGTGCGTGAGGAAAATGCGGTCGACGACGCGAATGCGGACCGGGTAGCCGGCCGCGCAGCGCGGATCGTCGCGTCCCTGCGGCGGTTCTTCGAGCCGCGGTTGATGCGGCTGGCCGCGGCCGTCGTGGTGGGTCTGCTGTTGTGTGCGAGTTTCCCGCCATTCGATCTCTGGTACCTGGTGTTCCCTGCGCTGGCCGGGTTGGCTTGGGTGCTGGTCGACGAACGGACAACGCCCGCAGGCGGTTTCGGTTACGGCATGCTCGCCGGACTGGTGTTCTACGTGTTACTGCTGCCCTGGATCAGCAACCTGGTCGGGCCGTTGCCGTGGCTCATGCTCGCTGCGCTGGAAGCGTTCTTCACCGGTGTGTTCGGCCTGACCGCCGTGTCGGTGCGCGGGCTACCCGGCTGGCCGGTCTGGTTCGCCGCCCTGTGGGTGGCGGCCGAATGGCTCAAGTCGACGGTGCCGTTCGGTGGATTTCCGTGGGGCGTTCTGGCCTTCAGTCAGACCGACGGTCCGCTCCTGCCGATCGCACAGCTCGGCGGTGCGCCGTTGGTGTCGTTCGCGGTGGCACTGGTCGGCTTCTGCTTGACCGCCCTCGTGCTCGAGTCGGTCAAGCGCTGGCGCCACGACCACCGCACCGGCGCAGCCGCGCCGCCCGAGGTATTCGTCCCGGCTGCCTGCATCATCGTGGTGCTCCTGGTGATGGGCCTGGCCTGGCCGCAGGTGCGCAAGTCCGGGGCGGGCGCCGGGGACGACCCGGCGGTGACCGTCGCCGCGATACAGGGCAACGTGCCGCGGCTCGGCCTGGACTTCAACGCTCAGCGCCGGGCCGTGCTCGACAACCATGTGCACGAGACCAAAGTGCTGGCTGAAGACGTGCGCGCCGGGCGGGCGCCGCAACCGGCGGTGGTGATCTGGCCGGAGAACTCGTCGGATATCGACCCGCTGGCCAACGCCGATGCGGCAGAACTGATCACTGCGGCCTCCTCGGCGATTCATGCGCCGATCCTGGTGGGCACCGTGTTGGCCGCGCCGGACTACACGCCGGACCATCCGGTGACCACCAACTCGGCGATCGTTTGGGACGGGGTCAACGGTCCGGGGGAGCGGCACGACAAGGAAATCGTGCAGCCGTTCGGCGAGTACCTGCCGTGGCGCAGTTTCTTCAAACTGCTGTCGTCCTATGCCGATCGGGCCGGCTACTTCGTCCCGGGCACGGGCACCGGGGTGGTCACCGCTGCCGGTATCCCGATCGGTGTGACGACCTGCTGGGAAGTGATCTTCGACCGGGCGGCCCGGCAGTCGGTGCTCAACGGCGCGCAGCTACTGGCGGTACCCGCCAACAATGCGACGTTCGACGAGCCGATGAGTGCCCAGCAATTGGCGTTCGCCCGACTGCGGGCCGTGGAGCACGACCGGTACGTCGTCGTCGCCGGGACCACCGGGATCAGCGCCGTGATCGCACCGGACGGCCATGAGCTCGACCGGACGGCGTTCTTCGAACCTGCCTATCTGGACCGACAGGTGCGGCTGAAGACCGACCTCACCCCGGCCACCCGCTGGGGGCCGATCGTCAACGCTGTCCTCGTCGGGGTCGGTGTTGCGGCTCTGCTGGTAGGCATGCGGCACAATAGAAGACTTGCGCGCCGCCGCCGGGCGGTTGCGGGGAGTCGGACCGGCGACGATGCCGAGACCGATTCCGCCGCGGACGCCGATAACGAACAGGGGCTTTGACCATGGGTGACGACCGTCCGAGTCAGCGCACGCTGGTCATAATTCCGACCTACAACGAGCGCGAGAACCTGCCTTTGATCGTCGCCCGGGTGAATGCCGCACGGCCGAACGTACACGTCCTGGTGGTCGACGACGGCAGCCCGGACGGCACCGGACAACTGGCCGACGAGCTGGCGCTGGCCGACCCCGATCGGCTGCACGTCATGCACCGGGCCGGCAAGGGTGGTCTCGGTGCCGCCTACCTCGCCGGCTTTGCCTGGGGCCTGGGCCGCGGCTACAGCGTGCTGGTCGAGATGGACGCCGACGGCAGCCATGCACCTGAGGAGCTCTACCGCCTGCTGGACGCCGTGGACGCCGGCGCCGATCTGGCCATCGGGTCGCGGTATGTCCCGGGCGGTACGGTGCGCAACTGGCCGCGCCGCCGACTCGTCCTCTCGCGCACCGCGAACACGTACTCCCGGGTGCTGCTCGGGGTCGGGATTCACGACATCACCGCCGGCTACCGCGCCTACCGGCGGGGCGTGCTGGAGAAGATCGGTCTCGAAGACGTCGACTCCAAGGGCTACTGCTTCCAGATCGATCTGACCTGGCGGGCCATCAACGCGGGTTTCAAGGTGGTCGAGGTGCCGATCACGTTCACCGAGCGCGAGCTGGGTGTGTCGAAGATGAGCGGGTCGAACATTCGCGAAGCGATGTCGCAGGTGGCCAAGTGGGGGATCCGCGGCCGGCTGGACCGCGCCCGCGGCGTCGTGCGGTAGCGAACCGCCGAATAGGGTCCGGACAAGCAAAAGCCCCGTGCGATGCACGGGGCTTTTTGCTTTGTTCGGTGATCAGTCAGCCGCGGCGGCGGGTCTTGATCAGTTCCAGCCGCTCCTTGAGCAGCTCTTCGAGTTCGTCGACCGAGCGACGCTCCAGCAGCATGTCCCAGTGGGTGCGCGGCGGCTTGACCTTCTTGGGCTCGGGGACATCGCCCTCGATCAGGGTGCCCTCCATGCCGTTCTTGCACGCCCAGCTGCCGGGGATCTCCGCGTCGTCGGCGAATGGAACCTCGAATTCCTCGCCGTTGTCGGTGCGGTAACGGGCCACCTGACGCGGCGCCAGGTCATGGTTACGGTCG
This sequence comes from Mycobacterium sp., assembly GCA_031292695.1. Classification (GTDB taxonomy): domain Bacteria; phylum Actinomycetota; class Actinomycetes; order Mycobacteriales; family Mycobacteriaceae; genus Mycobacterium. The sequence goes on along the minus strand of JARLGS010000098.1, from coordinate 7,295 downwards.
GTCTCGTAGCTCACGGCGCCGAGGCGACTGCCCCGCAGAACACGATCAGCCATCGTCAATCACTCCCTTGATATCGCAACAGGGAATCAACGCAGGCCAGCGCCGTGAAGTTCCCGACTCAGTTATCCATGATACCGGGGCCCGCGACCATCGGCGGTTACAGTCACGACCGTGAAGCGTTCGAAGGCCCAACCGTGCCGGTGGTGTGGCCGGGAGGTGGCCGACGCGGGCCTGGGCCGCCGTCGCCAGTACTGCCGCCAGTCGTGCCGTCAGCGCGCCTATGAGCAGCGGGCCATGGTGAAGGGCACCGCGCTGGCCGAGGACTCGGTGGTACTGACCGCCGACGAGGCGGCTGCGCTCTCAGACCGGGTCTATCAGGTGCGGTGTGCGGCCGAGGACGTCGCGACCGCCGTTGCCGAGGGTGCTGCTCCCGCGGAGCTGAGTGCGCTGTGCGATGTGCTGCTGCAGGCGGCCAAAGACGCCGACGGCTGGCGATGACGCATGACTGATGATCGTCGGCGGATACACAAGCCCACCAAGTTCCTCGGCCGGGGCTTCGAGGCGTTCCACGATGTCGAGGACCCCGTGCAAACCAGTCGGATCGCGCACGAGACGGCAGCGGCACTGCTCGAACGGGTACGCCAGTACCCGGATCCTGACGTGGTGTCGCGGCTGGTCGCCTACACCGACGAGCACGGCATCGAGACCATTGCCGAGTTGTGGGCCGGCGCGCAGCCGCGCAGTCTGCCCGGCGCGTTGTGGCGGGTGTACCTGCTGCGGCTGTCGATCCGCGAAGACCCGTACTCGGCCAGCCTGTTGTTCGGGCGCGGCACGGAGGTGCTGCACTCGATCGATCCGGTGGTCGCGGGCGCGGAGACACCGGCCGGGCCGGATGAAATCCGTGGGCTTGCTGACCGGATTCTGCGCGGCGTGTTCGAGGGTGACTTTGCGGTCGCGCTGGAGCGCGCGGCCGCCTACTGCCGGGTGAGCGCTGCCGGCTGCGTGAGCCTGTCCGAGGACGCGACGTCGACATCGCCGGAACGCTCTGCGGAACTCACCGACCGCGCCGTGACATTCACCCGCCTGGCCAACGAGTTGAGTGCCGCGGCCGGGCTGTGGCGCACCAACTCGCTGGACTGAAGCGGACCGGCGCTGTCGCCGGCGGCAAGCGCGCCAGCGACAGCGCCGGGAAGTTAAGGCCAGACCGCAGAACGCCTCTCGGCGAGTGGCCGCTCTCGGCGGCAAAATTTGGGGCCCGGGGTTACTGCGGCCTGGCGCTGACCACTCTAGCCGATGATCGGGCGCGGAGCGGAATTCCGAACCCGCCGAGCGTCGTGCGGTTGGTCACGCATTCGGCCCGTGTTTGCCGCCGGCGACGAGTAGCGTCGCAGGGACGCACTGTTGAAGGACTTGCCGCACAAACCGGCCGGGACGCCTACGGCCGAAGGCCGGAAAGGTGTTCTGCAATGACCGATGCTTTTGTCCTGGGTGGGGTGCGCACACCGTTTGCCCGCTATGGCGGCCAGTTGTCGAGATACCGGACGGACGACCTACTCGGCATGGCCATGCTCGGTGCGTGTCAGAAAGTCGGCGTTGAGCCGGCCGTCGTAGAGGACATCGCGGCGGGCTGCGTCAATCCGGCGCACGAAGGCATGGGTGACATCGCCCGGTGGGCGGCACTCGCCGTGGGCTTCCCCGACAGTGTCACCGGCGTCACGATCAACCGCTATTGCGCGTCGTCGCTGACCGCGACCATCAACATCGCCAACGCGATTCGAGCCGGCGACGTCGGCGTCGGCATGGCTTCCGGGGTGGAGTCGATGTCGCGCTCGGGCTGGGCATATATGAAGGGCGACAGTGCTTTTGCGCCCCGTGGCCCGCAGATCCTGCTGGATACCATGTGGTCGGGATCCGGCGGACCGCCGAACCCGAAGCTGCTGGCGCGCAACGCGTACATCGGGATGATCGAGACCGCCCAGAACGTCGCCGACCGGTACGGGCTGACTCGTGAGGAGATCGACGCGTTCGCGCTTCGGTCCCAGCAGCATGCCAAGGCGGCGCGGGATCGGGGCCGCTTCGCACTGGAGATCCTGCCGGTGGACGTTGCGGCGACGAAGTCGGCACCGGCGTCGGTGTTCGACACCGACGACTTCATCCGCGACGACACCACGATGGACAAGCTGGCCGCGCTGCGGCCCCAGCCCGGCACGACCCAGATGACGGCAGCCAATTCGACGCCGCTGACCGACGGAGCCGCGGCGCTGGTGCTGGCCTCCGGGCAGCGGGCCGCCGAGCTCGGGGTGGCTCCATTGGCGCGGGTGGTGGCGTCGGCGACCGTCGGAATCGATCCGTTGGTAATGGGTTTGGCGCCGGCCTGGGCCATTCCGTTGGCCCTCAAGCGCGCCGGACTGAGTCCCGAACAGGTCGATGTCTGGGAGGTGCACGAGGCCTTCAGCGCGCAGGCGCTGGGCGTCCTGCGGGAGCTGCCCAACCAGCTCGACGGCTTCGAGGTGCCGGACGAGAAGCTGAACCTCAACGGTGGTGCGGTGGCCATCGGGCACCCCTTCGGCGCGTCCGGTGCGCGCTACGTGCTGACCCTGGCCACCGAACTGCGTGAGCGCAACGTGCGTTACGGAGTGGCCGGTGTCTGTGTCGGATCGGGGCAGGGTGTCGCGGTGGTATTGGAAAACCCGGATGCGGCCTGACCCGAACTGTTGGGACCGCTCATGACGACGGCGTTCGTGTTGTCCGGTGGGGGCAGCCTGGGCTCGATCCAGGTCGGCATGTTGCTGGGCCTGGCCGAAGCCGGGATCAAGCCGGACCTGATCGTCGGCACCTCGGTCGGCGCGCTCAACGGCGGGTGGATCGCCGCCCGCTCGGACCGCGACGGGGTCCTGGCGCTGGCGGAGCTGTGGCGGTCGCTGTCGCGTCGCGAGGTCTTCCCGACCAGCCCCGGGCTGGGGTTTCTGGGGTTCATGGGGCAGCGTCCGCATCTGGTGCACAATTCCGGCATCCGCAACCTGCTCAAGCGCAACCTGCGCTTCCGGCGGCTCGAGGATTCGCCGATACCGTTGCACGTGGTGGCGACCGACGTGCTCTCGGGCCAGGATGTCCTGCTGTCGTCCGGCGACGCCGTCGACGCCATCGCGGCCAGCGCCGCCATTCCGGCCGTCCTGCCGCCGGTGCGGATCGACGGGCGGGACCTGGTCGATGGTGGCGTGGTCAACAACGCCCCGCTCTCGCATGCGGTGGCGCTGGGGGCCGACGCAGTCTGGGTGCTGCCGACCGGCTACTCCTGCGCCATGGCCCAATCGCCAAGGGGTGCACTGGCAATGGGCATGCACGCGTTCACTCTGGCGATCAACACGCGGCTCGCCACCGACGTCGCGCGTTTCGAGGGCACGATCGAACTGCATGTCGTGCCGCCGTTGTGTCCGGTGAAGGTGTCCCCGATCGACTTCTCGCGCTCAGCCGAGCTGATCGAGCGATCGCTGCGGTCAACCCGGCGCTGGTTGCCGACTGATTGCAGCCAGGTTCGGCAGGCGGAGTTGCTGAAACCCCATCGAGACTGATCTCGTGCTGACTTCAGCACGGCTCACTTCAGTACATTGACCGCGCGGGCAACCACCAGTGCAGTGGTCGATACCGCCACCATCGACTGCATGGTCATCATCAGCTTGGCCCACCGCGACAGCGGCATGGTGTCGGTGGGGGAGAACGCCACCACGTTGGTGTAGCTGGTGTACAGGTAGTCGATGAACGTCGGCCGCCAACCGGGTTTGGCGTTCTGCGGATCGCACATTTGCGGGAACTGGAAATCCGGGTAGGGGTTGTCGCCGGCGCGCCGGGAGTACGGTCCACCCCGATCCAGCTCCCAGTACCAGATGCCGAACACGATGATGTTGGTGATGAAAACGGCTGCGCCGCTGCCCAGCAGGACGCCGGCGTCGTTGCTCACCCGGCCGGTCAGAATGTTCAGATCCAAGATGATCGCCGATGCGGTGTTGTCGAGGGTGATAGCCGCGGTCAGCAGCATCATGGTCCACTTCCCGACCGTGGATTGCCGGGACAGCCGGACCGGATTGATGATCATCAACACGACCACCAGCAGCAGTTCCAAGGTGATCAGCGGCCACCGGGGTATCTCCGGGATGGTGTATTGCTGGGGGATCGCGCGCTGCAGTGTCACGGCGGCCAGGATCGCGACAATTACCGGCAGCCGGTTCTCCGGGTCGCCGGGCCGCAGCCAGGATGGCACGTGGTGTTCGGCGCTGCTGGTCACGCGGTGGGTTCGCTCGATGAACGACCTGACCGCCGGCGGCACCGGTTCTGAAGTGGGGTCCATGCGCTCAGTTTTGCACCGAGATGGCACCATTAGTCGGTGTCCGCCGAGCTGAGTCAGGGAACCCACAGGTCGCCGCTAACCGCGGCCGACATTGATGAGGCCGCTCAGCGAATTTCTCCGGTGGTGACACGCACCCCGCTGCAGTTCAGCGATCGGCTGTCGGCGCTGACCGGCGCCCAGGTCTACCTGAAGCGCGAAGACCTGCAGGCGGTGCGGTCCTACAAGCTGCGCGGCGCCTACAACCTGCTGATGCAGCTCTCCGAGGAGGAGAAAGCAGCAGGTGTGGTGTGCTCGTCGGCCGGGAACCATGCCCAGGGTTTCGCGCTGGCGTGCCGGCTGCTGGGCGTGCACGGGCGGGTCTACGTGCCGGCCAAGACGCCCAAGCAGAAGCGGGACCGGATCCTTTACCACGGTGGCGAGTTCATCGAGCTGATCGTCGGCGGTGCCACCTACGACCTGGCCGCCGCCGCGGCGCTGGACGATGTCGCACGCACCGGCGCCACGCTGGTCCCGCCGTACGACGACGTGCGCACCATGGCCGGACAGGGCACCATCGCGCTCGAGATCCTGGACCAACTGGACGTCGAGCCCGACCTGGTGATCGTGCCGGTCGGCGGCGGTGGCTGCATCAGCGGCGTCACCACGTACCTGGCCGCACACACGTCGGCGACCGCAGTACTCGGGGCTGAGCCCGCGGGTGCGGCGTCGATGATCGCCGCGCTGGCCAAGGGCGGGCCGGTGACGCTGGAGCATGCCGACCAGTTCGTCGACGGGGCGGCGGTGGCCCGGGCCGGGACGCTGACCTACGCGGCACTGGCTGCGGCCGGGGACATGGTGTCGATGACCACGGTGGACGAGGGCGCGGTGTGTACCGCGATGCTCGACCTGTACCAGAACGAAGGCATCATCGCCGAACCGGCGGGCGCGCTGGCGGTGGCGGCGCTCATGGAGACCGGTGTCGAAGCGGGTTCGACGGTCATCTGCCTGATCTCGGGCGGCAACAACGATGTGTCGCGCTACGGCGAGGTGCTCGAGCGGTCGCTGGTGCACCTGGGTCTCAAGCACTACTTCCTGGTGGACTTCCCGCAGGAGCCCGGTGCGCTGCGCCGGTTCCTCGACGAGGTGCTCGGGCCCAACGACGACATCACCCTGTTCGAATACGTCAAGCGCAACAACCGGGAGACCGGGGCCGCGCTGGTCGGCATCGAACTCGGCTCGGCGCACGACTTCGACGGCCTGCTGGACCGGATGCACAAGTCGGGCATCCACGTCGAGCCGTTGGAGCCGGGGTCACCGGCGTACCGCTACCTGACCTGAGCGGGCCGGTAGCCCTCGTCGAGACTCGGCGCGTCAGGTACGCAGGATGGCGAAAGAATGTCCTTGCAGCAGTGTCGATTCGCCGACTTGCGGCTCAGTTGATGCCAGCACGACGTCGCCGGTGACCGGGACCTCGGCGGGCTCGCCACCCAGGTTGCACGCCACCGCGAAGCCTCCGCGGTGCATGACGATCCAGCGAGCGCCTTCGTCGTGTTCGACCCGCAGATTCGTCAGCCATGGATCAGCGAAGGCAGGTTCGGTGCGCCGCAATGCAATCAGTGCGCGATAGATCCCCAGCAGTCGAGCGTGCTCGCCGGTACCGACTTCGCTCCAGTTCAACTTGGAGCGCTGGAACGTCGCTGGGTCCTGCGGATCGGGGAAGTCGTCGGCGGCCCAGCCGTGATCGGCGAACTCGGCCTTGCGGCCTTCGGCCGTGGCGCGCGCCAGTTCAGGTTCGGGATGGGAGCTGAAGAACTGGAACGGGGTGGACGCGCCCCACTCCTCGCCCATGAAAAGCATTGCAGTATAAGGTGATCCGAGAACCAGCGCGGCCTTGACCGCGAGCTGGCCGAAGTCGGCATTCTGTGAGGGCCGGTCGCCGAGGGCGCGGTTGCCGACTTGGTCGTGGGTGCACGTATAGGCCACCAACTGGGTCGCTGGAATATGCGCGGTGTCCAGGGGGCGGCCGTGCCGGCGGCGCCGGAACGACGAGTAGGTGCCGGCATGGAAGAAGCCGTGCGTCAACGTTGTGGCCAGCGTGTGCATCGACCCGAAATCGGCGTAGTAGCCCTGCCGTTCGCCGGAGACCGCGGTGTGGATGGCGTGATGGATGTCGTCGTCCCACTGCGCAGCGAGGCCGTACCCACCCCGGTCCCGCGGGGTGATCAGCCGCGGGTCGTTCAGGTCGCTCTCGGCGATCAATGCGAGCGGACGGCCCAATTGTTCTGCCAGCACATCGGTTTCGGCAACCAGCTCTTCCAACAGGTGGATCGCCGTCGTCTCGACCAAGGCGTGTACGGCATCGAGCCGCAGACCGTCGACGCCGAAGTCACGCATCCAACGCAGCGCGCAGTCGACGATGTAGCGGCGTACCTCGTCGGACCCCGCGTCGGCGATGTTGATCGCCTCGCCCCACGGCGTGCGGCCCGAGGTCAGGTACGGCCCGAATTGGGGCAGGCAATTGCCGGACGGGCCAAGGTGATTGAACACCGCGTCGATCAGCACGCCCAGCCCACGCCCGTGACAGGCCGCGACGAACCGGAGCAGACCTGACGGCCCGCCGTAGGGCTCGTGCACGGCGTACCACAGCACGCCGTCGTAGCCCCAGCCGTGGGTGCCGCCGAATGCGTTGACCGGCATCAGTTCGACGAAGCCGACGCCGAGATCGACCAGATGGTCGAGCCGCTCGATGGCGGCGTCGAAAGTGCCGGCCGCGGTGAACGTGCCGACGTGCAGCTCGTAGATGACAGCGCCGTCGATGCTGCGGCCTGGCCAGGAAGTGTCGATTGGCTCGGGAGACCAGAGCTGCGAAAGTCCATGCACCCCATCGGGTTGCCGCGCCGAGCGGGGATCAGGCAGGGGAGCGGAACCGTCCAGCACGAAGCCGTACCGGGCATCGGCCGGCACATCGACG
>JARLGS010000836.1 GCA_031292695.1 Mycobacterium sp. | reverse complement strand
GTGACCTGATACAGCAGCAACAGCAGTTGAGTGGCCCCAATAACGCATTGGCCGCAGCCAATAGCACCATCACCACCTACGCCTATGACGCGCGTGGCGAGCGCACTGGCCAAACGGATGGTGCAGGCAGCGCCGTTGCCAGCAGTACAAGTAACGCCTACGACGCCTTTGGTCGCGTGACAAGCACGACCGATGCGCGCGGTAACACCATCACCTACAGCTACGACAATCTCGGCCGCCAGGTGAGTTCCTCGCAAGTCGTGCAGGGCGCGACACGCACCACGCAGACGACCTACGATGCGTTTGATCGCGTGATGTACACGACCGATGGTGCTGGCAACGTCACCACGTACCAGTACGACCTGGCCAATCACAAAACCATCGTCACCACGGCCGACGGCGTCACCGTGACCACGGTGCGCGATGCCTTTGGCGATGTGGTGACCGTCACGGACGGTGCCGGCGACGTCACCACCTACACGTACGACGGCGACGGCAATCTGCTCACCACCAAGGATGCGCTGGGCAACCTCAGCAGCAATCAGTACGACGCGGACGGCCACCTGACTCAGACGACGGACGCTACCGGCCACGTCGTTACCTACACCTACGATGCCAGCGGCCACGTGTTGGTTCGTACGGTCGATCCGTCAGGCCTGAATCTTGTCACGAGCTACGCTTATGACGGTGAAGGCCGCGAACTGAGCGTTACCGATCCCACCGGCTCGGTGACCGCGTACAGCTACGACGCCGATGGCCATGTGCTGACCCAGGTGCAGGATGCCGGTACCGGCAAGCTCAACCTCACCACCACCTACACGTACGACGGTGCCGGCAGGCAGCTCACCGTCACCGTGGGCGCAGGCACGAGTGCAGCACGGACTACCCAGTATGTGTACGACAACCTGGAACGCCTGAGTCAGACGATCGTCGATCCATCCGGCCTGCACCTCGCTACCAGCTACACGTACGACAGCAACGACAATCTCACCAGCGTCACGGACGCGAATGGGAACATCACGCGTACCGTTTACAACGAAGCCAACGAGGCCGTCCTGAGCGTCGGCGCCACCGGCGCCGTGGTGCAAAAGACGTACGACGCTGATGGTCGCATCACTTCCGTGCACGCGTATGCCACACCGCTGACGAGCGCACAGTTGAGTGCGCTGGGCAGTGCGCCAAGCCTCGCGCAGGTTCAAGCCGATCTCACGGCGACGGGGGCGGATCAAGTCTCCTACACCGCT
>JARLGS010000835.1 GCA_031292695.1 Mycobacterium sp. | reverse complement strand
GGGTGTTAGGTTCCGGTGGGTCCGGCGGTATCGGTGGCCTGTTCGGCCACGATGGCGCCACGGGCGCTACCGGTGGTGAACCGTCGGTTGCGCTCTCCTACTCGACGCAGAATGAGTACACGACCATCGGTATCTCGGTTGGCGGCGGCCCGATCACACCCACCGAAATCGATACCGGGTCCAGCGGCCTGGAAATCCCGATCACGGAGGTCAACGCCGACAACATCGGGCAGCCGACCGGCGTAACCGGCATGACCGAATTCGGTAGCTGGGGGAAGTTCTACTACACCGAGTACAAGACGTCGGTGAACTTCGGCAATGGCCTGATCACCGCGCCCACCGATATCGGCGTCATCACCAGGGTGTCGGAATTGATCAACGGCACGTGGACTGACATACCTCAATCGGAATGGTCCGATCCGACGTACGCCGTGGACGCGAACATGGGCGTGTGCTGGGGAGCCGATTCCGGCGGCCTCACCAGCCCTGTCCACGCCTTGCCGGGCAGCCTCGATCAAGGTCTGCTGCTGAACGAGCCGGCGGGTCAACTGATATTCGGCACCAACCCGTTGACTCCCGTCACCACGGTGTCTGGCTGGTACGCCACAACTTTGGACGTCCAGGTGAGTTACAACGGCAGTCAATCCGGTGTGCAACAGATCGCCGACAATGTGACCATCGACAGCGGCGGTACCGGCGGGAACGTCCCGGATGACGTACTTCCGACCAGCCTGTCGAGCTACCACGACGGTGACTACCTGCCAACCGGCACAACCATTTCGGTCTATGCCAGCGACGGTCAGACCGTGCTCTACACGACTACGATCTCGTCGGCCGTCTACAACACGGACAGCGGCCCTTACATTGCCGCGAAATCTGTCGGCTTCAACACCGGGATTTTCCCCTTCCTGCAGGGACCGATCTATTTCTCGTACACCCCTGCAGATCAAGGGACAACCACGTTCGACTATTCATCCAGCAGCTGACCGTGAAACGTTCAGGGCTTCGCGTCGCGGCGGCCCGGGCCGCCCGCTGATCGCGGACGAAGCAACCAGTTCGGTCGACAGCCGGACCGAGCTGCTGATCGCGGGGCGTCGGCGCGGTAACGGGTATCCGCACATGTGGCAGCCCGCCGTCGCAGTTCACGCGTCCGCCGCGCCGTGACTAACGCCGCCTTGTGCACCATGTATCAGCCTGTGGGACTGTCTGTTTCACCATCGTCGTTCCCGCTGTCGGGTTCGGTCGGGTACAGCGTGGGGTGGTGGTAGCCGTTGGTGCGGGGTTGGCCGATGTCGAGCAGTGGTGGTGGGGTCCAGTGGGGGCGGCCGTTGGTCATGGT
>JARLGS010000834.1 GCA_031292695.1 Mycobacterium sp. | reverse complement strand
GTTTTCCGGACTCATCAGCAGCGGCAGGTATTTGTCGCCTTCCCCGGTGCGTTCGTAGACCAACGTCTTGTGCATGTCGCCGGCGCGGGTGGCCCGGTCCACCCAACGGTCGATACGGTTGACCAACAGGTCACTGGCGTACTTCACCGCAGCGTCGTCCTGGGCGGCAGCCGTGATCCGCGCCTTGAGCCGGTCGGCGATCCGTTCCACCTCTGCGCGTTGGTCTTTGATTCGCCAGGCGTCGCGCTCCGGGGACAGTCCGTCGCTGGTGCGGGCCTGGGTGACCCGGGCGGCGCTGACCAGCAGACCGTCGAGTCCCCGGTCCAGGGAAGTCGGCGAGTACGGGGTTACCGACAGCGCCTCGACCTGAGCGTAGAACGTTTCGTGGTAGTGGCGGAACTGCTCGTAATGGGCCAGATCGCGGGGGCGTGCCCAGTTACCCAGTGTGACAACCAAACCGGGCCGCTCGGCGTCGCGGCCGACGCGGGAGGACGCCTGAATGTATTCGGCGGTATTTTTCGGCTGCCCGACCACCAGCATCAACCCGAGCCGCTGCACATCCACCCCGACCTGCAGCATCGAGGTGGCCAGCACCACGTCAAACGGCGGTACCTTGCGGGCCGACACTTTCTTGCCGGCCTTCTGGGCGGCCATCCGGGCGTGGAAGGCCTCGGTGGTGTCATAGTCAGGATCGAACTCCAGCCCCAGCCGGTCGAGAGTTTCACCGATCTTCGAGGAGGCCATGCGCCCGGTGAGTTCACCCTTGTTGAGAAAGCCGTAGTCGGTGCCGATTCGCGGTGGGAACCCAGAATCCTTGCGGGGCCGTTTAACTCGGTTCTGCACGTCATCACCGAGGTAGCGGGTCATGCCCGCAAGCTCACGGGTGGCGTTGAAGTAGCCGACCAGGGTCATGTACGGGTCGGCGGCGATACCGCTGCGGTCGAACAGCAACTGTCCTGCCGACAGCAGCACCTCTGAGACCCGGATTTCGGCACTGGCCAGGCGCACCCCTTGGGCGCTCACCCCGACGTAGCGGCGGCCGGGGGTGGTCTTGGCGATCGGGATTTCGCGGGAGAAGTAGGTGTCGGCGACGTCGAGCACCTGCGGTGGGAAGATTTCGACTCTCCGCCCGTACAGGCCGCGCACTTGCTCTTGGGCGTTGCGCACGGTCGCGGTGGAGGCGACGATTAGCGGCCGCACCGGTGTGCCGTCGGGTTGTTCCCAGGACGCCAAGGTTTCCACCGCGACCTCGAACAGGCCGACGGCGGTGCCCAGCGCCCCGGTGATCAGATGCAGCTCGTCCTGGATGATCAGGTCCGGTGGCCGCAACCGGTCCACCGGATGCACTGTGGCCGTGGGGTATCCGTTCGCGGCGGGGTGCGCAGTGGAGATGTTGCACGCGGCATAATCGGGATGCACGTAGCCGTGACGGGCGCAGCGCTGACCAACGAAACCGAACAACGCGGCGGCTTCACCTTCGCGGGCCAGGCGGGCGAACTTGTCGACGGTCGCGATGACGAACGCCGGTGTGAGTCGATAGATTTCCTCGTCCACGGTCAGGATCGGCAGGCCTTCGCTGACCTGCCCGCCCTTGGCGAACGGGCAGCGCGCCAGATCATCCCCGCAGTACACGAACACTCGCCGCGCGGTGGCGTCGGCCTTGACCTGCGCCGCAGTGATGGGCGTGCCGCACCAGGGGCAGCGCTGCACCTGCAGCACGGTAAGCCGGTGCGCCCCATACTCATTGGCCCTAGTCAGCTGCTCATCGGCTTCCTCGAACCGCTTCGGGCTCACATCGGTGCCGACCCACAACCCGATCCGAAATGGCTCAACACCCCAGGTGATTTCATCGGCTTGGCGTGCCAGCTCGGCCGCGCACACCAGCGCAGTGGCGCGCTGAAACTGCTGGGCCGTCAGCAGCCGCAGCGTGTAACGCATCAGCACCGCCACCCCGTCGCGGCCGTCCAGGGGGCCGTCCGCGGAGTCGATGAGACCTTGGCGGCGGCGGATCGCGAACGTAAACGCCGCCAGCCCGAGGTAGGCCTCGGTCTTGCCGCCACCGGTCGGGAAGAACAACAGCTCCACTCGCGCAAGATGTTCGGCGCTGCGCAGCGGGGCGGCCGGGTCCGACAAGGCGCCCAGCTGCATCAGGATGAACGCCAGCTGGAATGGCCGCCACGACGCCGCCTTGTCTCCCTTGGCGGCGACCTGGTCTGCGGCGTCGGCGATCGACAGTGCGGGATCCGAAGCCCGCAGCGCGGCGACCTGGGAGGCGATGCGCTGATCGCGCATCACGGCGTTCATGAACTGAAAACACCGCAGCGCCTCGGCATCGCCGGTGACGTGGTCCAGTCCCTCCTGCAAACGCTTGTAAGCGCGACGTGCCTCCACCAACGCTAGATCGGCTGTCTCCCAAAGATATTCGGGCAGCTGCTCGGCAGCGGCCTGCTGTTCGGCGATCCAGTCGCCGTACCCGGTGACCAGCGGTTCCAAGCCCGATCGCAGTTGCTCGTCGGTCGCCGTCGCCAGCGCGTCCATGGACAGCAATGCGTTCTCGACGTCGCGGGCCTGGGTTTGCGGAGTCTCGGCGACCGGCAGCCACGTGGTCCACACCGCCATCGCGCGGCGCGCACCCGGCGCCACCTCCCAGTCCACCGAGCAGGTCCGCCCGACCGCATACTCCAAACGGTTGCGGTACTGCAGGTTCAGGCGCTGCACTTCCGGTTCAGGGTCGGACCAGTCCTGTTCCAACGGGTCGTGCACCGGCAGCAGGACGGCCTCCCCGCCGCC
>JARLGS010000833.1 GCA_031292695.1 Mycobacterium sp. | reverse complement strand
CGGCAGGAAGCGGCCGAACAGCATGGCCAGACCCAAAGCCGTGTTGTACCAAACGGTGTTGACCGAGATACCGGCAAAGGCCGAGCCGTTGTTATTGGCCGCCGAGGTAAAGGCGTACAGCACCTCGGACAGCCCGTGCGGGCCGGAGTTGAGCATCCCCGCGCGTTCGCCTGGCAGCGCCATGGCCACCGCGGTGCCGGTCAGCACGATCAGCGGGGTGACCAGGAAATAGCTTGCGGCCAGCTTGATTTCGCGCGGGTTGATCTTCTTGCCCAGGTATTCCGGGCTACGTCCGACCATGAGGCCGGCCACGAACACCGTGATCACCGCGAGGATCAGCATGCCGTACAGGCCAGAGCCGGTTCCACCCGGTGCGACCTCGCCGAGTTGCATGTTGAACATCGTCATCATGCCGCCGAGCGACGTGTACGAGTCGTGGAACGAGTCGACCGCGCCGGTGGACGTCAGGGTGGTCGCGGTCGCGAACACCGCGGAATTGGCTACGCCGAAACGCTGTTCCACACCTTCCATGGCTGAGCCGACGGCGGTCGGGACCGTGCCGTGATGCTGACCCTGGACCAGCATCATCAAGCTGACGCTGATGGTGGCCAGGGTGGCCATCACCGCGACGATGGCGTAGCCCTGCTTGCGGCTGTCCACCATCCGGCCGAACGTGCGCGGGAGCGAGAACGAAATCACCAGCAGCAGAAAGATTTCCACCCAGTTGGTCCAGGCGGTGGGGTTCTCGAACGGGTGCGCCGAGTTGGCGTTGTAGAACCCGCCGCCGTTGGTGCCCAGTTCCTTGATGGCCTCCTGGCTGGCGACCGGTCCACCGGTGATGGTCTGCTGGGCGCCGGCCACCGTGTTGGCGATCTGGTCGTGCAGGTGGAAGTTCTCGATGGCGCCACCGGCAATCAAGATGAGCGCGGCAATCACCGCGAATGGCAACAGGATTCGGATGGTGCCGCGCACCAGGTCGACCCAGAAGTTGCCCAACTCACTGGCGTGCCGGCGGGCGAACCCGCGCACCAGAGCCACAGCCACCGCCATACCGACAGCGGCCGAGACGAAGTTCTGCACCGTCAGGCCGGCCATCTGGACCAGGTGGCCCATGGTGCTCTCACCCGAGTAGGCCTGCCAGTTGGTGTTGGTGATGAAGCTGACGGCGGTGTTCCACGCCAGGTCAGCGGTCATCGGGGTGGCCGGATTGTTCAGGTGCAGCGGCAGTTTGTCCTGCACCAGCTGCAGGGTGAACAGAAACACCACCGAGATTGCGGAGAACGCCAGCACGCTGCGGGCGTAGGCGCCCCAGTTCTGCTCGGCGTCCGGATCGGCGCCGATCGCCTTGTACAGGAGACGTTCGGCACGCGAATGCTTCTCG
>JARLGS010000832.1 GCA_031292695.1 Mycobacterium sp. | reverse complement strand
GACTGGTGCACGAACGGCAGCGGCACGAACTCGGTGAACCCACCGGTGCGGTCCTGAATACCGCGCAGCACGTTGAGGTGACCGACCCAGTGCTTCGGGGTGTCCACGTGTCCGTACATCATGGTCGACGACGACCGCAGCCCGACTTCGTGCGCGGTGCTCACCACGTCGATCCACTCCGCGGTGGGCAGCTTGCCCTTGGTCAGCACCCAGCGCACCTCGTCGTCGAGGATCTCCGCGGCGGTGCCCGGGATGGTGTCCAGCCCGGCCTCGCGCAGGCTGGTCAGCCATTCGCGGGTCGACAGGCCGCTGCGGGTCACGCCGTTGGCGATCTCCATCGGCGAGAACGCGTGCACGTGCATGGACGGCACCCGCTTCTTGACCGCCCGCACCAGATCGGCATACCCGGTGACGGGCAGCTCCGGATCGATCCCGCCCTGCATGCACACCTCGGTGGCCCCGGCAACGTGCGCTTCCCAAGCCCGTTCGGCGACCTCGTCCGTCGACAACGAGTACGCGTCGGCATCACCCTTGCGTTGTGCGAAGGCGCAGAACCGGCAGCCGGTGTAGCAGATGTTGGTGAAGTTGATGTTCCGGTTGACGACGAACGTGACGTCGTCGCCGACCACATCGCGACGCAGTGAATCAGCCAGCGCGGCAACAGCTTCCAGTGCCGGGCCGTCGGCGGTGGCCAGTGCCAGGTACTCGTCATCAGTACAGCCGCCCGGATTGCCCTCGGCCGAACGCAACGCCGCCAGCACATCGGTGTCGATCCGCTCGGGGGCCCGCGCCGCCAGTTCCGACACCTTGGCGCGGATGGACTCCCAGTCACCGAACGCGCTGCCGAGGTCGCTACGCGTCTCCGTCAGCCTGCCTTCGGTGTCGATGGCGGTGTGCAGATCGGTGCGGCCCAACGACTCCGACGCCTCGTCGGGTTCCTGCCACGGCCGCCCGACCGGGTTGATCTCCCGGCCGTACCCGGTCTCCGGATCGGCCAGCGCGTCGACGTGCCCGCGCACCCGCGGATCGATCCACGCCGCACCTGCCTGCACATAGGCCGGCTGTGCGGTCAACCGCTGCACCAGGTCGTAACCCGCCTCGGCGGTCACCGCCGCCAGCTCATCCAGTGCCGGCCACGGCCGTTCCGGGTTCACATGATCCGGGGTCAGCGGTGACACGCCGCCCCAGTCATCGACTCCGGCGCCGATCAGCGCCAGGCATTCCTCGCGGGACACCAAATTCGGCGGCGCCTGCACCCGCATCTTCGGACCCAGTACCAGCCGGGTCACCGCGATGGCGGCCAGGAAGTCGTCGATCCCGGCGTCCGGGACCGCGGCCATGGCGGTGTGGTCCTTGGCCCGGAAGTTCTGCACGATCACTTCTTGGACGTGCCCGAACTCTTTGTGAGACTTACGGATTGCGTGCATGGTCTCGGCGCGTTCGGTGAGCGTCTCGCCGATGCCCACCAGCAGCCCGGTGGTGAACGGAATGGATAACCGGCCCGCGTCGTCGAGGGTGCGCAACCGCACCGCCGGGTCCTTGTCCGGACTGCCGTAGTGTGCTTCGCTTTTGGTCTCGAACAGCCGCCGCGACGTGGTCTCCAGCATCATGCCCATCGACGGAGCCACCGGCTTGAGCCGGGACAACTCGGACCAGCTCATCACGCCGGGGTTGAGGTGCGGCAGCAGGCCGGTTTCCTCCAGCACTCGGATCGCCATGGCGCGCACGTAATCCAGCGTCGAATCGTAGCCACGCTCATCGAGCCACTGGCGCGCTTCGTCCCACCGCGCCTCGGGCCGGTCACCCAGCGTGAAAAGCGCCTCCTGGCAACCCAATTCGGCGCCGCGTCGGGCCACATCGAGGATCTCGTCGGGCTCCATGAACATGCCCATCCCTTGCGCCCGCAACTTCCCGGGCACGGTGACGAATGTGCAGTAATGGCAGGTGTCCCGGCACAGGTGGGTGACCGGAATGAATACCTTGCGGGAATACGACACCGGTAGCCGCCCGGCGGCACCCCGCCGGCCCGCCGCCTCCAACCCAGCATCACGCACTCGCGCGGCGCTGGCACACAGGTCGGCCAGATCGTCTCCGCGGGCGGTCATCGCGACCGCGGCCTCATCGACATTGAGCGCAACGCCATCGCGGGCGCGGCGCAAGACTCGTCTCAAGGCGGCCGAGCTGGATGTTCCGGACTTCGAAGGCACAACCGGGGTGGGCAGATCGGCGCCGTGCTGGGGGTTCAGAGCCACTCCCCTGTAACCCGAACGTCGTCCCGAATCATCCGCGCATCTCACAATCTGAAACCACTGCGCCTCGCATACCGGCCACAGTAGTCCCAGCACGTCAGCGTGTTACGGGGCCATCGGCGGACACGCAGAAAACATGGCGACGAATGCGGTTACGACCGCGTAAGTTTATTGAGTCGGGAAGGAGACTTTGAAGGAGCTGTGATGCCCGTTTCTGTTCGTTCGTATCTCATGGCGGGTGCCGCCGCGGCAACCGCAACGGCCATTGCCCTCACTCCGGTGCAGGTGCTGCCCGCCGACGTCGCAGTGCCCGCACACCTGACGTCCGCCGACCAATCGCATCTCACGAAAGCGATGATCAAACTGCTGGCCGCGGCCGGCACGCTGCCCGCTGCGGCGACGTCGCAGCGGCCCGCTGCGAGCGTGGCTCCTACGGTCGGAACAACACCGTTGGCGGCGGTTCCCGGTGTCGGCCCGCAGAACGCGGCCAGCGACTGGCTGACCGGCGCCTACCAAGGCATCCAGGCATGGGTTGACTGGGGCGTCACCTACGGGACCGACATCGCCTACTGGCTGGCCGGCTGGGGAGTGCCGTTTGCCTACACCATCGGCGCCCAGACCAACATCTTCTACTGGTCGCTGATCAGGCCGGTCTCCGACAACATCTTCTACCAAGCGGTCGTGCCGATCGTGAACGATCCACTGAACCTCGGGGTGTGGGTCAGCGGCATCGGTAACGCAATCCGATCGTCGATCCCTGTCGTCGTCAACTTCGGTATCGCCGAATTCAATTACTTCTTCGGCTGGATTCTGCCGCCGCTGCCGCCGGTCCCGCCGAATTGGCCCGCAGCGGCCGCGGCGAGCGCGCAGCCATTGGCCGCAGCCGAAAAGACCGCATTGACGGCGCTGCCGAACCCGACCGCCGCATTGATCCCAATCTCGGCCACGCTCGATCAGAAGGGCAAGGTCGACCCAACCAGCGCCGGCCAAACCGAGACGCCGGCCGCATCGGACACGTCAGCCAAAGCCGAGACGCCGGCCAAGACCGACCCGACCACTGCCAACACTGCGCAGGCCGGCGCGACGGACGCGGGAACCACGAGTCCAAAAACCACGGATTCCAAGAGCACTGACCCCAGGGCCACGGAACCGACGACCGGGGACCCCAAGACCGCGGACCCGAAGGGCGACACCCCCAAGTCCGGCAGCACTGCCGATAAGGGCGACGGGTCGGCCACCGGCACCCACCCCCAGGGCGACAACACGTCCACCAAGCCCGCGGACGCAACCACGCCGTCAAGCGACAAGACCGACACCACCAAGACCGACACCACGAAGTCCAGCGCCAGCGCGGACAAGGGCGACAACAACACCGGCGGGACGCAATCCGGCAAGGGTGGCAAAGCGGGCAACAGCGACACAGCGGGTAAGACGAAGAAAGCCGACAAGAGCAGCGGCAACTCGCAGAGCACCGGGGCCGGCCACTCGGGTTCCGGTCAAGCGTCGAGCGACCACGGCGCCAAGAGCAGCGGGACGGACTGAGCCCAACTAGCCGGACAAAGCTCGCCGGCGGGCGTGGCGCCGCAGTACCAGGCCCGGCGGCGTCGCGCCGAGCAACAGGAAGATCAGCGGCGACGCCTGCATCACGCCCGCGCCGCCAAAGACGATGTCGCCGCCAGGACCGCCGAGTAACAGCACCACGACGGTCGCCAGCCAGGCCCACAGCGGAAGCGCCGCGAGCCTCGGTCGGGAAGTCCATTGCAGGCCGGCCCACACCAGCATGGCATTCACCAACCCGCTGATCAGAGCACTGATCGGAAATGGCACCGCGCCGATATACAGCGGCAGGAACAGGGCGCCGGCGACAGCAGACAGCACGCCATCAAACGCAAGTGCACCGAGCATCAACGAACGCAGCCGGCCTGAGTCGGCGTGCAGCGAAGCTGGTTTGGTCAGGTCGGGATGCTGTCGAGCAGCGAGACGAGGGAACCGACGACCCACTGGTAGTTATCGCCAAGGCCTTGCAAGTGCTGCAAATTAGGGTCCAGATCCGGGTCCATGGTGGTTACCTTACTCCCCCGGGGTGCCGTCTCCGGCGAGGTTTATCCCGCTCAGTAGGTCAGTTTCGAATCCGCGGGCATCGCGCGCACCCGCCTCGCCGTCGACCAACGAATAGTGCTCACGCGCGGTGATCGGCAGCGCGATGTTGTTGGACAACGCGAAGACCCGGCCACTCGGCTCGACCGTCACCTGAGTGCGATGCG
Source organism: Mycobacterium sp. (assembly GCA_031292695.1). Lineage (GTDB taxonomy): Bacteria > Actinomycetota > Actinomycetes > Mycobacteriales > Mycobacteriaceae > Mycobacterium. Next base: position 2,169 of record JARLGS010000832.1, on the reverse strand, counting down.
CACGCATGGCGGCGACCTTGGCCGGCAGGCTGTCCGGTACGTCGATCACGGCGTCAATGCGGTGGTCGAGTACGAACTCCAGCGCACTGGCTGGGATCCGCACCCAACTGTCGGGCAACGCCATCCCATCGAGCGTCTGCAGACCCTCGACCATCGAGTCACCGTCCATCACCGTCCAGTAGAACTTCGGCACCTGCCATGGCCGCCCCGGGTGCTGGTCACCGGCCGAGGCAGCCACCGCGGCCGTCGTCACCCGGTGTGCCTGGATGTGGTCGGGGTGGCCGTAGCCGCCGTTGGGGTCGTAGGTGACGACGACGTGCGGGCGGAACTCGCGCAGCACGGCCACCAACTCGGCGACCGCCTCGTCCATGTCCGCGTCGGCGAACCGTCCGCGGTGCCGCACCGGGCTGCCCTCCATGCCGGAGTCGCGCCAATGCCCGGCGCCACCGAGGTACCGGGGCCCGTCAACACCCAATTCCTTTAGCGCCAGGGACAATTCACCGATGCGGAAGCCACCGAGCTGATCCGCACCGTCGACCGCCAACTGTGCCCACTGCGCACCGATGACCTCGCCCTCTTCGCCGAGCGTGCAGGTCAGCACCCGGACATCGGCGCCGCGCGCCGCGTAATGCGCGATGGTCGCTCCGGTGGTCAGTGTTTCGTCATCCGGATGAGCATGGACGAACAGCAGCCGTGGGGTCTCCATAGCCCCAAGGCTGGCATACATTCACCCTGTGACGCGACGTTCGGTGGAGTTCGGCTGCGCGGTGTTGCTCACCGGCCTGCTCGCCGGTGTCGCCGGCGCGACGACCGTTTCCCTGCTCCATGTGATCGAGCACCTCACCTATCAATATTCATTCGGCTCACTACTAGAAGGAGTCGGGGCCAGTAAGCCGATTCGACGGGCACTGGGGCCGGCCGTCGGTGGGGCACTGGCCGGCTGCGGTTGGTGGATTCTGCGGCGCCGCTACGGGGTGCCGTCATTGTCCGCGACCATCGCCGGCCGGCGGCCGATGCAACATCTGCCGATGGCTGCCGATGCGGCGTTGCAGGTACTGGTCGTGGGCTCCGGCGCCTCGTTGGGCCGGGAGACCGCGCCGCGCCAATTGGCCGCTGTGCTCAGTAGTTTCGGGACGTCGTGGCTGGGCCGGTTGGCTTCGACCACATTCGCCACCCTGACCGCCCGGGATCGGGAGATCCTGCTGGCCTGCGCTGCCGGCGCCGGCCTGGGCGCGGTGTACAGCGTGCCGCTGGGCGGAGCGCTCTTCTCTGCAGGAATCATGCTGAAAAGCTGGCACCCCAAGGTCACGGGCACTGCGCTCATCACCTCGAGCCTCGCAGTTGCGGTATCGCGTCCGGTCACCCATTTCGAGCACGCGCTTACCTGGCCGGATCCCTCGCTGACCTACGAGTTCTCGGTCTTGGCGTTGGCCATCGCACCGCTGTCGGTGGTGATCGGGCTGACCTTCAACCGGCTGATGAAATTCGCCGAACCGAAGCCACAACGCATTTCATGGGTGCTCGTCCCAGGCGTGGCGCTGGCTGGACTCGCGACGGGCATCTGCTCGATCTACTGGCCCGAGCTGCCGGGCAACGGCCGCAGCATCCTGACCGTCAGCGTCGGGGCCAACCTGACCCTGGCCGCCGCGGCGATCATCCTGGTACTCAAACCGGTCCTGACCGCGCTGTACCTCCGGGTCGGCGCGGTCGGCGGCCTGATCACCCCGGCACTGGCCACCGGCGCAGCCGCCGGAAGTGTTGCCACGCTTGCCCTCAACGGCCTGGCCAACACTCATCTGGAAGTGTCGGCGGTGTCCCTGACCTGCGCTGCGGGCGTATTGGCGATCACCCAACGCGCGCCGGCATTCGCTGCACTGTTCGTGTGGGAGCTCGCCCGTCCACCCGTGTGGCTGCTGTTGGTGTTCGCGGTGGCGGCGTTCGCGTCGCACGGCATTCGGCTGCTCCGCGAACAGTCGGCTGCCGCGACAAGCGAACGGCCAAAATGGCTGTGGCCCTCCACCTTCCGGTAGAGGGCCACACCCTGATCAGCTACTCGCTTCCGGCGTGACCGCCACTGGCGCCGCCGGCCGCAGCGTGGCTGGACGAGCCCTCACTGCTACCACCGGCCTTGACGGCTTTCGGCTTCGCCGCAGCACCGGACTCCGAGTC
>JARLGS010000831.1 GCA_031292695.1 Mycobacterium sp. | reverse complement strand
CTGACCATCAGCGCCATCGGTACCTGGACGGCCGGACAGCGGGTCGGCCTGTCGGGCTTCACCAACGGCATCACCTCGGGGAACTACACCGTCGTCACCGGCGGGACGGGCAGCTTCACGGTGACCTTCTCCGGGTCGACCACCGGCAGCGGCACCGGTAACGCCATCGTCCTGACCACCCTCACCCCGACCTCGGTGACCGCCACCACGACCGGCACCGGAACGATCACCCTGACCGCCGTGGGCTCGTGGTACGTCGGACAGCGGGTCTACCTCACCGGCTTCACCAACGGGATCACCACCGGTGACTACGACGTCACGACGGGCGGGAACGGGTCGTTCCGCGTCTCGGTGTCGGGAACCGTGACCGGCACCGGCACGGGCAGCGCCATCCCCTTCCAGGCCCAGAGCTTCAACGTCGCCACCCTGGTGACCGGCGGTGGGACCATCGATCCGTCGAGCGTCACCGTCACCACCCCGCCGGCGTCGGGCACCGCCCGGGTCGTCGGGACGCAGCTCATCTACATTCCCGCCCAGAACGATCCCACGCTGGTCGGCAGCACCTGGCTGGCCCACGTGACCACCACCGGCGCCCAGTCCATCGGCTTCTCCATCTGCAACTCGTCACCGGACACGTCGTGTGCCACCAGTTCGGTGACCTACAACCCGGGCCAGACGGGCCTCTACGTGGGCAACCAGTTGAACGCCATCGGGCTCCTCGTCTCGGTGGTGGAGGACACGGGCGGCGGTGTCAGCGCGCCGCCGACGGCCGCCCCCGGTTCGACGTTCACCACCGTGACCTCCCCGACACCGGCCGACCTGCCGTCGGTCAACGTGCTGCCGGTCATCGGCATCGGCGGCTACCGGTCGATCAGCCCGATCCCGAGCGGGGTGACGCTCGTCCCCGGTTCGCTCAGCGTGACCGGTGGGGACACACTGTCGACCGGCAAGTACACCTCGACCCTCTGCACCCAGGCCATGGGCTACGTACCCAACGTGTGCACCGCCAACTTCACCGGCAACTTCAAGGCGACGTACCCGTACATCGAGACGTCGCTCAACGCCGGCACCCTGATCCCCGGCGGGTCGCAGCTGAGCCTGCCGTCGGTCTCCGCCTCGTGGACCGTCACCGCGTCGTCGGGCACCATCAACGCCTACCAGACGGAGTTCGCCGTCAGCACCGAGGTGCAGTCGATCGGCTTCCT
>JARLGS010000830.1 GCA_031292695.1 Mycobacterium sp. | reverse complement strand
GCGCTTGTCGGTCTCGTACTCGACGTGGGCGATGGTGATCGTGATGCCGCGCTGCTTCTCCTCGGGCGCCTTGTCGATGTCGTCGAACTTGGTGAACGAGGTGGTGTTGGGGTTGCGTTCGGACAGCACCTTGGTGATCGCTGCCGTGAGCGTCGTCTTGCCATGGTCGATGTGACCCATGGTCCCGACGTTCACATGGGGCTTGGTGCGCTCGAACTTCTGCTTGGCCATCGCCTCGCTACTCCCTGCTAGTGGACGGGGCCACCGTGGCCCCGACGCTGTCTGTCTCTCGTGCGATCCGTCTCGTGCTGCACTCTGGTGTGCGTGCCCCGGCGCCGGATCCGGCCGGGGCTATTCCCCGAGGGCCCGGGCGACGATCTCCTTGGAGATCGACTCCGGAACCTGGTTGTACGAATGGAACTGCATCGTGTACGTGGCGCGACCCTGGGTGCGCGAACGCAGGTCAGTAGAGTAGCCGAACATGTCGGCGAGCGGTACCAGCGCCTTGACCACGTGGCTGGTGCCCTGCTGCTCCATGCCCTCCATCCTCCCCCGTCGGGAAGAGAGGTCGCCGGTGACCGCACCCAAGAAATCGTCGGGCACCGTCACCGTCACCTCCATGACCGGCTCCAGCAGCACCGGGCTGGCCGCCCGCAGCGCCTTCTTGATGGCCATGGAACCGGCGATCTTGAAGGCCATCTCCGAGGAGTCCACGTCGTGGTACGAGCCGTAGGTGAGGGTCACCCGGACGTCGACCGTCGGGTAACCGGCCAGCACGCCGGCGGTGAGTGCCTCCTGGATCCCGGCATCGACCGAGGGGATGTACTCCTTGGGGATGACGCCGCCGCTGATCTTGTCGATGAACTCGTACCCGCCACCGGGGCCGGTGGGCTCGGCGCTGATGACGACGTGGCCGTACTGGCCGCGTCCACCGGTCTGGCGGATGTAGCGCTCCTCCACCTTCTCGATCGGCTTGCGGATCGTCTCGCGGTAGGCCACCTGGGGCTTGCCGACGTTGGCGTCCACCGAGAACTCGCGCAGCATGCGGTCGACCAGCACCTCGAGGTGCAGCTC
>JARLGS010000829.1 GCA_031292695.1 Mycobacterium sp. | reverse complement strand
GAAGGCCCGAACATCGGTCTGATCGGCTCGCTCTCGGTGTACGCACGGGTCAACCCGTTCGGCTTCATCGAGACCCCGTACCGCAAGGTCGTCGAAGGCATCGTCACCGACCAGATCGACTACCTGACCGCCGACGAGGAGGACCGCCACGTCGTGGCGCAGGCCAACTCGCCGCTGGACGAGAACGGCCACTTCACCGAGGACAAGATCCTCGTCCGTCGTAAGGGCGGCGAGGTCGAGTTCGTGACGCCGAACGACGTCGACTACATGGACGTCTCGCCGCGCCAGATGGTGTCGGTCGCGACCGCGATGATTCCGTTCCTCGAGCACGACGACGCCAACCGCGCCCTGATGGGTGCGAACATGCAGCGTCAGGCCGTGCCGCTGGTGCGCAGCGAGGCGCCGCTGGTCGGTACCGGTATGGAGTTGCGTGCCGCCATCGACGCCGGTGACGTCGTGGTGGCCGACAAGACCGGTGTGGTCGAAGAGGTCTCGGCCGACTACGTCACCGTGATGGCCGACGACGGCACCCGGCACACCTACCGGATGCGCAAGTTCAACCGCTCCAACCACGGCACGTGCGCCAACCAGCGCCCGATCGTGGACTCCGGGCAGCGCGTTGAGGCCGGCCAGGTCATCGCCGACGGCCCCTGCACCGAGAACGGTGAGATGGCCCTCGGTAAGAACCTGCTGGTCGCGGTCATGCCGTGGGAAGGCCACAACTACGAGGACGCCATCATCCTGAGCCAGCGGCTCGTGGAGCAGGACGTGCTCACCTCGATCCACATCGAAGAGCACGAGATCGATGCCCGCGACACCAAGCTGGGCGCCGAGGAGATCACCCGGGACATCCCGAACGTCTCCGACGAGGTGCTGGCTGACCTCGACGAGCGCGGCATCGTCCGCATCGGTGCCGAGGTCCGCGACGGCGACATCCTGGTCGGAAAGGTCACCCCGAAGGGTGAGACCGAGCTGACCCCCGAAGAGCGCCTGCTGCGTGCCATCTTCGGTGAGAAGGCCCGTGAGGTCCGCGACACCTCGCTGAAGGTGCCGCACGGTGAGTCCGGAAAGGTCATCGGCGTCCGCGTGTTCTCGCGCGAGGACGACGACGATCTGCCCGCCGGTGTCAACGAACTGGTCCGCGTCTACGTCGCCCAGAAGCGCAAGATCTCCGACGGTGACAAGCTCGCCGGCCGCCACGGCAACAAGGGCGTCATCGGCAAGATCCTGCCGATCGAGGACATGCCGTTCATGCCGGACGGCACCCCGGTGGACATCATCCTGAACACCCACGGTGTGCCGCGTCGGATGAACATCGGCCAGATTCTGGAAACCCACCTCGGGTGGGTCGCCAAGGCCGGTTGGAACATCGAGACGGATGCGCAGGGTGCGTACCCCGAGTGGGCAGCCAACCTGCCCGACGGTATGCACAGCGCGCCGCGCGACAGCATCGTCGCCACCCCGGTGTTCGACGGTGCCCGCGAGGGCGAGTTGGAGGGCCTGCTCGGCGCTACGCTGCCGAACCGCGACGGTGATGTCATGGTCAATGCCGAAGGCAAGTCGACGCTGTTCGACGGGCGTTCGGGTGAGCCGTTCCCGTACCCGGTGACAGTCGGCTACATGTACATCCTGAAGCTGCACCACTTGGTCGACGACAAGATCCACGCCCGTTCGACCGGCCCGTACTCGATGATCACCCAGCAGCCGCTCGGTGGTAAGGCGCAGTTCGGTGGCCAGCGCTTCGGTGAGATGGAGTGCTGGGCCATGCAGGCCTACGGTGCGGCCTACACGCTGCAGGAGCTGCTGACCATCAAGTCCGACGACACCGTCGGTCGCGTGAAGGTCTACGAGGCGATCGTCAAGGGCGAGAACATCCCCGAGCCGGGCATTCCGGAGTCGTTCAAGGTGCTGCTCAAGGAACTTCAGTCGCTGTGCCTCAACGTCGAGGTGCTGTCTTCGGACGGCGCCGCGATCGAGATGCGCGACAGCGACGACGAGGACCTGGAGCGCACCGCCGCGAACCTGGGTATCAACCTGTCGCGCAACGAATCTGCTTCTGTCGAGGATCTCGCTTAATCCTCTCGCCGTTTGATTGATAGTTATCTAATCCCGAAAGGGGAAAGGGAGTTACGTGCTAGACGTCAACTTCTTCGATGAACTCCGCATTGGTCTCGCGACCGCGGACGACATCCGCAACTGGTCCTTCGGCGAGGTCAAGAAGCCGGAGACCATCAACTACCGCACGCTCAAGCCCGAGAAGGACGGCCTGTTCTGCGAGAAGATCTTCGGACCGACTCGCGACTGGGAGTGCTACTGCGGTAAGTACAAGCGCGTCCGCTTCAAGGGCATCGTCTGCGAGCGCTGTGGCGTCGAGGTGACCCGCGCCAAGGTGCGTCGTGAGCGCATGGGCCACATCGAGCTGGCCGCGCCGGTCACGCACATCTGGTACTTCAAGGGCGTCCCGTCGCGCTTGGGCTACCTGCTGGACCTGGCCCCGAAGGATCTGGAAAAGATCATCTACTTCGCGGCCTACGTCATCACCGCGGTCGACACCGAGATGCGGCACAACGAGCTGTCCACGCTCGAGGCCGAGATGGTCGTCGAGAAGAAGGCCGTCGAGGACCAGCGGGACCTGGACCTGGCGGAGCGTTCGCAGAAGCTCGAGGCCGACCTGGCCGAGCTGGAGCGCGATGGCGCCAAGTCCGACGTCCGCCGCAAGGTGCGCGACGGCGGCGAGCGCGAGATGCGTCAGCTCCGCGACCGGGCCCAGCGTGAGCTGGACCGGCTCGACGAAATCTGGACCACCTTCACCAAGCTGGCCCCGAAGCAGCTCATCGTCGACGAGGTGCTCTACCGCGAACTGCAGGACCGCTACGGCGAGTACTTCCAGGGCGCCATGGGTGCCGAATCGATCAAGAAGCTCATCGAGACCTTCGACATCGATGCCGAGGCCGAGTCGCTGCGCGACACCATCAAGAACGGCAAGGGCCAGAAGAAGCTCCGTGCCCTCAAGCGGCTCAAGGTCGTCGCGGCGTTCCAGATGAACCGCAACTCGCCGATGGGCATGGTGCTCGACGCCGTTCCGGTTATCCCGCCGGAGCTGCGCCCGATGGTGCAGCTCGACGGTGGCCGCTTCGCCACCTCCGACCTGAACGACCTGTACCGCCGCGTGATCAACCGCAACAACCGGTTGAAGCGACTGATCGACCTCGGCGCGCCCGAGATCATCGTCAACAATGAGAAGCGCATGCTTCAAGAGTCGGTGGACGCGCTGTTCGACAACGGCCGCCGCGGCCGTCCGGTCACGGGACCGGGCAACCGTCCGCTCAAGTCGCTGTCCGACCTGCTGAAGGGCAAGCAGGGTCGCTTCCGGCAGAACCTGCTGGGCAAGCGCGTCGACTACTCGGGCCGTTCGGTCATCGTGGTCGGCCCGCAGCTCAAGCTGCACCAGTGTGGTCTGCCGAAGCTGATGGCCCTCGAGCTGTTCAAGCCGTTCGTGATGAAGCGTCTGGTCGACCTGAACCACGCGCAGAACATCAAGAGCGCCAAGCGCATGGTGGAGCGTCAGCGTCCGCAGGTGTGGGATGTCCTCGAAGAGGTCATCTCCGAGCACCCCGTGCTGCTGAACCGGGCACCAACGCTGCACCGCCTCGGTATCCAGGCGTTCGAACCGCAGCTGGTGGAAGGCAAGGCAATTCAGCTGCACCCGTTGGTCTGTGAGGCGTTCAACGCCGACTTCGACGGTGACCAGATGGCCGTGCACCTCCCGCTGTCGGCGGAGGCGCAGGCCGAGGCCCGCATCCTGATGCTGTCCTCGAACAACATCCTGTCGCCCGCGTCGGGTCGTCCGCTGGCCATGCCGCGTCTGGACATGGTGACCGGCCTGTTCTTCCTGACCACCCATATCGAAGGCGACACCGGCGAGTTCACCCCCGCCGGCAAGGATCAGCCGGAGACCGGTGTCTACAGCAGCCCGGCCGAGGCCATCATGGCCATGGACCGTGGTGCGCTGTCGGTGCGGGCCAAGATCAAGGTCCGGTTGACGCACCTGCGTCCGCCGGCCGAGATCGAGGCCCAGCTGTTCGAGAACGGCTGGAAGCCGGGCGACGCCTGGATCGCCGAGACGACCCTGGGCCGGGTGCTGTTCAACGAGCTGCTGCCGAAGGGCTACCCGTTCGTCGACAAGCAGATGCACAAGAAGGTGCAGGCGGCGATCATCAACGATCTCGCCGAGCGGTACCCGATGATCGTGGTCGCGCAGACCGTCGACAAGCTGAAGGACGCCGGCTTCCATTGGGCGACCCGCTCGGGCGTCACGGTCTCGATGGCCGACGTTCTGGTGCCGCCGCAGAAGGCGGAGATCCTGGAGCGTTACGAGGGCCAGGCCGACGCGATCGAGAAGAAGTACCAACGCGGTGGTCTGAACCACGACGAGCGCAACGGTGAACTGGTCAAGATCTGGCAGCAGGCCACCGAAGAGGTCGGTAAGGCGCTGGAGGCGTATTACCCCGAGGACAACCCGATCATCACGATCGTGAAGTCGGGCGCCACCGGTAACCTCACCCAGACCCGCACCCTGGCCGGCATGAAGGGTCTGGTGACGAACCCGAAGGGTGAGTTCATCCCGCGGCCCATCAAGTCGTCGTTCCGCGAGGGCCTGACGGTGTTGGAGTACTTCATCAACACCCACGGTGCTCGTAAGGGTCTGGCCGACACCGCGCTGCGTACCGCCGACTCGGGCTACCTGACCCGTCGTCTGGTGGACGTGTCGCAGGACGTCATCGTGCGCGAGACCGACTGTGAGACCGAGCGCGGTGTCATCGTCACCCTGGCCGAGCTCCAGGTTGACGGCGCGTTGGTGCGCGACGCCCACATCGAGACCTCCGCGTACGCGCGGACCCTGGCCAGCGATGCGGTCGACGCCAACGGCAAGGTCGTCGTCGAGCGGGGCCACGATCTGGGTGACCCCGCGATCGAGGCACTGCTGGCTGCGGGCATCACCGAGGTGAAGGTG
>JARLGS010000828.1 GCA_031292695.1 Mycobacterium sp. | reverse complement strand
GCCAGGTAGGTCGCGTCGCTGTTGCCGACGGTCGGTAGGGCCAGCCGCAGCGAACCCCAGCCGGCCAGATTCAGGCCGTCGAGTGCTGTCGGCGTGGTCTGGAGCGTCGGCAGAGTGCCCCAGTTCTGCTGGGCCAGTGCGTCTTTGAGCTGTGGTCGGACCGCGAGCAGCACCGGTGAGGTGACCAGGGATGTGGGTTCCCCGCTGACTGCCTGCTCGCCTGCGCCGGCCACCAGCCGGGCCGCGGAGATCGAGCTGGCCGGTACCCACAGCGCCGGGCGCGGTCCGAGGTCCGCGGGCCACTTGTTGACCACACCGTTCACCACGGCGTCCGGGTCGGTCGCCTTGACGACGATCTTGACGCACTTGTCGCCGATCGGTGCCGCGGTCTGGCTGTACTTACCGGCCAGAGAGTTGAGCTGGTCGGAGATCGACGGGTCGGCCATCACGGGCACGTTGACGGCGCCGGCCACACACCGCGCCGATGCTTCTCGGCTGCGGTCGGAGAGCACGGTGCCGAAGAAGCGCCACAGGATCACTGCAGCCACCAGGACCACGACGGTGACCAGGGCCGCGATCACCCCGACGCTGACCCCGCGCCGTTTGGCGGTGATGGCGCGGTGACTGCCGGTCCACTCGCCGCCCTCCCAGTCTCCGCCGTGCGCTCGGCCCGACGACCGGCGCGGGACGGCAGGGAAGGCCTGGGTGACGGATTCGGTCCCCTGAAAGTCGGTGTCGTCGGGTTCTTCGGTCTCATACCGATCGCCGGGATCACCGGCATCGTCGGCCGGCGCGGGCCGCGGGCGGCCGGCAGTGGGGGCCGGCGGCATGCCGTGTTGCGCGGCCCAGTCGTCGGGAACGCGGAAACCCGGTGCAGCCGAGGCGGATTCGTCGACGTCTCGAGCTTCCGGAACGTCCGGCGGCGATGCGTCGAGGTCGGGGGATTCGTCGTCGTCGGGAGAGCTGTGCCTACCCATAGATGTCCGTTCCTGGTTTCGGCGTGCAATCGGCGGACCCGTGTTACCGCGGGCCCGCCGAATTTTAGTCAACGATGATGAGGGAGTTAACCGTTCACGAACGCGTGGCGTGGCTGGCCTTGAACTCCCGGCGGCGGCGATGCAAGATCGGCTCGGTGTAGCCGTTGGGCTGCGCCGCGCCGGCCAGGATCAGTTCCTGCGCCGCCTGGAAGGCGATGCTGGCGTCCGGGTCCGGTGCCATCGGCAGGTAGGCCGGGTCACCGGCATTCTGCTCGTCGACCACCGCGGCCATCCGCCGGAGGCTGGCTTTCACATCGTCCTCGGTGATCACCCCGTGCCGCAGCCAGTTGGCCAGCAGCTGGCTGGAGATGCGCAGCGTCGCGCGGTCCTCCATGAGTGCGACGTTGTGGATGTCGGGCACCTTCGAGCAGCCGACGCCATGGTCGATCCAGCGGACCACGTAGCCGAGGATCGACTGGCAGTTGTTGTCGATCTCTTCGTGGATCTCCTCGGGTGCCCACGCCAGCTCCTTGGCCAGCGGGATGGTCAGCAATTCGGTGAGCGTGGTGCGCTTCTTGCCGGCCAGCTCCTTCTGCACCGCGGCCACATCAACCTGGTGGTAGTGCATGGCGTGCAGGGTGGCACCCGTGGGTGAGGGCACCCACGCGGTGGTGGCACCGGCGCGCGGCTGCCCGATCTTCTGCTCGACCATGTCGGCCATCAGATCGGTCATCGCCCACATGCCCTTACCGATCTGGGCGCGGCCGGCCAGGCCGGCGGCCAGGCCGGTGTCAACGTTGGCGTCCTCGTACGCCTTGATCCAGGTCTGGCTCTTCATGGTGCCCTTGCGCACCATGGGGCCGGCCTCCATCGAGGTGTGGATCTCGTCGCCGGTGCGGTCCAGGAAGCCGGTGTTGATGAAAACCACCCGGTCGGCGGCGGCCTTGATGCATGCCTTGAGGTTGACCGTGGTGCGCCGTTCCTCATCCATGATGCCGACCTTCATGGTGGCTTCCGGCAGGCCCAAGACGTCCTCGACGCGGCTGAACAGCTCACAGGTGAAGGCGGCTTCATCGGGGCCGTGCATCTTCGGCTTGACGATGTAAATCGAGCCGGTGCGGCTGTTGGTCAGCTCGCCGTTCTCCTTCGTGGACTTCAGGCCGTGCATGGCGATCAGACCGGTGAACAGCGCGTCCTGGATGCCCTCGGGGATCTCTGTGACGTCCTCGCCCTCGCCGCCCATCACAATGGCGTCGTTGGTCATCAGATGGCCGACGTTGCGGACGAACAGCAAGCTGCGGCCGGGCAGGGTCAGTTCGCCCTCGCCGTCCGGAGTGGTGAACACCCGGTCGTCATTCAGGGTGCGGGTGAAGGTCTTGCCGCCCTTGGTGACCTCTTCGGCCAGGTCACCGCGGTTCAGGCCCAGCCAGTTGCGATAGCCGAGCACCTTGTCGTCGGCGTCGACGGCCGCGACCGAGTCCTCGAAGTCCATGATCGTGGTGATAGCGGACTCCAGCACGACGTCCTTGATGGCGGCCTAGTCGCTCCACCCGACCCGCGTGGTCGGGTCGATCAGCATCTCGATGAGCACGCCGT
>JARLGS010000827.1 GCA_031292695.1 Mycobacterium sp. | reverse complement strand
GTCCCCGCCACCGTCGAGCCGGCGTCAAGCTGCGCCGCGCTCAGCGCCGTCCCATAAGCAATCGCCGCCGGTGCCACCCAGGGTATCGCCGGCGCAGCCTTATTCACGGTCAACTGCACCGTCGTCGTCGCTGTCGAGTAGTCGCTGCTGTCGGTTGGCGTAAACGTCACCGAAAGGCTCTGCGAACCCGCCGTCAGCACCACACCCGCCGCCGGTGTATAGACGAAAGTCCCCGCCACCGTCGAGCTGGCGTCAAGTTGCGCCGCGCTCAGCGCCGTTCCATAAGCAATCGCCGCCGGTGCCGTCCATGAAATCACCGGCGCAGCCTTGTTCACCGTCAACTGCACCGTCGCCGTCACTGTCGAGTAGTCGCTGTTGTCGGTTGGCGTAAACGTCACCGACAGGCTCTGCGAACCCGCCGTCGGCACAGCTCCCGCTGCCGGCGTATAGACGAAAGTCCCAGCGACCGTCGAGCTGGCGTTGAGTTGCGCCGCACTCAGCGCCGTGCCGTATGTGATTGCCGCCGGTGCCGTCCATGAAATCACCGGCGCAGCCTTGTTCACGGTCACCTGCACCGTCGCCGTCGCTGTCGAGTAGTCGCTGCTGTCGGTTGGCGTAAACGTCACCGACAGGCTCTGCGAACCCGCCGTCGGCACCACACCCGCTGCCGGTGTATAGACGAAAGTTCCCGCCACCGTCGAGCTGGCGTCAAGCTGCGCCGCGCTCAGCGCCGTTCCATAAGTAATTGCCGCCGGTGCCGCCCAGGGTATCGCCGGCGCAGCCTTGTTCACCACCAGCGTGTTACTGCTGCTGCCCTGGTAGTTGATGTCACTGATCGTTCCCACGACGGCATAACTGCCAACCGCCGTCGGCGCGGTGGAACTGCCGTTATAGGTCAAGTTCACCGTCAAGCCGCTCGGCACGGTTGTGGCCGTCGCTGCCAGAGGAGACCCTGTGTATATCTGCGACAGGCTGCCCAACGTGACAGTTGCCATGGCCATTCCGACCGTCAGTGTATGACTGCTGTCACTGCTGATGGCAAAGCCACCTCCCGAGGAGTTGTACGTGGCCTGAACGGTATACATGCCCGCCGTTGTTCCGCCCGGCAGGGAATAGTTCACACTGGTCGCGCCACCGCTCACCGTGCCGCTGGTCACCGGTGTTCCGATCGTGGTGCTGCCCTGCATCACCGTGAAGGTCACCGTGCCCGCATTCACCGTTCCCATGCTGCTGGTGACCGTTGCTGACAGGGGTATGCTCTGTACGCTTGCGCTATAGGTGGCCAACGCGTCGGACGAAACGGTCGTCGTGGGCTTCAGGATCACGTCGAACGGGTTGCTGGTGGAGGAGATCGCAGTTGCAGGAGTCCTCGCCGAATTCAGCATCAGATTGGCCGTCAGCGTGTCGCCGGTCCCTGCCGCGTCGACGTCCAGAGACGAGTAAGTGGCCACGCCGCCGGACGTTGCGGCCGATCCGCCGCTCAAGTCAAGACTCGTAATATCGTCACCGCTGCTGTCCTTCAGGGTCAGCGGAATCGTTACAGACGAAGCAAACGGGATGCCGCTCTCCTGTAACTCGACGGTTGGAGCCGGCGAGATAGGCGTAAGGCTCAGCGTCGTCGAGGGTTGCTGAAAAAAGCTCAGCGAATAGTCGGTCTGCACCGCGCCGGCGTCCTGACAGGATGTTCCGCTGTAGCTTACCGGCCAAGACACTCCGCGCTGGTCGGTACCCGTGCCCGTGGGAACAATCGCGCAGATAGCCACGCTGCCCGGCAATGGAATCATGGTCTCGGTCGGGCCGCCGTAGTTGCCCGGCGCAGCCAGGTTGGCGGGCACACCCACTACGTTGCCTCCCGTTCCATTCGCGGGGCAGGAGCTTCTGTAGACAGTGCAGTCCCCGTTTCCATTGCCTGTTGCGATCGTGTTGCTCATCGTGAAGCTGGAGTGCGACACGGCAATGCCGCCCGTGCTGTCGGTTGAACTGTTCCCATAAAAAGTGCTGCCAGTCACCGTCAACGACGCGCCCTGGGTGCTGTCGATGCCGCCGCCGCCACTTGTGCCGGAGTTGTTGTAGAAGGTGCTGCCGCTCACTGTCACGGTTCCACCTGTCTCGACACGGATTGCACCGCCGTTGGTCGCGGAATTGCCATCGAAGGTGCTCCCGCTCACCATCAGTGTGCCGCTGCTGTCGATGCCGCCGCCGTTGCTCGCGGAGTTGCCGGTGAAGGTGCTTTCATTCACCGTCAGCCTGCCGCTATTGCTGATGCCGCCGCCGTTGCCGCCAGACGTTCCATTCTCAATGGTCAGGTTGTTGAGAACCGCCACCGTGCCGCCGCTCAGCGTGAAGACCGTGCTCGCGGAGGCCCCATTCACCGTCACCAGGTTGGTCAGTGTCGCGCCGCTGCCAGTGGTCGCCCCCGTGAGTACCGTATTGGTTGGAATCGGGAGCGACCCGTCGACGCCCAGCGTGATGGTGTTGGCTGCCGCCGTATTGCTGGCGCTGAACACCGTCGGGTCGAAGCTGATGTTGCCGCCAGCGGCCGCGGCTGCAAGCAGGGCATCGCGCAGCGTGCATGGGCCGCTGCCTGTGCCGGACGGGTTCGCCGGGCAGTTGGAGGCAGCGGGCGTCGAACTGTCGTCCTGGTTTGTATTCACCACGAACGAGGGCACAGTCTCGAAGTCCGCCGTCGCCGTCTCCGCCGAATTCATGGTCACTGTTGTGTTGGCGCTGGCCGTGTTCGCTATGTCTGCATTTGCCAGCCAGCCCGCAAAGATATAGCCGGGGTTGGTCGTCGCGGTGATGGCAACCTGCGTGGTCGGGGAATAGATATTGCCCGTGGCCGGTGTCACAGTGCCTCGCAGCGGGTAGTCGGCGCCCACCGTCAGCGCATACCCAGTGGCCCACACAGTCAGTGGCGCTGTACCGGTTGCCGCGGGATAGAGTCCCGTGCAACTGACGCCCAGCGTGTAAGGACCTACGCCAAGCACGGTCGAGATGTCTATAGCGAAAGCGCTTCCGCCGCTGGGCGTTGCGGTGTAGGCGCAGGTACTCGGAGCCGGTGTGCCGCCGTATGTGGTTGTCGCGTTCAGCAGCGCGCTCAATGTTGTGCCGTAGATGATCGTGTCCACCGGCGACCACACCAGCCCCGTGTTCAACAATCCCAGCAATGGCAGCGATGTCGACTGGCTGGATGTGTAGATCGAGTCCCCCGGATAGCTGGCCACGACATTATGCGATGCCGGAGTGGAGAAGATCACAGGCGCGCTGGCACTTTCGGCCCATACTGCGTGCAGCACCGACACGGTACCGTCGGTGTAATTGGCCACGGCCAGGTCGGGATTTCCATCGCCGTTAAAGTCGCCCACCGCAACAGACTCGGGCTTGACTCCAACAGAAACTGGTAACGCCGTCGCGGAGCTGAAGTTCCCCGCGCCATCGCCCAACAGCACAGACACCGTGCCGTTTGTGAAGTTGGCCACGGCCAGGTTGAGGTTCCCATCATTGTTGAAGTCGCCCACCGCAACAGACCAAGGGTTGACTCCAACTGGAACTGGGGACGTCGCGGCAGCGGAGAAGTTTCCCGCTCCATCCCCCAACAGAATCGACACGCTGCCGGGGGAAGCACAACGTGGGTCGTTCCCGCACTCGTTAGCCACGGCCAGGTCGAGAACCCCATCGCCGTTGAAGTCGCCCATCGCAACCGAGTTAGGATTGTGCTCAACGGTCACCGGCGAGTTTGGGAACCCGCTGAAGTTTCCTGTTCCATCGCCCTTCAGGATCGACACCGTGCCGTCGCCGGAGTTGGCCACCGCCAGATCCAGATTCCCGTTGCCGAGGAAGTCGCCCGCCACGACGGAGTGAGGACTGCTGCCAACCGTGACTGTCGCGGCGAGCGTGAAGTTCCCCGTTCCGTCGCCCAGCAGGATTGACACCGTGCCGTCCTCCGAGTTGGCCACCGCCAGGTCCAGATGGCCATCGCCGTTGAAGTCGCCCGCCGCAATCGAGTACGGACTGTTTCCCACCGTAAGTGTCGCGCCGGCCGAGAAGTTCCCCGTTCCGTCCCCCAGCAGGATCGACACCGTCCCGCTGGCGTAGTTGGCCACCGCCAGATCGAGATTTCCATCGCCGTTGAAGTCGCCCACCGCAATCGAGTACGGATAGTATCCAACCCGGACTGTCGGCGTCGCGGCAGGCGAGAAGTTGCCCGCTCCATCGCCCAGCAGGATCGACACCGTGCCGGAGTACGTGTTGGCCACGGCCAGGTCCAGATTCCCATCGCCGTTGAAATCGCCCACCGCAACAGAGGTTACCCCGGATACAGCCGATGCAGTCGAGAAGCTTGCGAACCCGAAGCTCTTGCTTGCTGGATCCAGAGTTTGCGTGGCCAGGGACGCATTGCCGTTGGAGGCATCCAGAAACGACACAATGCCGGTCGGCAGCACCGGAGTCAGCGCACTGACCGTTCCCGTCAGCATGTAGTTGCCCGCTACTCCCGTCGAGCTGATCGCCGTCGTCGTCGGTAACTGCGATGTCCCGCTCACCGTCACTGCCTGATATGCACTGACGCTGACTGCCAGCCCGGACGACCCCGTATAGATTGCGCTGATCTCATGCAGGCCCATGCCCAGGTGTACGCCGTGGCCCACGCTCGAGAGAGTCAACTGCCCGGAGCCGCTGCCATTCAGCGGCGTCTTTCCCAGAACACTCCCTCCCGGAGATGCCAGATTGTCGCGGAACTCCACGCTTCCCGCCGTCACCGGAAGGCCCCGCGACATCACTGTAGCCGTCAGCGTCTCGCTCGCCCCAATCGTGATTGCGCCACTCGATACGCCCAGGCTGGTCGCTGTCGGCGTCTGTCCCCCCGCCGTGCAGCACAAGGTGATGCCAACCAGAAGCGCCAATGCCGGATGTTGCATCAGCGCAAAAATCGAGCGCATCAACCGCACGAATTTACGCCAGATGGAGGCGCAATTCTCACCATGACGTTGCGTCGTCGAAACCATGGCTGGAGTCTCTTCCTGCATATGCAACTGGTCGCCTCACTCCTCATTCGGTCCCGTCCGCGCTTCCAAGCCGGCTCCGCAATGGCGCCGTTCCCGGTGCCTTCAGGCTCCGTTGCGCGCCGCGCGTCTCGACCGGCAGACCGACTGCTTCAGCCGCAAGTCTACAGTCGCTTGCACCCGTTCCCTGTGCCACTTTTGTTGCACCGGTCAGTCAATTTGGGGGATACAGAACGTCGCAAAATCACGCGCTTCAACGTCTGCTGAAAGCCATCCAGCCGCCGCGCCGCTGTGTCTTCTCAGAGACTCTGCTCCGTCCGTCCC
>JARLGS010000826.1 GCA_031292695.1 Mycobacterium sp. | reverse complement strand
GCGCCCGCCGCAGCTCCGGCGGCGGCGCCCGCCGCAGCCGGCGCATTCGGTCCGGGCACGCCGATCACCCAGGACTTCATGTACCCGTCGATCAGCAACGGCTGCCTGGCCGACGGCGGCAATGTGCTCGCGACGGCCATCTCGGTCGCCGGTCCGGCCAAGATCCCGACGCCGGGCCCCGGCCCGGGTCAGACCGCGTACGTGTTCACCGCGGTCGGCACGCCGGGACCGGCCGCCGAGCAGAAACTGCCGCTGAACGTCACCTGGGTCAACCTGACCACCGGCAAGTCAGGCAGCGCGACCCTTAAGCCGCAGGCCGACATCAACCCGCAGGGTCCGACCACGCTGACCGCCATCGTCGACACCGGCTCCGGCAGCATCATGTCGACGATCTTCGGTCAGGTGACGACGACCGAGAAGCAGTGCCAGTTCATGCCCACCATCGGTTCGTCGGTGGTGCCGTAACCCTCGCCCGACTACGCAACAGCGAGCGTGGCTGCCACAGTGGCACCCACGCTCGCTGTTCTTATTGCGGTCAGTAAGCCATGAACAGGATCATTTCCCGGTCGTACTCGCGCCCGGGATGCTGCTCCGCCAGATGCTCCTGCGCCTTCTTCACCAGGTCGTCTTCGTCGCCGCCGGTGATCGCTTCGCCGCATGGGCAATTCAAGTGTGTCTTAGCCATACAGGCCACCTTCCCATACGCATGATGGTCGGTATGGAGATTTACGACGTCATGCGCACGACCGGTGCGGTCCGCAAGTTCACCGGCGACCCACTGCCCGACGAGGTGCTGATACGCATCCTCGACAACGCGCGGTTCGCGCCGAGCGGCGGCAATCGGCAGGGGGCACGGGTGATCGCGGTGCGCGACGTCGGAACCCGCACGAAGCTGGCAGAACTTTCAGGCCCGGGCGCCAAGCAGTACATCGCACAGATCGCCGCGGGTGAAGGTCCGTGGAATCCCTTGCAGCCCTGCGGAGTTGACCCCGCAGTCGTCGAGGCCACTCCGGTGCCCGACATGGTTGCCGGCACCTTGCTGGGCGCCGAAGTGGTGCTGGTGGTGTGCCTCGACCTGGGCGTAGCCGCAGCGTTCGACCAGCACCTCGATCGCATCGGACTGATCAGTGGCGCGTCGATCTACCCGTTCGTCTGGGGCATTCTGCTGGCCGCCCGCAACGAGGGCTTTGGTGGCGTGCTGACCACGATGGTGGTGGCGCAGGAGCCTGCGGTGCGCGAGTTACTCGGCATCCCGGACAACTACGCGGTGGCGTGCATGCTGCCGTTGGGCAAGCCGGTCAAGCAGGTGACAAAGCTGACCCGGCAGCCGGTGTCGGCGTTCGCCGCCCGGGAACGGTTCGACGGCCCCGCGCTCTGAGCCTGCGTTGACTTTGCGCTGACACTGTCGGTCACTCGCGCTTTTGCAGCGCTGACGCAAAGTCAATCCTCGCCGAAGCCAGGTCAGCCCTTGGCTTTCACCTCTTTGGCCGCTGCCTTCATCTGCTTCTTGTAGGCCCGGACCTGATCCAGCGACGCCCTGTCGGTCACGTCGGCCACCGACATGTGGGTGCCCTGTTTGCCGTAGTCGCCGGCGGCCGTGCGCCAGCCCTCCGGCGTCACGCCGTACTGCTTGCCCAGCAGAGCCAGGAAGATCTTGGCCTTCTGGTCACCGAACCCGGGCAGCGCTTTGAGCCGGCGCAGCACCTCGGCACCATCGGGGTCGCCCTCGGTCCACAGCGCTACGGTGTTGCCGCCGTACTCGTCGACGACGACTTGCGCCAGCGCCTGCACCCGCTTCGCCATGGAACCCGGAAACCGGTGTACCGCAGGGGTTTCCGCGAACAGCTCAGCGAACTTGTCCGGGTTGCAGTCGGCGATGGCGGCGGCGTCCAGCCCGCCCATGCGGTCCTCGAGTTTCTTCGGGCCGGCGAACGCCACCTCCATCGGAATCTGCTGATCCAGCATCATCCCAACCAGCAGGGCGAACGGGTTGGACTCCAGCAGTGCGTCGGCGGACGGCTCCTGGACCAGCTGCAGCTTCGACATCCAGCCAGCTTAGTAGCGGCACCGCGGCCCCAGGAATGCCAATGGGCCCCGCGGGCGTTGCCCCACCCGTGCTCCAAACTCGAACCATGACGTCGCGCCTGGGATTCCCCCTGCTGGCCTACGCGTTCGCCGCCATCATGGTGGGAACCACGCTGCCCACCCCGATCTACGCGCTGTACGCGCAACACCTGCACTTCGCGGTGCTGACGACCACCGTCATCTTCTCGGCCTACGCCATCGGCGTGCTGGCCGCGCTGCTGCTGTTCGGTCGCTGGTCGGACGCCATCGGCCGGCGACCGGTACTGATCGCCGGCGCCATCGCCGCCGTGGCCAGCGCCGTGGTGTTCCACAATGCCGACAGCGTCCCGCTGTTGCTTGTGGGCCGGCTGCTGTCCGGGCTGTCGGCGGGCATCTTCACCGGTACCGCAACCGCCGCCGTGGTCGAGTCGGTGCCCGAGGCGCGGCAGGACCAGGCCGCGGCCGCGGCTACCGTCGCGAACATCGGCGGTCTGGGTCTCGGCCCGGTGCTCGCCGGCCTCTTGGTGCAGTACCTG
>JARLGS010000825.1 GCA_031292695.1 Mycobacterium sp. | reverse complement strand
CGGCGGACTGGCGCCGGCCGACGCCAATCCCTATGCCGACGCGGCCTCGCCCTATCTGGCGAACCGGGTCGCCTCGAACAAGTTCAGCGAGCCGATCGTCAATACGCCGAAGACCATCACGGTGCTGACCAAGGAACTGCTGGAGGACAAGAACGCCACCTCGCTGAAGGAAATCGGCCGCACCACCGCCGGCGTCACGCTCGGCACCGGCGAGGGCGGCAACGCCTTCGGCGACCGCTTCTTCATCCGCGGCTTCGACGCGCGCAACGACATCTTCGTCGACGGCATCCGCGATCCCGCCGTCAGCATCCGCGAGAACTTCTTCACCGAACAGGTGGAGATCCTGCGCGGCCCGGCGTCGTCCTATGCGGGCCGCGGCACCGCCGGCGGCGCCATCAACATCGTCACCAAGCAGGCCGGCGACCGCAATTTCTACAACGCGGAAAGCTCGCTCACCACCGACAGCGGCCGGCGGCTGACGCTCGACGTCAACCAGGTCATCAATCCGACGCTGTCGGTGCGCGCCGGCGGCCTGTTCCAGGACGCCGGCGTCGCCGGACGCTCGCTGACCACCGACGACCGCTGGGGCACCTTCGCGGCGGTGAAGTACACGCCGACCGACAACGTCAAGATCACCGGCAGCTATGTCCACACCGACCTCAATTCGCTGCCGGACTTCGGCGTGCCCTGGTACAAGCAGGGCAACGTGCCGGTGACCGAGGTCGGCGTGCCGCGCAACACCTATTACGGCTTCGTCAACCGCGACTTCCAGAAGACCACCCAGGACATCGGCACCGTCGCCGGCGAGGTGAAGGTCAACGACAACATCACCCTGAGCAGCCGGCTGCGGGCCGAGCGCGCCGTGCTCAGCTATGTCGGGACGATTCCCGAGAGCCCGATCACCACCAACGCCAATCCGCTGCTGTGGACCTTCACCGCCAACCCGCAGAGCCGCTACCAGGTCGCCAACGTGCTCGCCAACCAGAGCGATGCGACGTTCAAGTTCGACACCGGGCCGTGGAAGCACACCGCCGTCACCGGCGTCGAGATTTCCAACGAGCGGGTCTCGATCGACAAGTACACCGGACTGGCCTCCGAATTGACCACCGGCACGCCGTTCACCGGCAGCGGCAGTCTCTCCGGGCAATCGATCTTCGACCCGGCCTACAACTACACGCCGTTCTCGAGCCTGCCCACGGTAACCGGCAATCCGACGGTCACGACCGTCGATACCAAGAGTGCCTACCTGATCGACACCGCCAACTACCGCGACCTGCTGATCCTCAACGGCGGCATCCGCTACGACGACTACAGTCTGCGCGCGCACAACAATACCCTGTCCGCGCCGTCGGTCGACAGCGGCCTGTTCAACTGGAATGCCGGCGTGGTGGTCAAGCCGCTGCCCTATGCCAGCCTGTACGCGGCCTACGCGACCTCGGCCAATCCGGTCGGCGCCGAGCTCGACGGAACGTCGTCGAGCTATGGCGGCGTCAGCCTGACCCAGCTGGCCAGCCAGATCTTCGGCCCCGAGCGCAACAAGGCCGCCGAGATCGGCACCAAGTGGGAACTGTTCGATCGCCGGCTGCTGCTCACCGGCGCGCTGTTCCAGACCACCAAGGAGAACGCGCGGGAATCCGGCACCGTCAACGGCGTCGCCAACACCATCGTGGCGGGCGCGGCCTACCGCGTTCAGGGCATCGATCTGGAGGCCGCGGGCAAGATCACCGATCGCTGGAGCGTGTTCGGCGGCATCGTGCTGATGCAGTCGAAGATCACCGCATCGAACGTCGCGCCGCCGACCACCGCGGGCTATACGACCAATGTCGGTCTGCAGCTCGCCAACATCGCGCACCAGTCCTTCAACGTGCTGACGAAATACGAATTCGACGGCGGCTGGGAACTCGGCGGTCAGGCGACCTACCGCTCCAAGATCTACGGCGGTACGCTGCTGGCGGCCAACCAGGGCACTCAGCTGCCGAGCTACTGGCGGTTCGACGCCTTCGTCGAGAAGAAGGTGACGGCGAACCTGACCGCGAAGATCTTCGTCAACAACATCTTCAACAAGCTCTACTACGACGGCTTCTACCAGAGCGCGACGCCGTTCGTGTTCGTCGCTCCGGGCCGCGTCGCCGGCCTGGTGATGAGCGCGAAGTTCTAGGGGAGATCGCGTGAAACTCATCCCTTGGCGCGAGGTCCCCGACCATTCCCGACGTCGTTCCCGCGAAAGCGGGAACCCAGTATCCGTCAGCGCGCATGGTGATTACTGGATCCCCGCTTTCGCGGGGATGACGGCCGAGGAACACGATCCCAATGCGTTGATTGTCGGACTGGAGTCTCGATGCTGATCTGCGTCCCCGACGTTCTGAGCAAGGCCGAGGTGGCCGAATTCCGCCGCGTCATGGACGCCGCCGAGTG
Organism: Mycobacterium sp.; assembly: GCA_031292695.1. Taxonomy (GTDB): domain Bacteria; phylum Actinomycetota; class Actinomycetes; order Mycobacteriales; family Mycobacteriaceae; genus Mycobacterium. The sequence goes on along the minus strand of JARLGS010000825.1, from coordinate 816 downwards.
GGAGGACGGCCGCTCCACCGCGGGCGCCCAGTCGGCCATGGTGAAGCGCAACGAGCAGCTGCCCCCCGACGGCGAATTGGCGCGGACGCTCGGCCAGCGAGTCATCAGCGCGTTGACCGCAAGCCCACTGTTCATCTCGGCGGCGATCCCGCTGCAGATCTTTCCGCCGCTGTTCAACCGCTACGCCGCTTCCGGCGGCCATCATTTCGGCATCCATGTCGACAACGCGGTGCGCGGCGATCCGCTCACCGGGCTGCGGATCCGCACCGATCTGTCGGTCACGCTGTTTTTATCGGAACCCGAGGACTATGATGGCGGCGATCTGGTGGTCGAAGACTATTATGGCTCCCATGAGGTCAAGCTGCCGGCGGGGCACGCGGTGCTGTACCCGTCCACCAGCCTGCATATGGTGACGCCGGTGACCCGCGGCGCCCGGGTGGCATCTTTCTTCTGGCTGCAGAGCATGGTACGCGATGCCCACGCCCGCAGCCTGATCTTCGATCTCGATACGGCAATCCAGGGGTTGTCGGCCCGGCTGGGACGCGATGACCCTGAAACGGTCAAATTGACCGGTATCTATCACAATCTGATCCGCCGCTGGGCCGAAGTGTGAGCAAGAACCGATGAGCAGCAGTTTCCGTCTCCGGGCCGCGCTGGCCGCCTGTCTCACGATTGTCACGTCCGTGATCGTCATGTCGGTGATCGTTCTGCCGGCGCGTCCCGCCGTCGCGCAGCAGGCGGCGCCGGCCGTCGCCACGCCGGCTGCGACCGCGCCATCGGCACCCGCGGACACCGCGATCGGCACCACCGATGGCG
>JARLGS010000824.1 GCA_031292695.1 Mycobacterium sp. | reverse complement strand
TCGCCCTTGCAGCTGTTGACGCCGTAGCAACGGCCCGGTTGCTCTTTCTCGGCGGCACTGGCCGATACGGCAAACGAAGCGGACGCCAGTGCGATCAACGCGGCGGCGGTGGCCATGCTCAAACGGGATGCGGTGTTAGCCATGATATTTCTCCAGATTCAGTCAGGGGGACAGCAGTGATGCTTACGATATGGGCGAGCGTTACTTGACGCACAACGCGGCCTGCTCGATGACTTTCGCCACCGCCTCGGCCTGTGAGATGTACAGCGTGTGGCTGCCCTTGATCTCGGTGACCACGGAGCCGGCACGCTTGTACATCCAGCGCTGCAGGTCCGGATTGAGGGCCTTGTCCTCGGTGGCGACGATCCCGTAGCTGGGCTTCTGGTGCCAGGCCGCGGCCCAGGTCCGCGCGCCGAAGGTCGCGGCGGTCGCCGGTATCTGCGAAGCGGCGAGGAAATCGCTGCGATTGCGGGTCTGGTCGGCGGCGAAGTCTTCGCCGAACCTGGCGCGGTCGACGAACAGGTGCCCGTCGCGGGTGGCGTGGATGTCGTTGTTCGGCGTCGGCATGGAGTCCAGCAACTGGGTCAGGCTTTCGCCCACTTCCGGCTGCAGCGCGGCGACATAGACCAGTGCCTTGACCTTGTCGCGCTCGCCGGCCATGCCGATGACCGCGCCGCCGGAGCTGTGGCCGACCAGCACCACCGGGCCGACCTGCTGGTCGAGGACCAGCCGGGCGGCAGCGATGTCCTCGTCCATACCGGTCGCTGGCTGGTGCACGACGGTGACCTTGTAGCCCTTGTGGATCAGGAAGTCGTGAACGACCCGCCAGCCCGATCCGTCGACGAAGGAGCCGTGGACGATAACGATGTTTTTTGCGCCAGCGGGTGGTGTCGCATCAGCGGCGCTGACGAACATCGGTGTCGCCAGGGCCAGTGCGGCCAGGGCCAGGGTTGGAATCTTGCGCATGGTGTTTCCCCACAGGCCGCCAGGGCCTGATGTGATGGTGGATGATGGGTGGTGCGTTACCGGCGTTGGCGCTGCAACAGCGCATCGAG